>NZ_QRME01000004.1:0-401481 GCF_003472565.1 Bacteroides sp. AM10-21B | reverse complement strand
GCCTCCGTATCGGATGATACGGGGGCTTTATTCGTTTTAAGAACTTGGTTTCGGCAGGTATTGCCGGACAGAATGGGGTGAAATGAATATAAAAAAGTGAATATTTTACCCTAAATGCTACATAATGAGGATAATTATTTGTATCTTTGTCGCCCGAATAAATAAAAGAAGCTTTGGGAAAGTTTGATAAATACAAAATAGATTTGAAAGGTATGCAGGCAGATTCATGCAAATATGAATTTGTATTGGACAACCTTTTCTTCGCTAATATTGATGGCCCGGAAGTACAGAAGGGCAAAGTCAATGTTGTTTTGGTTGTAAAGAAAACGTCTCGTGCTTTCGAATTGAACTTTCAGACAGACGGAATAGTGTGGGTTCCATGCGACCGCTGTTTGGATGATATGGAACAGCCTGTAAGCTCCACAGATAAGCTACTGGTGAAGTTCGGACATGAATACGCTGAGGAAGGTGATAACCTTATCGTAATCCCCGAGGAAGAAGGGGAAATCAATGTAGCGTGGTTCATGTATGAGTTTATAGCGTTGGCTATCCCGATGAAGCATATACACGCTCCGGGTAAGTGCAACAAAGCGATGAGCAGTAAATTGAGCAAGCATCTGCGTACTACTCCGGATGATGAAATGGACGAAGAAGGTTTTGTACCGGAGGAGAGCAACGAACTTGTAAACGATGATACGGAAACTGCGGTAGACCCGCGTTGGGACGAATTAAAGAAAATATTAGATAACAATTAAAGATTAAAGAAAATGGCACATCCTAAGAGAAGACAGTCAAAAACAAGAACTGCAAAGAGAAGAACTCATGATAAAGCAGTAGCTCCTACATTGGCTATTTGCCCGAATTGCGGTGAATGGCATGTATATCACACTGTATGTGGTGCATGTGGCTACTATCGTGGTAAGCTGGCAGTAGAGAAAGAAGCTGCGGTTTAATTAGCAGTTTGACTAAAACTTATACTTGAATATCGGGCGTCTAAAAAGATTTGTAGCATTCAATGAACAAAACTTTTTAGACTGCCGTTGTTTAAGTGTCCTTATAAGTAAACAAGATTAATGGAAAAAATAAATGCAGTAATTACAGGAGTCGGTGGATATGTACCTGATTATATCTTGACGAACGACGAGATATCGAAAATGGTGGATACCAACGATGAATGGATTATGACCCGTATCGGAGTTAAGGAAAGACATATTCTGAACGAAGAAGGGCTGGGCACATCATATATGGCGCGTAAAGCTGCAAAGCAGTTGATGCAGCGCACCGGTTCCAATCCGGATGATGTTGATCTGGTGATTGTCGCTACTTCTACTCCGGACTATCAATTCCCCTCTATTGCATCTATCTTGTGTGACAAGCTCGGACTGAAAAACGCTTTTGCATTTGATATGTCGGCAGCTTGTTGCGGTTTCCTCTATATGATGGAGACAGCGGCGAACTTTATCCGTTCGGGTAGATACAAGAAAGTGATTATCGTAGGCGCAGACAAAATGTCGTCGATTGTGAACTATACAGACCGTGCCACTTGCCCTATTTTCGGTGACGGTGCAGCGGCCTTTATGTTGGAACCGACTACTGAAGAACTGGGCGTTATGGATGCCATGCTGAGAACGGACGGAAAGGGATTACCTTTCTTGCATCTGAAAGCCGGCGGTTCTGTTTGTCCTCCTTCTTATTTTACGATAGATAATCATATGCATTACCTTTATCAGGAAGGTCGCACGGTATTTAAATACGCAGTGTCCAATATGTCGGATATAAGCGCCGCAATCGCGGAAAAGAATAATCTGACAAAAGATACTATTGACTGGGTGGTTCCTCATCAAGCCAATCTGCGTATTATTGATGCTGTGGCACACCGCCTCGAAGTTCCCCACGAAAAGGTGCTGATAAATATCGAACGCTATGGCAATACAAGCGCCGGTACGCTTCCGCTCTGTATCTGGGACTTTGAAGAGAAGTTGAAAAAAGGTGATAACCTTATATTTACGGCATTCGGCGCAGGATTTACATGGGGGGCCGTTTACGTGAAATGGGGCTATGACGGCAAAAAACAGTAATGTGAACGTTACTGACAAAATATGATAAAAAGACGCATCCTATTTCGATTCGATGCGTTTTTTTGTCTCAATTCAAATACGTGAAGATTATGCATAAAGCAGGTTTTGTCAACATTGTGGGAAATCCCAATGTAGGTAAGTCTACATTGATGAATGCACTGGTAGGTGAGCGTATTTCAATAGCTACCTTCAAGGCGCAAACCACCCGTCACCGGATTATGGGTATATATAATACGGATGATATGCAGATTGTGTTTTCGGATACGCCGGGCGTACTGAAACCTACCTATAAATTGCAGGAGTCTATGCTGAACTTCTCCACTTCGGCACTGACGGATGCGGATGTGTTGCTGTATGTGACGGATGTGGTTGAAACACCTGACAAGCATAATGATTTTGTGGAGAAAGTGAGCCATATGGAAGCGCCGGTACTGTTGCTCGTTAACAAGATTGACTTGAGCAATCAGGAGAAGCTGGTGGAACTGGTGGAGGCATGGAAAGAGCTGTTGCCGAATGCGGAGATTATCCCTATCTCGGCTGCCACCAAGTTTAATGTGGACTACGTGATGAAGCGGATAAAAGAACTGTTGCCCGATTCGCCTCCTTATTTTGATAAGGACCAGTGGACGGACAAGCCTGCCCGTTTCTTTGTAAACGAGATTATCCGCGAAAAGATATTGTTGTACTATGACAAGGAGATACCTTATTCGGTAGAGGTCGTTGTGGAACAGTTTAAGGAAGAAGAAAAGAAGATACATATCAATGCTGTGATATACGTTGAACGTGATTCGCAGAAGGGTATCATTATCGGTAAGCAAGGAAAGGCTTTGAAAAAAGTAGCTACCGAAGCTCGCCGCGATTTGGAGAGGTTCTTCGGGAAGACAATATTCTTGGAGACATTTGTGAAGGTTGATAAGGATTGGCGTAGTTCAGACAAGGAACTGCGTAATTTCGGTTATCAGCTGGACTAATATTCATACGACTGTGACAGTCGCAAAAAAACAAAGAGTGTACCTATGGGAAATTTAGTTGCAATCGTAGGACGCCCCAATGTGGGAAAGTCTACATTATTTAATCGTCTGACCAAAACAAGGCAGGCTATTGTAAACGAAGAGGCGGGGACAACACGCGACCGCCAATATGGAAAATCCGAATGGCTGGGACGTGAATTCTCGGTTGTGGATACCGGTGGCTGGGTAGTGAACTCGGACGATATTTTCGAGGAGGAGATACGCAAGCAGGTATTGATGGCGGTGGATGAAGCGGATGTGATTCTGTTTGTGGTGGATGTGATGAACGGGGTTACTGATTTGGACTTGCAGGTGGCTTCCATCTTGCGCCGTGCCAAGAAACCTGTGTTGCTGGTTGCGAACAAGACCGATAATAATGAATTGCAATATAATGCTCCTGAATTTTACAGTCTGGGCTTGGGAGATCCGTATTGTATTTCTGCCGTGACCGGTAGCGGTACGGGCGATTTGATGGATCTTATCGTTGAGAACTTTAAGAAGGAGTCTGATGAGATTTTGGACGAAGATATTCCTCGCTTTGCGGTGGTGGGTCGCCCGAATGCCGGAAAGTCGTCTATCGTAAATGCTTTTATCGGTGAGGATCGCAATATCGTGACGGAAATAGCCGGGACGACACGTGATTCAATCTATACGCGATACAATAAGTTCGGTTTCGACTTCTATCTGGTGGATACGGCAGGTATTCGCAAGAAAAACAAAGTGAGTGAAGATTTGGAATACTATTCGGTAATCCGTTCTATACGTTCCATCGAGAATTCGGATGTATGTATCTTGATGCTGGACGCTACGCGTGGTATCGAAAGCCAGGACCTGAATATCTTCTCGCTTATCCAGAAAAACTCCAAAGGATTGGTAGTGGTTGTGAACAAGTGGGATTTGGTGGAAGACAAGACTGTGAAAGTGATGAAAACTTTTGAGAATGCCATTCGCACCCGTTTTGCTCCTTTTGTGGACTTTCCGATAATTTTTACTTCGGCACTGACGAAACAGCGTATCTTGAAAGTACTGGAAGAAGCGCGCTCTGTGTACGAGAACCGTATGGTGCGCATACCGACCGCTCGCCTGAATGAAGAGATGCTGCCGCTGATTGAGGCTTATCCGCCTCCTGCCATCAAAGGAAAGTATATCAAGATTAAATATATCACGCAGTTGCCGAATACGCAGGTTCCGTCTTTCGTTTATTTCGCTAATCTGCCGCAATATGTGAAGGAACCGTACAGACGCTTCCTTGAGAACAAGATGCGCGAGAAATGGAATCTGACAGGAACTCCGATAAATATATATATAAGACAGAAATAAGTCTCTTGCAGACGCTCAAAATGTACTTAATGAATTTTTAGGCACGAATTTCATAGATTTCACGGAATAATAGAGCAAATCCGTGAAATCTATGAAATTCGTGCCTAAAAATTATCGCCTTTAGCCTTCGATGTTCTGTATCTCCACTTCTTTTACCTTGCGGAAGAGGTCGGAGGCAAAAATAAAGTTGTTCAGACGCTCGTTGGTGGAGGTAAAGATGTCGTCTTTGCTGCCTTCCCACTCTTTATGGCCTTCATAGATGTAGATGATTTTCTCTCCGATGCCCATTACGGAATTCATGTCGTGGGTATTGATTAGCGTAGTCATGTTATATTCGCGGGTGATGTCCTGTATCAGTTCGTCGATGACGAGAGATGTTTTGGGGTCAAGACCGGAGTTCGGCTCGTCGCAGAACAAGTATTGCGGGTTCAGGGCAATGGCCCGTGCAATGGCTACACGTTTCTGCATACCTCCACTGATTTCACCGGGGAACTTGTCTTTTGCCTCGATAAGGTTTACACGTTCCAGGCAAAACATGGCACGGCGTGTACGGTCGCGCAGGGTGTCCGAACTGAACATATTGAGGGGGAACATCACATTGTCCAGTACCGTCATCGAGTCGAACAAGGCGGCGCTCTGAAATATCATTCCCATCTCGCGGCGCAGGGCTTTCTTCTCTTTCTTGCCCATCGTGAGGAAGTTGCGGTGGTCGTATAGCAATTCTCCCTTTTCGGGGGTCAGCAAGCCTACGATGCACTTCATCAGTACGGTCTTTCCCGAACCGCTTTGCCCGATGATGAGGTTCGTCTTTCCGTTTTCGAATGTGGCATTGATGTCTGTCAGCACCTCTTTTTCTTCAAATGACTTGCAAAGTCCTTTCAGCTCAATCATTAGTATGGAATTATCTATTTTGAATTATCAATTATGAATTTAGCACTCACAAGCGTCATGGTTTTATCCCATTAACAGTTGTGTCAATATGAGGTCGGCAAACAGAATCAGTACGCTGCTGCATACTACCGAGTCCGTAGATGCTTTGCCCACCTCAATGGAACCTCCCTCGACCGTATAGCCGAAGAATGCCGACACGCTGGCAATGATGAAGGCAAAGAACAGCGACTTGATAATGCCGCACCAGATGAACCATTCTACGAACATATATTGCAACCCGTATTCTAAATCGACGGCCGACATGATGCCACCGAACCAGCACGTGCAAAACGCACCTATGATTCCGGCGAATATACTGAACGTTACCATCAGAGGGATTGTTGACACCATTGCCGCTATTTTGGGTAATATCAGGTAGTTGGCGGAGTTGACCCCCATAATTTCAAGAGCGTCTATTTGCTGGGTGACCCGCATCGTTCCAAGCTCGGAAGCGATGTTAGACCCCACTTTGCCTGCCAATATCAGGCACATAATGGAAGATGAGAACTCCAGCAACATGATTTCGCGGGTGACATATCCTACCGTCCAGCGCGGCATGAAGGGACTCTCTATGTTCAGCTTGATTTGTATGGTGATAACAGCTCCGATAAAAAACGATATTAGCAATACGATGCCGATGGAGTTTACTCCAAGCTGCTCTATTTCATTGATGTATTGGCGGAAGAACATACGCATACGTTCCGGGCGTGCAAAAACGCGGCCCATCAGTATCATATATTTCCCGACTGTTCTAAGTGCTTTAATCATGACTCGTAAGTATTTGTCTGCAAATGTACACTATTTCGGCTTATTTTTGCTACATTTGCGCCAGTTTCACCACAGATTACGCCGTATGGCACAGTATTTTTTCATAAAACAGGATGAGAACATTGTAATTTGCGGGAGAAACGGTAAACTTGCAGATTGATATCAATCTGTGTAAATCTGTATAATCCTGTGGTGATATAGCGTTATGGAAGAAGAAAGCAAAATGGTACTCCGGACAGAAGATTTGGTGAAAAAGTACGGTAAACGTACGGTAGTGAGCCATGTTTCTATCAACGTAAAGCAAGGGGAAATCGTTGGATTGCTGGGACCGAACGGGGCCGGCAAGACTACTTCATTCTATATGACCGTAGGATTGATTACTCCCAATGAAGGGCGTATCTTCTTGGACGACTTGGATATTACGAAATATCCCGTGTACAAGCGTGCGCAGACGGGTATCGGCTATCTGGCACAGGAAGCGTCCGTATTCCGCCAGATGAGTGTGGAAGATAATATCGCCGCTGTATTGGAAATGACGGACAAACCGCTGGATTACCGGAAAGACAAACTGGAGAGCCTGATTGCGGAGTTCCGCTTGCAGAAGGTTCGTAAGAATAAGGGCAACCAGTTGTCCGGTGGTGAACGCCGCCGTACGGAGATTGCCCGTTGCCTTGCCATCGACCCGAAATTCATCATGCTGGATGAACCGTTTGCCGGTGTAGACCCTATTGCCGTAGAGGATATCCAACAGATTGTATGGAAACTGAAAGACCGGAATATCGGTATCCTGATTACCGACCACAACGTGCAGGAGACATTAAGCATCACCGACCGCGCTTATCTGTTGTTTGAGGGGAAAATCTTATTCCAAGGTACACCGGAAGAACTTGCCGAGAATAAGATTGTACGTGAAAAGTATTTGAGTAACAGCTTCGTACTTCGTCGTAAGGACTTTATGGTATAGGTAGAATGAAAAGGGTGCTGTTGTTTATAGGAGCGGTATTTCTTTTTGTTTCAGCTATAGGACAGAATACTGCGGAAATTAAGCGTATTCTTGAAGTTACGGATTCGCTTTACTCACTTGGTAAGGTAGATTCCGCACTGGCTGTTTGCCGGGAAGCGGTTCCGCTGGTTCGGCAAGAAAAAAATGCCGGTGTGATTGTTTCATTCTACACTTCGCAGGGGGTATATCTGCGGTCATCCGGTATGCTGCCGGATGCGGTGGAGTCTTATGATACTGCGTTGGAATATGTGGACCGGCTGGATATGGCTTCGGAAGATGACAGGCAGAGCGCCGTGGTGTTGTATAATAACCTTTCGACCCTGCACATGGATATGAAGTCGCTTGATAAGTCCGAAACATATGCGTTGCGGGCGGCCGTATTGGCTGACAAATGCACCGATAAGTCTTTCCGTGCACAGATTTATACAGTAACTTCTTCTGTTTTTATTGTCAGGAAATTGTATGATAAAGCGAAAGAGTATTTGTTGAAGGCGATAGAATTGTCACACGAAGAGGAACTGTTTGACGGGGAACTGAACGCCCTTACCTATTATATGCTGGTTCTGCAGCGAACCGATAGTCCGCAAAGCGAGATAAACCGCTATGCCGGAAAAGCCGACTCTATCCTTCCTCAGGTAAAGTCGGTGATGACCCTGATAAATTATTATCAAATACTGTTTGTAATCCGGCAGGATGGCAAACAGTATCGGGAAGTTATTGCCATCGCCGATAAACTGCTGAGTTTGGATGGAATTAAAAACTATCCTTTCCTTTTGTACGATATTTATAATAATCTGCATTCGGCGTATAAGAATGTACATGATTATGAAAATGCTTATACGGCCCTAACACAGGCGCAGGAGTTAAACGACTCTCTGTTTCAGAAAGAAAAGGCGAAACAGCTGGAAGAGCTTTCCGTAAAATATGAAAGCAAGGAGAAAGAACTTGAGATACAAAAGTTGAATGAGGAGAAACGGGGGGCACGGCAACGTCTGTTCATTGTTTTAGGCGGTTCGGTATTTGTGTTAGTGCTTTCGGGGTTGTTTTTTGCTTATTTCGTACAGCGGCAGAGGTTGCGTGTAGAGCGTCAGAAGCGGGAGATGGAGGCTCAGCGGCATGAGTTTGAACAGTTGCAGCGTGCCACGGAACAGAAACTGACCCGTAACTATCTGGATAAACTGGAGAATGAACACGCGCGTTTGGCAAAAGAATTGCATGACGGTGTCTGCAACGATTTGTTCTCTATGGAAGTGAACGCCGCTTCGGACCCGGTTGCACCAACGAAGGACTGGATTGCGAATCTGCGGAGGATAAGGGAAAATATCCGCCTTGTTTCCCATGAATTGCTTCCGCCCGTATTCCGGGAAGCTACCATCAATGAAGTAATATCCAACTACTTGGAAAGTCTTTCCACACCGGAATGTCCGATACGTTTTGAGACCCTTCCGGAAGATGTGGAATGGACGGGGTTGCCGGATGCAATGTCATTAAATATTTATCGAATTATTCAGGAGGCGGTAGGCAATTCGCTGAAGCATGCCCGTGCCTCCCGTATCTCGGTTGTGATGGAGTGGAAGTTGCCCAATCTGGAAATCAGGGTGTCTGACAATGGAAACGGGGCTGCAACGGACAGGCCGGGCATAGGAATACAGACGATGAAAGAACGGGTGACCGCTTTAAAGGGGACTTTCACAATGAAATCAACCCGGTCGGGAACTACGATTATTGTACTTATTCCTGTTTTTTGACGCAAAAACTACGGTTTCCCGTAGGGTATATGTCGGCGTGTATGTCTAATTTTGTCAAAGATAATATAAAACAGACTGCAAATGAAGTTCGACATAGTTCTGATAGATGACCATTCTTTAGTGTTGGAAGGGCTGAAAACTCTATTGAGAGATATTGCCGACGTAAACAGTGTTTGTACGGTGACGAACGGCACTAAATTACTGAATCTAATAAAATCACATACATTCCATATATATATTACAGATCTTGAATTACCGGATATTGACGGCTTCGAACTGATACGCAACATAAAGGAGAATGATCCTCAGGCTAAGATTGTGGTTTGTACCATGCACGAGGAGATATGGATTGTGAATAAGCTGAAGCATCCGAATATCAACGCCGTTGTCTTCAAGTCTTCGGGAACCGAGGCTCTGCGTGAAGCGGTACGTGCTGTTATGCTGGATGAAAACTATTATTGCCAGCGTTATCAACAACTATATAAAGAGAAAAGCCGGACGGAGGATGAAACGGAGTTGCCGGATATGCTGCCCACTTCACGCGAGTTGGATGTCCTGAAGGCAATAGCTCAGGGCATGAATACCCATGAAATCTCCCGGCATCTTTTTATTTCTGAAAATACAGTTGAATGGCATCGGAAGAACCTGATGTTGAAATTTGCTGCGCGTAATGCGACCGATTTGGTTATTAAAGCATTAACTAAAGGTTACCTGACGATCCCACTTTAACGCTACATACGGAATAAGCCCTGCCGCTTGTAGGTAGTTTTGAGAAATTTGAATGTAGGGCTGTACTTAAAACCATTAAATATCATGAAGAAAGTTGTTTTCGCATTTGGAATGTTGTGTCTGTTTCTGATGACACAAAGTGCTTGTTCGGGTAAAAGTGCTAAGGCGGAACAGATTACGGAACAGTTGGCCGGAGAAAGTGCTGCTTCGCAAAATGAACTTCTGGATAAAATCCTCGGTCTGATTGAGGATGGTACGGATAAAGTAAAGGATTGTTCCGATCCTAAAAAGGCATTTACTATTATGGCAGAAACCAGTAAGGCCATTGATAAAGCTTGTGAAGATGCCGGTACTTCTTTGCCGGCTTGGAAAAAAACGCTTAGCGATGATGACTTGAAACGGTATGAAGATGCCACAGCTAAATTTCAACAAACGGTGAAAAAATAAATTGCACACGGATTACTAAAAATGAGAATATTATGAAAAAACTTTATTATTATGTAATGAGTTTGGCTTTTCTGTTCGCACTCACTGCTTGTAGCGACGATAATGAGCCTACTCCGGCTCCTCCACCATCCAAAGGGGCGGAAGCTGTGAATAAGATTGTAGAAGTGCTGGAAGAGGAAGCCGAGATCAGCACCTTTGTGGAAATTCTGAAATCGGTTGATGTTGCCAATCTTGAAGAGGATAAATTGACTGTTTTTGCAGTACGCAATGCTACCCAGACACGGGCATCGGGAGAAGTATTGGATTCTGCATCCATTAAACGCCATATTGCAGTGGGCAGTTATCAGAAAGCGGAACTGAAAGACGGTATGGTACTGAAGAGCATAAACGGTGAAAGTCTCCATGTGTCGCATTCCGGTGACGGAGGAGTGTATATAAATGGAGTACCTATAGAGGGTGATGCCATAGCGGCAGGTAACAGTTATGTGTATATTATTCCGGAAGTCCTGACGGAACAGTTGGAAAAGAGATATACCACTACGATTGAAGTACAGGAGTTGTGGGCTGATAAGGAGAACCCGCTTACACCGCTGGCGGGAGTTACTGTGACGGTGCAAGACGGATCCGGCACTCAGCTGGGCGAGTGGACTACCGGTGCCGAGGGAACTGTCGTGATTAAGCACGATGCGGATTCCATTATGTATCAGATAAAGAAGGAGGGATATTCCGAGGGACATGACGGTTATTTGCTGAAAGGCCTTAATGCAAACGGTGATTATGCCTATGCAGACCTGAATGGTGACGGCAAATATGATGCACTCGATAAGGTGGCATCTTTCCCTTACCCGTACTTCCTGAGCTATAAAGATATGGAAGATACGAAAACGACACAAACGTGCTATATGCTGGCTATAACGCCTGAAACGGATTTGGCAAAAATAGCGACTGAGTGGGATGCGGCAACTGAGGAATATTTTAAGAAGGTTCTTGAACTGGAGTCGGCTTTGGTTACCGGTTCTGGTGGGTTTGCCTATACGGAAGAGGAATTTGTATTCTACTCAAATCCTGTTTGGAATATAGCTTATGATATGTTGGATAAGGGGGCGGAATATGCGAAGCAACTTGCCTCCATGGAAGTGGAAGCACAGGAGCTGCTTACCGACATTAATGTGGATATGGCCATAATCCGTTGTCATCTATATGGATATTACGGACAATTACTTGGCGACAAGGTTAGTTTGCCTGTTGAGCAGTTAATTCAAGACCTTAAGAAAGCGAGAGACGAATATCCTTCTGCCGGTTCACACGCCGTGACCCTTTTGCTGGCAAAGGTGTATGCGGATGAAGAACGTTGGAATGAGGCTTTGGAATGCTGTGAACGTATAGCGAACAGCGGTGAGTATCAGTTGACTAATCTTGGCTATCCCACAGAAAAAGAAGCAATATGGAGCGGGCATAAATATATGACCGGTGATGGTAGCGAAGTTCGAACTCCCTTACTCCTTTATCGCGAAGTTTATTTGCTTGCTGCTGTAGCTAATTACGGACTGGGTCGTCAGGCTGAGGTCGCCAAATATATCGAATTGCTGAAAGAACTTTTTCAGGAGGATGCTGGGTTTGCTTCTACTCCTGAGAGCTTAGCAGATATGGCACAAAGGCTGTTGCAAGGTCACGGCGGTTGGGTATATCCTTATTATAGGATACTGAATACTCCTATATCATCTGTAAACAACGGCTTTGATGCGTCAAAAAACTATCTTCTTCCTATTCCTCAACAAGTGTTGGATGAAAATCCGAATATAATGCAGAACCCCGGTTATAATTAAGAGACTCTCTCTTATCTTTCTATAAATAAGAAGGAGGATGTGCCAATCTAAATCTCGACACATCCTCCTGTTTTTTCTCCTTTTAATCTATATGATTAGAATTTCGGAGGTCTTGCTTCTTTTACTACCATCTGGCGACCGAAGAATTCAGCGCCATCGAGTTCAGAGATAGCCTTGGCGGCAGCAGCGCTGTCTTCCATTTCTACGAATGCAATGCCTCTGAAACGTCCGGTTGCACGGTCCATGATAAATTTAACAGAAGATACTGTACCGTAATCTTCCATAACCTTCTGCAGGTCATCTTCCTTAACACGGTAGTTAAGGTTTCCAACATAAATGTTCATAATGAAAAATGTAAATAAATAAAAATAAATAAAACTCTCTTTGGAAAGACAGCTGAATAATAAAAAGATAACAACGACAGAGAGTTTACAAATACGTTTTTTCAACGGAAGTAAAAACCATGTAATGGAAATCGAGAAACTAATATGCCATCATTCCGCGACAAAGGAACACATTAATTTCGGAACCGCAATACTTTTTCTCAATTATTTTTATTTTTCTTGTTTCAAAGCACAAAAGATAATTCTTTGATTTATGCCTTTAAATAATTTATTTACTTGGTAGCTGTCGTACCCTACTATGGTACGACAGCTACCAAGCTAAGGTACGACGACTACCTAACAGTGGTACGAAAGATACCACCCGGTGGTATTCTCGCTACCCAACAGTGGTATCGGGAATATTGCCCGGAGGTATCTTGTATAAGAATCGGGATGGAAAAGTTTTTGGTGGGTGGGGAGGCAGAGGAAATAATTGCCTGTGTTTTTTGATAATTGAAAGATTAACGCTAATTTTGCACGCTCAAATTGGAGAATGAAATAAAGTATAAATCAAATAAATAATTGTCAGAATGAACGTTTCATTGCAAAACATTGACAAAGTAAGCGCCTTGCTTACTGTAAAGCTTGAGAAAGCAGACTATCAGGAAAAGGTAGACAAATCATTGAAGAACTTCCGTCAGAAAGCTCAAATCCCCGGTTTCCGTAAAGGTATGGTTCCGATGAGCCTGGTAAAGAAGATGTATGGTAAGTCGGTATTGGCTGAAGAGGTTAATAAGCTTCTTTCTGATTCCGTATATAAGTATATTCAAGATAACAAAGTGAATATACTTGGCGAACCTCTGCCTAACGAAGACAAGCAGAAGGAAATCGACTTCGATACAATGGAAGAGTTTGAATTCTTGTTCGACATAGCTTTGGCTCCGGAATTCAAAGCTGAGGTTGCTGCTGATGATAAGGTAGATTACTATACGATTGATGTAACCGAAGAAATGGTTAACAACCAAGTAAAGGCTTACACACAACGTAACGGCAAATACGAAAAGGTAGATGCTTACGCTGACAACGATATGCTGAAAGGTTTGCTCGCCGAATTGGATGCGGAAGGCAATACCAAAGAAGGCGGTATTCAGGTAGAAGGTGCTGTGATGATGCCGGCTTATATGAAGAACGATGAGCAGAAAGCTATCTTCGCTAATGCTAAGGTAAACGACGTGCTCGTATTCAACCCTCATACTGCATGGGACGGTAATGCTGCCGAACTTGCTTCTCTCTTGAAGGTTGACAAGGAAGTTGCCCCTGAAATGAAATCTAACTTCAGCTTCCAGGTAGAGGAAATCACTCGTTTCGTGGAAGGCGAACTGAATCAGGAAATCTTCGACCAGGTGTTTGGCGAAGGTGTTGTCAAGACCGAAGAGGAATTCCGTGCTAAGGTAAAAGAAATCATTGCTAACCAGTTTGTAGCTGACAGCGATTATAAGTTCCTGTTGGATGCTCGCAAGATGTTGATGGAAAAGGTTGGTAAACTGGAATTCCCGGATGCATTGCTTAAGCGTATCATGCGCCTGAACAACCAAGACAAGGACGAAAAGTTCGTAGAAGACAATTACGACAAGAGCATCGAAGAGCTGACTTGGCATCTGATTAAAGAACAGTTGGTGAAAGCTAACGACATCAAAGTTGAACAAGACGACATCCTCAACATGGCAAAAGAATCTACCCGTGCACAGTTTGCACAGTACGGTATGTTGAGCGTGCCCGATGAAATCCTCGACAACTACGCCAAAGAAATGTTGAAGAAGAAAGAAAGCATCGAAGGATTGGTGAACCGCGTTGTTGAAACGAAGTTGGCTTCAGCTCTGAAAACTCAGGTAAAGCTGGAAAACAAGAACATCTCAGCTGAAGAGTTCAATAAAATGTTTGAATAAGATTTTGACGGATAACCGTTGACTTTTATAAAGAAACACAGAGTTTGACAAACTATAACTCTGTGTTTTTTTGTGTCTCTGTGTTCTTTTTCGTTTCTTTGCATTCACATTAAAAATTAAAAACAGAAAGAAAATGGATGATTTTAGAAAATACGCTACCAAGCATTTAGGAATGAACAGCTTGGTGCTGGACGACGTGATTAAGTCACAAGCCGGGTATTTAAATCCCTATATCTTGGAAGAACGCCAACTGAATGTAACCCAGCTGGACGTGTTCTCCCGCCTGATGATGGACCGTATCATTTTTCTCGGTACACAGATAGACGACTACACGGCCAATACTTTGCAGGCCCAGTTGTTGTATCTGGACTCCGTAGACCCGGGTAAGGACATCTCTATCTATATCAACTCACCGGGCGGCTCGGTATATGCCGGACTGGGTATCTATGACACCATGCAGTTCATCAGCAGTGATGTCGCTACCATTTGTACCGGTATGGCTGCCAGTATGGCTGCCGTGTTGCTGGTGGCCGGTGCGGAAGGCAAGCGTTCTGCGCTGACCCACTCGCGTGTGATGATTCACCAGCCGATGGGCGGTGCACAAGGACAGGCTTCGGACATTGAAATCACAGCACGCGAAATTCAAAAATTGAAGAAAGAACTTTATACTATCATAGCCGACCACTCGCATACTCCTTTCGACAAGGTGTGGGCTGATTCTGACCGCGACTACTGGATGACGGCACAGGAAGCTAAAGAGTACGGTATGATAGACCAAGTCTATACGAAGAAATAAATATGGCAGACTCTAAACGAAACAAAAACAGATGCAGTTTCTGCGGGCGTTCGGAGGATGAAGTCGGTTTCCTCATAACGGGGATGAACGGTTACATCTGTGACAGCTGTGCTACTCAAGCCTATGAGATTACTCAGGAGGCTTTGAGTGCCGGGAAAGGCGATGGCGCAGCGAAACTGAACCTGAAAGAACTTCCTAAACCTGTAGAGATAAAGAATTTTCTCGATCAGTATGTTATCGGGCAGGATGATGCAAAGCGTTTCCTGGCGGTATCTGTGTACAACCATTATAAACGTCTGTTGCAGAAAACGGGCGATGATGATGTCGAGATTGAAAAATCCAATATTATCATGGTGGGCAGCACCGGAACCGGCAAGACCTTGCTTGCCCGTACCATTGCCAAGCTGCTCCATGTCCCCTTTACGATTGTAGATGCAACTGTACTGACGGAAGCCGGTTATGTAGGCGAGGATATTGAGAGTATCCTTACCCGTCTTTTGCAAGTGGCTGACTATAATGTGGCGCAAGCGGAGCAAGGTATTGTGTTTATAGATGAGATAGATAAAATAGCCCGTAAGAGTGACAATCCTTCCATCACCCGTGATGTGAGCGGCGAAGGCGTGCAGCAGGGATTGCTGAAGTTGCTGGAGGGCTCAGTTGTGAATGTTCCCCCTCAGGGCGGGCGCAAGCATCCCGACCAAAAGATGATTCCGGTGAACACCAAGAATATTTTGTTTATTTGCGGTGGTGCATTTGACGGTATCGAGAAGAAAATAGCGCAACGGCTCAACACCAATGTCGTAGGATATGGTGCAGTGCGCAGTACGGCTGCCATTGACAAGAATAATATGATGCAGTACATTGCTCCGCAGGATTTGAAGTCATTTGGTCTGATTCCTGAGATTATCGGCCGCCTGCCGGTACTGACTTATCTGAATCCGCTGGACCGTACGGCATTGCGTGCCATTCTGACGGAACCGAAGAATTCCATAATCAAGCAATACATCAAACTGTTTGAGATGGATGGAGTGAAGCTGACTTTTGAAGATGCGGTGTTTGAATACATCGTAGACAAAGCTATTGAATACAAGCTGGGAGCTCGTGGTTTACGTTCCATAGTAGAAACTATTATGATGGATGTGATGTTTGAAATCCCTTCCGAACACAAAGATAGCCTTGTAGTAACTTTAGATTATGCCCGTCGCCAGTTGGAAAAAGCCAATATGGCAAGGCTTCAAAGTGCTTAAAATCAAAAGGTAATACAAATAAAGCTGACTTTTTTGTGTTTTATTGAAAAATATTCGGCGGATTATGCTTGAAATTTAAGAAGTTGTTTATAACTTTGTTAGAGTTCTTGAAAACAAAAATGCCTTATAGTGGGCATGATTAATTGCTTAACTCAATAAACAACCTAATGAATCATGGCAGGGAAGAAGATTAATTTGACAGACCAGCTGAAGAACTACTTCGGGTTCGACACTTTTAAAGGAAATCAGGAAGCAATCATACAGAACCTGTTGGCAGGTAACGATACTTTCGTATTGATGCCCACCGGCGGTGGAAAGTCTTTGTGCTATCAGTTGCCTTCTTTGTTAATGGACGGTACGGCTATCGTGATTTCTCCTTTGATTGCCTTGATGAAGAATCAAGTCGACGCGATGCGTAACTTCAGTGAGGAGGACGGCATAGCCCATTTCATTAATTCTTCCCTCAATAAAAGCGCGATAGACCAAGTGAAGTCTGACATTCTTGCCGGAAGGACGAAATTGCTGTATGTGGCTCCGGAATCTTTGACAAAAGAAGAAAACGTAGAGTTCCTGAAAACAGTGAAGATTTCCTTCTACGCTGTAGATGAAGCCCATTGTATCTCAGAATGGGGGCATGACTTCCGTCCGGAATATCGCCGTATACGTCCCATTATCAATGAAATCGGAAAAGCTCCGCTTATAGCATTGACCGCGACCGCTACACCGAAAGTGCAGCACGATATCCAGAAGAATCTGGGTATGATAGAGGCACAAGTGTACAAGTCGTCGTTCAATCGCCCGAACCTTTATTATGAAGTACGTCCTAAGACTGTAAATGTGGATAAGGACATCATCAAGTTCATCAAGAACAATCCGGAGAAGTCGGGCATCATCTATTGCCTGAGCCGGAAGAAGGTGGAAGAACTTGCTGAAATACTTCAGGCAAACGGCATTAATGCCCGTGCCTATCATGCCGGGATGGATTCGGCCACACGAACACAGAATCAAGATGATTTCCTAATGGAAAAGATTGATGTAATTGTGGCTACCATTGCTTTCGGTATGGGTATTGACAAGCCTGACGTGCGTTATGTGATTCACTATGATATACCGAAAAGCCTGGAGGGATATTATCAGGAAACCGGACGTGCCGGCAGAGATGGAGGCGAAGGACAGTGTATTACGTTTTATACTAATAAAGACCTGCAGAAACTGGAAAAGTTTATGCAAGGCAAGCCTGTTGCAGAGCAGGAAATTGGCAAGCAGCTTCTGTTGGAAACAGCTGCGTATGCCGAATCGTCCGTTTGCCGCCGAAAGACGTTATTACACTATTTCGGTGAGGAGTATACGGAGGAAAATTGTGGAAATTGTGACAACTGTTTAAATCCGAAAAAACAAGTGGAAGCTCAGGAATTATTGTGCACCGTAATAGAAGCGATTCTTGCGGTAAAAGAAAATTTTAAAGCAGACTATATTATAGACATTATACAAGGAAAAGAAACTTCTGAAGTGCAGGCGCATCTGCATGAAGATTTGGAAGTGTTCGGCTCCGGTATGGGAGAAGAAGACAAAACTTGGAATGCTGTTATCCGCCAGGCATTGATTGCCGGTTATTTGACTAAGGAAGTTGAAAACTATGGTTTGTTGAAGGTGACAGAGGAAGGAAAGAAGTTCCTGAAGCATCCTAAGTCTTTTAAGATTACGGAGGATAATGATTTTGAGGAAGTGGAAGAAGAAGCACCGGCACGCGGTGGTGGCGCTTGTGCGGTAGACCCTGCACTCTACTCCATGCTGAAGGACTTGCGTAAGAAACTCTCCAAGAAATTGGAAGTACCACCCTATGTTATATTCCAAGATCCTTCTTTGGAAGCAATGGCAACTATCTATCCGGTGACTTTGGATGAGTTGCAGAATATTCCGGGCGTGGGAGCCGGCAAGGCAAAACGCTATGGTGAAGAGTTCTGCAAGCTGATTAAACGTCATTGTGAAGAGAATGAAATAGAACGTCCTGAGGATTTGCGTGTCCGCACCGTAGCCAATAAGTCTAAGATGAAAGTGGCTATTATCCAAGCTATTGACCGTAAGGTGGCTTTAGATGATATCGCCATGTCGAAAGGTATAGAATTTGAAGAGTTGCTGGATGAAATAGAAGCTATTGTTTATTCCGGTACGAAATTGAATATCGACTACTTCTTGGAAGATATTATGGACGAAGACCACCTGCTGGATATATACGATTATTTTAAAGAATCTACTACGGACGATATTGATGATGCCTTGGATGAATTGGGCGATGATTTCACGGAAGAAGAAGTACGTTTGGTACGTATCAAATTTATCTCTGAAATGGCAAATTAGTCTCCGGACTGTGATTTAAAAAAAGAAAAAAAATATTGCGTGTAAATATACGAAATGGAATAAAAACCGTATATTTGCACGCAATAAATTTTAAACGCATAGCCCTATGTCATTTATTGCTGATAAGATTGTAATGGACGGATTGACTTATGATGATGTTTTGTTAATCCCTGCTTACTCTGAGGTACTTCCTAAAACAGTCGAGCTTTCGACTAAGTTTTCACGCAACATTGAGTTAAAAATCCCGTTTGTAACAGCCGCAATGGATACTGTTACCGAAGCGAAAATGGCTATTGCCATCGCTCGCGAAGGCGGTATCGGTGTTATTCATAAGAATATGTCTATTGAGGAGCAAGCTCGTCAGGTTGCTATTGTAAAACGTGCTGAAAACGGTATGATTTATGATCCGGTAACTATCAAGAGAGGCTCTTCGGTTGCTGATGCTTTGGGGCTGATGGCAGAGTATAAAATCGGTGGTATTCCGGTGGTGGACGATGAGAAACGTTTGGTGGGAATTGTTACCAATCGTGACCTTCGCTTTGAGAAAGACCACAACAAGCGCATTGATGAAGTGATGACTAAAGAAAACATTGTCACTACTAACCAAACAACCGACCTGGAAGCTGCCGCTCAAATTCTGCAAGAACATAAAATAGAAAAACTGCCGGTTGTTGATAAAGACAATAAGCTGGTAGGTTTGATTACTTATAAGGATATTACCAAAGCCAAAGACAAACCGATGGCTTGCAAGGATAGCAAGGGGCGTCTTCGTGTAGCTGCCGGTGTTGGTGTAACGGCCGATACGTTGGAACGTATGCAGGCGTTGGTTGATGCCGGAGCGGATGCTATTGTGATTGATACGGCTCATGGACATTCTATGTTTGTAATTGAGAAACTGAAAGAAGCCAAGAAACGTTTCCCGGACATTGACATCGTAGTGGGTAACATTGCTACCGGAGAGGCTGCGAAGGCATTGGTTGCCGCCGGTGCCGACGGAGTAAAGGTCGGTATCGGTCCGGGTTCCATCTGTACCACTCGTGTGGTAGCCGGTGTGGGCGTTCCTCAGCTGTCTGCCGTGTATGATGTGGCTAAAGCGTTGAAAGGTACGGGCATTCCTTTGATTGCCGACGGTGGTCTGCGCTATTCCGGTGACGTTGTGAAGGCTTTGGCTGCCGGAGGTTATTCGGTAATGATTGGTTCTTTGGTTGCCGGAACGGAAGAGTCTCCGGGCGAAACGATTATTTTTAACGGACGTAAATTCAAGTCTTATCGCGGCATGGGCTCTTTGGAGGCTATGGAACATGGTTCTAAAGATCGTTATTTCCAAAGTAGCACAAGTGATGTGAAGAAGCTTGTTCCGGAAGGCATTGCAGCCCGTGTCCCTTACAAGGGAACTTTGTATGAGGTGATTTATCAGTTGACCGGAGGTTTGCGTGCAGGTATGGGGTATTGCGGTGCAGCCAATATTGAAAAGCTGCATGATGCTAAATTCACCCGTATCACCAATGCCGGTGTGCTTGAGAGCCATCCGCATGATGTTGCTATCACCAGTGAGGCTCCGAACTACAGCCGCCCTGAATAGAGAATTTTCATTCATGAAGATAATATGCCCGGAGAGTAAACTATACTTTTCGGGCATTGTTTGTTTCTTCTTAATACACTTGTTGCGTGCGTTTGATATACTTACTATTTGTTTTTGATATACTTGAAACGCTTTTTTGATGTACATGCTATTTGATTCCGCTTATTTTAATAAAATATGATGAAGATGAGAAGTTTTTGGATGATGCTTTTTCTGTGGTTGAGCTGGAATGCTTCCTCTCAATCGGATTTGGTGTTGATGCGTATCAATGGAAAGGATGTGATGCGTTCAGAGTTTGAGTATAGCTACAACAAGGATAAAGTATCGCTTACTCCCAAACAGGCTACGCCGGAAAAATATGTGGAGCGGTTTGTGAATTTCAAACTGAAAGTGGCTGCTGCCGAAGCTGCCGGATTGGATACGGTTCTTGTTCTCCGCGAGAGAGTGGAAAACTATCGTAATCGATTGATAGAATCATATCTGACCGATACAATTGCAGCGGAGCGTGCAGCCCGGCAGTTGTATGATAAAATGAAAGCCGGCCATCGCGTTGGACAGGTGCGTGTGAAGCATATTTTTAAATATCTTTCTCAGACAATCCCCGGTCATGCGCTTCGTGATGCAGTAGCCCATATGGATTCCATTTATGAATACCTCCGGAGGAATCCTGCGAGTGAGGTTTTTGATGCCTGTGTAGAGCGCTACTCTGATGATAAACATACATTTTGGGTAAGTTGGTTGCAGATGCCGATGGAGTTTGAAGATGTCGTTTTCGATTTGTCGGCGGGAGAAATATCGCAACCTTTTTTTACTCCGCAAGGTATTCATATTGTAAAGGTCCTTGAACGGAAAGGAATACCTCCTTTTGAGGACGTGAGGGAAGAAATAATGGCTCGTCAGGCGCAACGCCACGGACCGGACCGGGGAGCGAAGGCGAAGGTTGAGAAATTAAAGAAAGAGTATCAATACATCCCCGATAAAGTTGGTATGGATGAGCTGGTGAATTCAGGACGAACAAGCCGCACACTGTTTACGTTGGCAGGTAAAAACTATACGGGGAATGATTTTGCCCGTTTTGCTGCAGCATATCCGGCGGGCGTTCGCAAACAATTGGATGCTTTTATAATGAAAACTGTATTCGATTATGAGAATACACGTTTAGAACAAAAATATCCGGACTTTCGTCGGTTAGTGCAAGGTTACAAGGAACAGCTGATGTTAAATAAAATCACAGAAAAAGAAGTCTGTGAACGGGCTGCAACGGATGAGGCCGGATTGAAAAACTACTTTGAGAAATATCGTTCAAAGTATCAGTGGAAAGAACCACGTTATAAAGGCGCCGTCCTGCATGGTGTAAGTAAACGTGTTGTCAAACAAGCGCGTAAGTTCTTGAAAAGCTTGCCGGAAGAAGAATGGAAGGATGCAATCCGTCTGACTTTTAATGCCGGTGCGCAACCGCAGATACGGTTGGAACAAGGGACGTTTGCTCCCGGTGACAACGTGTATGTTGATGATGTGATATTCAAAGGGAAAGAGGCAACGCCTATGGTGTCATTCCCTTTTACCGTTGTGCTGGGTAAGAAAGTGAAAGGTCCGGAAGACTATCTGGAAGTGAAAGACCGGCTTGTCACAGATTATCAGAGTTATTTGGACAGCCAGTGGATAGCTCGTTTGCGCGCTTCTGCTAAGGTTGAAATAAACCAAGAGGTTTTAAAAACCGTTAATAATCACTGATGCAACCGATTAAAGCCGTATCTTCGTACCTTAAAATATAGTAAATATCAGTTGGTGATGCGAACAACCTGTTTGGGGCTTTTTATTCTTCTTTTCTGTGGGGCATGCAAGGAACAGCACGACCATGGAGGGCGGACACCGTTGGTGGAATTGGATGGCAACTTCCTTTACTACGAGGACTTGCAGACGGTACTTCCTGCGGATTTGTCGAAAGATGACAGTCTGTTGTTTGCGGAGCATTATATCCGTAACTGGGCGGAAGATGTGCTGCTGTACGAGAAAGCGCAAAGCAATATTCCTAATAGCGGTGAGATTGACAAGTTGGTGGAGAACTACCGGAAAGCGTTGATTATGCATACCTATCAACAGGAATTGATAAATCAAACCCTTTCCGAAGAAATCTCGGAAACAGAACTGACCGATTATTATGAGAAACATCAGGAACTTTTCAAGGTAGAGCGTCCTTTGATGAAGGGATTGTTTATCAAAGTCCCTCTGACGGCTCCCCAGCTGAGTAATGTTCGCCGTTGGTATAAGACGGAAACCCGCGAAGCCGTAGAGCATCTGGAGAAATACAGTTTGCAGAATGCTGTAAAGTATGAGTACTTCTATGACAAGTGGGTACCGATAGCCGAAGTTATGGATTTGATGCCGCTGCAAGTGCCCGATGCGGGAGAATACCTGAATAAGAACCGCCATGTGGAATTAAAAGATACAGCTTTTCATTATTTTCTGAACGTAAGCGACTATCGTGCGGCGGGCGAACAGGAACCGTACGAGTTTGCCCGTACCCAAGTGAAGGACATGATGCTGAATATGAAGCAGGTGGAGTTTATGAAACAAGTGAAAGAAGACTTGTATCAACGTGCTGAGAAAAGAGACAAGATTAAATATTATTAGTATAAGACACCAAGAATGAAAAAGTGTATGAACTTTAAGTTTGTAGTTTTATTTGCCTTGACGCTGTTAGCCGGTTCTACCGTTTATGCACAAGACAATGTGATTGACGAGGTTGTATGGGTAGTAGGCGACGAGGCTATATTAAAGTCTGAAGTGGAAGAGGCGCGTATGAGTGCTTTGTACGAAGGACGTAAATTCGACCGAGACCCTTATTGCGTGATTCCGGAAGAAATAGCCGTACAAAAGTTATTCCTGCATCAGGCGGCACTCGATAGTATTGAAGTTTCCGAAGCCGAGGTTATCCAGCGCGTGGATTATATGACGAATATGTATATTACCAATATCGGCTCTCGCGAAAAAATGGAAGAGTACTTCAATAAGACCTCCAGCCAGATTCGCGAGACTTTGCGCGACAACGCCCGCGAAGGTTTGAAAGTGCAGAAAATGCAGCAGAAGCTGGTTGGTGAAATTAAGATAACGCCCGCCGAGGTGCGCCGTTATTTCAAGGATTTGCCTCAAGACAGTATTCCCTATATCCCGACTCAGGTAGAAGTGCAGATTATCACTCAACAGCCGAAAGTCCCTTTGGAAGAGATTGAAAACGTAAAGAAGCGTTTGCGCGATTTTACGGAACGTATCACGAAAGGAGAAACCAGTTTCTCTACGTTGGCGCGTATGTACTCTGAAGACCGTATGTCGGCAATCCGGGGCGGAGAAATAGAATTCTCCGGTAGAGGTATGCTCGACCCCGCTTATGCCAGTGTGGCTTTCAACTTGCAAGATCCCAACAAAGTGTCTAAAATCGTAGAATCGGAATATGGTTTTCACATCATACAGCTGATAGAAAAGCGTGGAGATCGTATCAAGACACGTCACATCTTGTTGAAACCGCATGTGCCCGAAGAGGCGCTTACGGCAGGTATGGCACGTTTGGACTCCATAGCCGATGATATTCGTAACGGAAAGTTCTCTTTTGAGGAGGCTGCGTCGGTACTTTCACAGGACAAGGACACGCGCAACAATCACGGTCTGCTTCCTAATCCCAACAATAACACTTCTAAATTCGAGATGCAGGAATTGCCGCCTGAAATAGCCAAAGTGGTGGACAAGATGAAAGTAGGGGAAATCTCCGAAGCATTCACCATGATTCCGCAGAAGACCGGAAAAGAGGAGTGCGTCATTGTGAAGTTAAAGAGCCGTACCAACGGCCATAAGGCAACCGTTGCCGACGATTACCAGAACCTGAAAGAAATTGTTTTGGAGAAACGCCGTGACGAAATGCTGGACAAGTGGATTCGTGAAAAACAGAAACACACTTACGTCCGTATTAACGAAAATTGGAGAAACTGTACATTCAAGTATCCGGGATGGATAAAAGACTGATATTTGGTTTGATATGCTTGTTCGGCGTTTGTTTGTTAAGTGCGCAGGACAGGAAAAGTGAGCCTGACAAGAAAAAGAAACGTGTAGATTTGCTTTATGCCGATGAGGCGCAGGCGGATAAACAGTTGCGTCCCGATGTGCAGGTACTGATCGGTTCTGTCCGGATGAAGCATGACAGTATGTATATGTTTTGCGACAGTGCTCTGATTTACGAAAAAATCAATTCCGTAGAAGCATTCGGCAATGTCCGTATGGAGCAAGGGGACACCTTATTTATATATGGTGATTACTTGTATTACGACGGTATGTCGCAACTGGCCATGTTGCGCGAGAATGTCCGTATGATTAACCGCAATACAGAGCTTACTACGGACAGCTTGAACTATGACCGTCTTTATAATTTAGGATATTACTTTGACGGCGGTACGCTGACCGATGAAGAGAATGTGCTCACTTCCGAATGGGGCGAATACAGTCCGGCAACCAAACTGGCTGTTTTCAACCATGAGGTGAAGCTGGTAAATCCGAAGTTTGTCCTGACCTCCGATACCTTGAAATACAGTACGGAGTCCAAAATCGCAACAATTTTGGGCCCTTCCGACATTGTCAGCGACAAAAATCATATTTATTCGGAGCGTGGAGAATATAACACCGTTTCCGAGCAGGCGGAATTGCTGGATCGTTCTGTTTTGACAAACGAAGGCAAGAAACTTACGGGTGACAGCCTTTTCTACGACCGCAAGTTGGGATATGGCGAGGCTTTCAACAACGTCCAGATGAATGATACTATCAACAGGAATATGCTTACCGGCAATTATTGTTTCTACAATGAGCTGACGGGCAATGCCATTGCCACCCAGCGTGCCGTTGCCGTAGACTACTCTCAAGGTGACAGCCTTTTCATGCATGGCGATACCCTGCGGCTGGTAACTTATAATATGAATACCGACTCCGCCTATCGTGAGATGCGCGTCTATCATAAAGTGCGTGCTTATCGTACTGATGTGCAGGCTGTATGTGATTCTTTGGTTTACAACTCCAAAGATTCCTGTATGACGATGTATACAGATCCTATCTTGTGGCATGGCGCGCAGCAGTTGCTCGGTGAGGAGATAAAGGTCTACATGAATGACAGCACCATTGACTGGGCTCACATCATCAATCAGGCTTTGGCTGTGGAGCGGAAAGATTCCGTCCATTACAATCAAGTGACAGGAAAGGAGATGAAAGCCTTTTTCGAGAATGGAGATATGCGTCGTGTAGATGTGAACGGTAATGTCTTGATAATCTTCTATCCGGAGGAAAAAGACAGTACGATGATTGGTATGAACTATGCCGAGGGCAGCTTTCTGCGTATTTACCTTAAGGATCGCAAGATGGAAGAAGCCGCATTGATAGGCAAATCCAATGGTATATTGTATCCCATGGATCAAATACCGGCGGACAAGATGAGACTGCCCTCATTTGTATGGTTTGATTATATCCGTCCGCTGAACAAGTACGACATCTTTGAGTGGCGAGGTAAAAAAGCGGGTGAAACATTGCAGAAAAGTGACCGGAAACCTTTAACTTCGCCAAGAGATATGCATATAAAACGAACTAAAAAATAACGCTATGGGAATGTTTACAATGCGTAAGCCGCGAGGTTTTCACCATTCATACATCTATGTGAATGAACGGAAAGAGAAGCTGGCTAAAATGGAAGAAGATGCCAAGCGCGAATTAGGTATGTTGCCGGAAAAGGAGTTTTCGCCCGAAGATATCCGGGGAAAGTTCGTCGAAAGCACCACCCACCTGAAGCGCCGCAAGGAAAGCGGACGTAAACCTGTTCATTTGGGGATAATACTGGTGGTCATTGCTTTGCTGATATACCTGTGGTATGCCATAACCAACGGTATCATTTAAGTTCCTATATCTTAACTTTATATTTTATACTTTATACTTATCATGAGCGATATCATTCATTTGCTGCCCGATTCGGTTGCAAACCAGATTGCTGCCGGAGAGGTGATTCAACGTCCGGCATCTGTCATCAAAGAATTGGTAGAAAATGCGATTGATGCAGAAGCCGGAGAAATACATGTTTTGATTACGGATGCCGGGAAAACCTGCATTCAGGTCATTGACGATGGAAAGGGAATGTCCGAGACTGATGCCCGCTTGTCCTTTGAGCGCCATGCCACATCCAAGATACGCGAAGCCTCCGATTTGTTTGCCTTGCGCACAATGGGATTTCGCGGAGAGGCGTTGGCATCTATTGCTGCGGTGGCAGAGGTGGAGTTGAAAACCCGTCCGGCTAATGAGGAATTGGGCACGCGCTTGGTGATTGCCGGTTCTAAGGTGGAGAGTCAGGAGGCCGTATCTTGTCCTAAGGGAAGTAACTTTTCCGTAAAGAACCTCTTCTTCAATATTCCCGCCCGCCGCAAGTTTCTGAAAGCAAATTCAACGGAATTGAGCAACATCCTGACCGAGTTCGAGCGTATTGCTTTGGTGCATCCGGATGTGGCTTTCTATCTGTACAGCAATGATACCGAACTGTTCAACCTGCCCGTCATGCCGTTGCGCCAACGTATTCTTGCCGTATTCGGTAAGAAGTTGAACCAGCAATTATTGTCGGTAGATGTAAATACGACGATGATAAAAGTTTCCGGTTTTGTTGCGAAGCCGGAAACATCCCGGAAGAAAGGTGCGCATCAGTACTTTTTCGTAAACGGGCGTTATATGCGTCACCCATATTTCCATAAGGCGGTTATGGATGCCTACGAACAGCTGATTCCCGCCGGGGAACAAATATCCTATTTTATCTATTTTGAAGTAGACCCTGCCAACATAGATGTGAATATCCATCCTACAAAGACGGAAATCAAGTTTGAGAATGAACAGGCTATTTGGCAGATACTCTCGGCTGCCGTTAAAGAATCGCTTGGAAAGTTCAATGCCGTGCCGTCCATAGACTTCGATACGGAGGGTATGCCCGATATTCCGGCGTTTGAACAAAACCGTCCTATCGAACCGCCTAAGGTGCACTATAATGCAGATTTCAATCCTTTTAAAACCTCGTCCGCCTCTTCCTATGGCGGTGGAGGAAACTATTCCCGTCAGAGTGTGGAGTGGGAGGGCTTGTATTCCGGTTTGGAGAAAGCGAGCAAGATGAACGAACCTGCCGAGGAAGAACCGTTTGATTTTGAGGAGGCAGCTTCCGCCGTAACAGAACCGGTTGCAGCATCCCCGCAATCTTCTCCTTTGTATTCGGGTGAGCCTTCTACTATGGAGAAAGGTGCGCAGCACTTGCAGTTCAAGGGACGTTTTATACTTACTTCCGTAAAGTCCGGTTTGATGCTTATTGACCAGCATCGTGCGCATATACGTGTGCTGTTCGACCGATACATGAATCAGATTTGCCAGAAACAGGGGGTGTCTCAGGGAGTGCTGTTCCCGGAGATAATCCAATTGCCGGCTTCCGAAGCGGCGGTGCTGGAAAGCTTGTCGGATGATTTGGCGGCGGTAGGTTTCGACCTCAGCCCTTTGGGAGGGGGCAGTTATGCTATCAACGGTATTCCTTCCGGCATCGAGGGACTGAACCCCGTAGAACTGGTGCGCAGTATGGTGCATACCGCTATGGAGAAAGGCAATGATGTGAAGGAAGAAGTCCAGACCATCCTTGCGTTGACTTTGGCGCGTGCGGCGGCTATCGTTTACGGGCAGGTGCTGAGTAATGATGAAATGTCCAATCTGGTAGACAGCCTGTTTGCTTGTTCCACGCCCAACTATACGCCTGACGGACGTACGGTTCTTTCTACCATTAAAGAAGAAGATATTGAGAAACTGTTCCTGAAGTGATAATTTAAAAAAAATTTCCTCTTTTCAGAACCTTTTAGTTTTGCCGGTGTTAATTAATCAGTTTGAATGATAAAGAATTTAATTAACCAACTTAACTATTTTAGGTATATGAAAAAGATTCTAATGTTGCTGGCGTTGGCCGGCGTTTCTTCTGCCGCTATGGCACAGCAAAAACCTGTTGTTGTAGAACAGGTCGATATTATTCAGGTACAGGATAAGTACCAAGTGATAACAAATCCATTCTGGAGCAACTGGTTCTTCTCCATCGGGGGCGGTGCATCGGTGATGTATGGAGATAATGATCAGCAATTGGGCGATTTCGGTAAGCGCATCAGTCCTACGATGAATATCTCTGTCGGCAAATGGTTTACTCCGGGGCTGGGATTGCGTTTGCAGTATAGCGGTCTTCAGGCAAAAGGTTTCACGATGGATCCGTTTGCCGATTATGTAAAGGGTACTCAACGTGAAAACGGTTCGTACAAACAGCGTTTCGATTATATGAACTTCCACGGTGATGTAATGTTCAACCTGAATGCCCTGTTTGGCGGTTACAACCAGTACCGTGTATATGAAATCATCCCCTATTTGGGAGCCGGTATCACTCATAACTATACAAAGCCTCACCGCGAAGCTCTGTCGGTAAACGCCGGTATTATCAACCGCTTCCGCGTATCCAATGCAATAGATATTAATCTGGAGCTTAGCGCAATGGGTGTTGAAGACAAATTCGACGGAACAGTTGCCGGTAAGGGTTATGACGGTGTGTTCAGCGCTACTCTCGGTTTGACTTACCATTTCCCGAAACGCGGGTTCAACCGTCCGATGCCGCAGTTGATTTCCGCTCTTGAATTGTCTGCCATGCAGCAACAGATTGCCGAGATGGCTGCCGCCAACCAACAGTTGGAGTCAGCTCTGACCGCTGCACAGAACAGACCGGTAGAAGTTGCCGAAACCGAAGTGGTCGTTACCGATCCGAATATCGCACCGCGTACCGTATTCTTCAAGATTGGTTCTGCCGAGTTGTCACCTCGTGAGGTTATGAACATTTCTTATCTGGCAAAACAGATGCAAGAGTTCCCGAACGCAACTTACACTGTAAACGGTTATGCCGACTCTGCAACAGGTACTCCTGAGTTCAACAAAGAGTTGAGTTTGAAGCGTGCACAGGCTGTAGTGGATGTTTTGGTAAAGGATTACGGTATCTCTGCCGACCGCTTGACGATTTCTGCCGACGGTGGTGTTGACAAGTTCGGACAACCGATTCTGAACCGTGTAGTATTAGTGAAATCTGCCAACTAACAGATAAATAGAAAAGAACAAGGGCTGTATCCGGCAACGGGTACAGCCCTTATTTTTATGCTTTGTGATGAATATTATTCCACGCTGAATTTCTTTATCTGTTCTGCAATGAGTTCCGCATCATCGAAGTAGTTAATCTTCATGGCGCGACGCACATCATCCAGCGTTGCTGCGGCTGTTTCACGTGCCGTTTCACAGCCTTTCTTCAGCATATCGTAGATGGCGGGAATATCTTTCTCGAATTCCTTGCGGCGATTGCGAATCGGTTCCAACGTTTCCTGCATGATGTTGTTGAGGAAACCTTTCACTTTCATGTCGCCCAAACCGCCGCGTTGATAATGAGCCTTCAATTCTTCCAAAGAAGGATAGTCGGGCAGGTAACGTTCAAAGTGTTCGGGACGGCAGAAAGCATCCAAATAAGTAAATACGGTATTGCCCTCAATCTTGCCCGGGTCTTGTACACGCAAGTGGTCGGGGTCGGTGTACATACTCTTCACTTTCTTCTGAACCTCGTCGGCGGTATCGGAAAGGTAGATACAGTTGCCCAAAGACTTACTCATCTTGGCTTTTCCGTCCGTTCCCGGCAGACGCAGGCAGGCTGCATTATCCGGCAGGAGGATTTCCGGCTCTACCAGTGTGTCGCCGTAGATGAAGTTGAAGCGGCGTACGATTTCACGGGCCTGTTCAATCATCGGTTCCTGGTCTTCGCCGACGGGAACGGTAGTGGCGCGGAACGCTGTAATGTCCGCAGCCTGGCTGATGGGGTAGGTGAAGAAACCTACCGGAATGCTTGTTTCAAAGTTACGCATCTGGATTTCCGTCTTTACCGTCGGGTTGCGTTGCAGGCGCGATACGGTGACAAGGTCCATATAGTAGAAAGTCAGTTCGCACAGTTCCGGTATCTGCGACTGGATGAAGATGGTGCTCTTCATCGGGTCCAGTCCGCAAGCCAAATAGTCGAGGGCCACCTCAATAACGTTCTGACGTACTTTTTCCGGATTCTCCATATTGTCTGTCAATGCTTGCGCATCGGCGATGAACACGAATGTCTTGTCATACAGTCCGGAGTTCTGCAACTCCACTCTTCGTCTCAATGAGCCTACATAATGTCCGATGTGCAGGCGTCCTGTGGGGCGGTCGCCCGTGAGGATGATTTTTTCTTTTGCCATATCTGTATTTATTATTCTTATTCTTTCCTTATAAAACTCTGTCCGTTGTAACGGAATGCAAAGATACCATTATTTTCATCTAATGCAGTGCATTGCTGTGAAAATTAGAGGAGGAAAGTAGGTGGAAAGTTGCGGAAATGGTACGAATTGGTATCCGAAATGCCGTTTTTAGCATATTTCTTTGTGTTTTAGCCGTTTGTAGACAACACTTTTTTGGCAGTTCATTGTATATAATCTAATTTTCGCGCATTAAAAAACTTTTATGAAATTTAAAAAATTACTCCGTTTTTTGGCAGTCATTGCGGCGGCTGTGATTGGAACACCGCTGCAAGCGCAAGAAACGCCTACTACTGCCAAACTTCACACAAACAGACATCAAGACCATTAGCGACAATGCGCTCCACATCAAGGGCGGCAACCGATGGGACTTGGCAAAGATGACTCTTTGGAAGATGCCATTCGGGAGCTTGCGGACAATGCCCGCTCCGGCAACCCGGAAAAATAAGAAATTTATTCTTTTGATTAATTTGCTCAAATCGTAAATAAGTCGTTTCTTTGCAAAAATTTTAGAGACAACTATGCAACCGCAGGAAAAGAGAAGTACATACAACCTACGTTCGAATGAATTTCATTCGCTGGCTGCCGGTTTCTCTTTTTCCGAAAACAATATTTTTAGTTCTTTGGTAATGCGTTAATCCTTATTCGGGTAACGCATTTTTTTTGTGCCGGGACGTAAAGAATGAACTTATATAGACAACAAGAGAATATGGAAAAGAATTTGAAGAAAGTGCTTGTCTTGGGCTCAGGTGCGCTCAAGATTGGTCAGGCCGGGGAGTTTGACTATTCCGGTTCGCAGGCTTTGAAGGCTTTGCGCGAAGAAGGTGTGGGTTCGGTATTGGTAAATCCGAATATTGCTACAATCCAGACATCGGAAGGTATTGCCGATAAAGTTTACTTCTTGCCGGTAACTCCTTATTTCGTAGAAGAAATCATCAAGAAAGAACAGCCGGACGGCATCCTGTTGGCTTTCGGCGGACAGACTGCACTGAACTGCGGTACGGAACTTTACCTGAACGGAACTTTGCAGAAATATGGCGTACGTGTGCTGGGTACTTCGGTAGAGGCTATCATGTACACGGAAGACCGTGACCTCTTTGTGAAGAAGCTGGATGAAATACCCATGAAAACTCCGAAGAGCCACGCTGTGGAAAGCATGGAAGACGCCTTGAAGGCTGCCCGCGAAATCGGCTACCCGGTAATGGTGCGCTCGGCATACGCTTTGGGCGGCTTGGGCAGCGGTATCTGTCCGGACGAGGAAGCATTCATCAAGCTGGCCGAAAGCTCTTTCACTTTCTCCAAACAAATCTTGGTGGAAGAATCCCTGAAAGGCTGGAAGGAAATAGAGTTCGAGGTAATCCGCGATGCCAACGACCACTGTTTCACTGTGGCAAGCATGGAAAACTTCGACCCGCTGGGCATCCATACCGGTGAGTCTATCGTGGTTGCCCCCACTTGTTCCCTTACCGACGAACAGGTGAAGATGTTGCAGGAACTTTCTACCAAATGCATCCGTCACCTCGGCATCGTGGGCGAATGTAACATTCAATACGCGTTCAATGCCGAGACCAACGACTACCGCGTAATTGAGGTGAACGCCCGTCTGTCCCGCTCTTCCGCATTGGCATCCAAAGCCACCGGTTATCCGCTCGCTTTCGTTGCCGCCAAGATTGCATTGGGCTATACGCTTGACCAAATCGGCGAAATGGGTACTCCAAATTCCGCTTACGAGGCTCCGCAACTGGATTATCTGATTTGTAAAATCCCTCGTTGGGACTTGACGAAGTTTGCGGGTGTGTCTCGTGAAATCGGTTCAAGCATGAAGTCGGTGGGCGAAATCATGTCTATCGGCCGCTCTTTCGAGGAGATTATCCAGAAAGGTCTGCGTATGATAGGTCAGGGTATGCACGGCTTTGTGGGCAATGACGATGTGGAATTCGATGATTTGGATCACGAACTGTCTCACCCCACCGACCTGCGTGTGTTCGCCATCGCCCAAGCTTTGGAAAAAGGCTACACAATCGACCGTATCTTTGAACTGACGAAGATTGACCCTTGGTTCCTCGGCAAGCTGAAGAACATCGTAGACTATAAGAATAAACTCTCGCAATATAATAAGGTGGAAGATATTCCGGCCGACGTGCTGCGCGAAGCGAAAGTGCTCGGTTTCTCCGATTTCCAGATTGCACGTTTCGTGCTGAGCCCGGAAGGCAATATGGAGAAGGAAAACCTTATGGTACGCGCCCGTCGTAAGGAACTGGGTATTCTGCCGGCTGTGAAACGCATCAATACCATTGCTTCCGAACATCCGGAACTGACGAACTACCTCTATATGACGTATGCCGTACAGGGTTATGATGTGAACTATTACAAGAATGAGAAATCGGTGGTTGTGCTGGGTTCGGGTGCTTACCGCATCGGCTCTTCCGTAGAGTTTGACTGGTGCTCGGTGAACGCCATCCAGACTGCACGCAAGCTGGGTTACAAATCTATCATGATTAACTATAACCCCGAAACAGTGTCTACCGACTACGATATGTGCGACCGTCTGTACTTCGACGAACTGTCTTTTGAACGTGTGCTCGATGTTATCGACCTCGAACAGCCGCGCGGCGTAATCGTGTCCGTAGGCGGGCAGATTCCCAACAATCTGGCCATGAAACTCCATCGCCAGTCCGTTCCCGTGTTGGGTACTTCTCCTATCTCCATCGACCGTGCAGAGAACCGTAACAAGTTCTCGGCAATGCTCGACCAGCTCGGCATCGACCAGCCGGCTTGGCAGGAACTTACCAGCCTGGAAGACGTGAAGGGCTTCGTTGAGAAAGTGGGTTATCCTGTATTGGTTCGTCCGTCGTATGTGCTCTCCGGTGCTGCGATGAACGTATGCTACGATGAAGAGGAGTTGGAGAACTTCCTGAAAATGGCAGCCGAGGTTTCCAAAGAATATCCGGTAGTGGTTTCTCAGTTCCTGCAGAATACGAAGGAAATAGAGTTTGATGCTGTGGCTCAGAACGGTGAGGTTGTGGAATATGCCATCTCCGAGCACGTTGAGTTTGCCGGTGTACACTCCGGTGACGCTACGCTGGTGTTCCCGGCACAGAAGATTTACTTCGCTACGGCACGCCGCATCAAGAAAATCAGCCGTCAGATAGCGAAGGAACTCAATATCTCCGGTCCTTTCAACATCCAGTTCTTGGCACGCAACAACGAAGTGAAGGTTATCGAATGTAACCTGCGTGCTTCACGCAGCTTCCCGTTTGTATCTAAGGTGCTGAAGCGTAACTTCATCGAGACCGCCACGAAGATTATGCTGGATGCTCCTTACTCCCGTCCGGACAAATCGGCGTTCGACATCGACTGGATTGGCGTAAAGGCTTCCCAGTTCTCATTCTCCCGTCTGCACAAGGCAGACCCGGTATTGGGCGTGGATATGTCCTCTACGGGTGAAGTGGGCTGTATCGGTGACGACTTCTCCGAAGCATTGCTGAACTCCATGATTGCTACCGGCTTCAAGATTCCGCGTCCGGAGAAGGGTGTGATGTTCTCTTCCGGTGCAATGAAGTCAAAAGTGGATTTGCTGGATGCAAGCCGTATGCTCTTTGCCAAAGGATATAAGATTTACGCTACGGCAGGTACAGCCGCATTCCTCAACGCGCACGGCGTGAATACCGAAGCTGTGTTCTGGCCCGATGAACGTGCAGATGCGGAGAACAATGTAATGACTATGATTGCCGAGCATAAGTTCGACTTGATTGTAAATATTCCGAAGAACCACTCCAAACGCGAGTTGACCAACGGTTACAAGATTCGTCGCGGAGCTATCGACCATAACATTCCGTTGATTACAAATGCCCGTCTGGCAGGCGCTTTCATTGAAGCATTCTGCGAGATGAAGATGGAAGATATTCAGATAAAGAGCTGGCAGGAATATAAATAAGCCGGTTGATATGTTATTGTAATAGAGAGGGGTTGTGTCAAAATGTAAAAGTCCTATCATTCTGTCATTCTGAACGCAGTGAAGAATCTCTTCTCTGCATACATAAGAGAGGGGCTTCTTCGTCGCAAGCTCCTCTGAATGACAGAATGATAGGACTTTTACATTTTGACACACCTCTCTCTTTTTTGTATGGAGGTAAACAGGTGTTCTTGTCGAGGTATGTTCTCAATACGACTGAAGCACCTTCCCTATACGACTGAAGTACCTTCCCTATACGACTGAATGAACGTTCCACTATGATTGAAAAGGGTGGGACATCAACCATTCAGTCACTCAGCTACTTACCTTATCCTATATTAATTCCTTAACTCCCGAATATGAATAAAGCAAGTCCGTGCTTAGCCTAAAGAAAAGAAGTAAAACTTTTCATATCCGTTGAATAATCAGTATTTTTGCGGTATAATGAGTGGGAATGCCTGATAGGGACTCCTTAAATGACAATTGGCGTATGATAAAGAATATATTATTTGATATGGGCGGTGTGATATTCCGTCAGAATTCGGAGGAGGCTTATCGCCGCTTCCGGTCAATGGGAGTGAATACGGATGATTATATGGGAGAATACGGGCAGAAAGGTTTTTTCTTGGACGTTGAAACGGGAAAGATTGATGCTGACGAGTTTTGCCGGAGAATGGCTGAGGCTGTCGGACGCGAGTCTGTCAGTTGGGAGGAGGCACAGTATTGCTGGTTGGGCTTTATACGTGATGTTCCGGTGGACAGGCTGCGCAATCTGTTGAAGCTGAGGGGAGAATACCACATCTGTTTGCTCAGTAATACTAATCCGTTTATTATGGCTTTTACCCGCAGTGATAAGTTCAGTGACGAGCGCAAGCCGATAGGCGATTATTTCGATACGCTCTTTTGCAGTTATGAGATGCAGGCTTACAAGCCCAATCCGGATATTTATCTTAAAGCGCTGGCCGCTGACGGCATGAAGGCGGAGGAGACGATATTTGTGGATGATAGCTTGAAGAATGTCAAGGCTGCGGAAGCACTTGGCATACACGGGTTGCACGTGGCTCCCGATGAGGACTGGATGGAAAAGCTGACAGAGTTGTTGCGGGTGTGCAATGGATAATAGCGGGACTGCAAATAAAAAAAGAAACTATTTAGATTGACGATATGAATGAGGTAGACAAAATGCGCAGTTCGCAATTGGCGAATACCGCTTCTCCGGAAATTCAGGAGAGATTCAAGCGTGCAAAAAAACTGTTGTTGAGGCTGAACGGCATGAGCGGCTATGATGAAGAATGCCGGAGCGTATTGGAAGAACTGATACCTGGTATTCCCGCTTCTGCCACTGTCTGGCTGCCTTTTTGTTGCGACCACGGTGACGGAATCCGCCTTGGGGAGCATGTTTTTATTAATTCCAACTGTACTTTTCTGGACGGAGGCTATATTACTATCGGGGCATATACGCTGATAGGACCTTGTGTGCAGATTTATACGCCCCAGCATCCGTTTGATTATTTGGAGAGGCGTGTGGAGCAAGAACACGCTTATCCGGTGACGATAGGTGAGGATTGCTGGATTGGCGGCGGTACTGTTATTTGTCCCGGGGTGACAATCGGCGACCGTTGCATTATTGGTGCGGGGAGTGTGGTGACTAAAGATATTCCGTCCGATTCTGTGGCTGTTGGTAATCCGGCAAGGGTAATCCGTAAAAATGAAACAAAAAAGTGATAAGGCTAATTGCTTGAAACTCAACAATGGTTGGCATTGTTTGAAAAAAAACTTGAAAAATAGACGATCAAAGTTTTGGTAGTTTCAAAATAAACCGTACCTTTGCATCGCTTTTGAAACGAAAGTGTAAGGGCGTTTAGCTCAGCTGGTTCAGAGCATCTGCCTTACAAGCAGAGGGTCGGCGGTTCGAATCCGTCAACGCCCACCAAATTCCAAGCACTTTCGTTCATCAAAAGGGCGTTTAGCTCAGCTGGTTCAGAGCATCTGCCTTACAAGCAGAGGGTCGGCGGTTCGAATCCGTCAACGCCCACCTCTAAGTTGTTTGTACTTTTATAGCTTTGTGTGTGATGCGCAGGGCTATTTTTTTGTCCTGTAACTTCATTTTTGTAATTTATTTCTTCTTTATACCTTATTACTCAGAAAAAAGCCGTAATTTTGCACCCCGATAATTATCTATAAATACGACGTATGGAACTTGATTTACTTACCGCAATCTCTCCGATTGACGGTCGATACAGGGGCAAGACAGATGCTTTGGCTGCCTATTTCTCAGAATTCGCACTGATAAAATACCGTGTACAGGTTGAAGTGGAATATTTTATAACCTTGTGTGAACTGCCTTTACCTCAGCTGAAAGGGGTGGATAAGGGCGTGTTCGAGACATTGAGGAACATCTACCGTAACTTTTCCGAAGCCGACGCCGGACGCATCAAGGATATTGAAAGCGTGACGAATCATGACGTGAAGGCTGTGGAGTATTTCCTGAAAGAAGAATTTGACAAGTTGGGTGGAATGGATGATTACAAAGAATTTATCCACTTCGGGCTGACTTCACAAGATATTAACAATACTTCTATTCCTTTGTCTGTGAAAGAGGCTTTGGAGCAGGTGTATTATCCTCAAATAGAGGAATTGATAGCCCAACTCCGTGCGTATGCGGAAGAGTGGGCGAATATCCCGATGCTTGCCAAGACGCACGGGCAGCCGGCTTCTCCCACTCGTCTGGGAAAAGAGGTGATGGTGTTCGTGTACCGTTTGGAACGTCAGTTGGCTGCGTTGAAGGCTTGCCCGGTAACCGCTAAATTTGGTGGCGCTACGGGTAATTACAATGCGCATCACGTGGCTTATCCGGAGTATGACTGGAAAGCTTTCGGCAATAAATTTGTCGCAGAGAAGTTGGGCTTGGAGCGTGAAGAATATACGACTCAGATTTCCAATTATGACAATCTGTCCGCCATCTTCGATGCAATGAAGCGCATCAATACGGTGATGATTGACATGAACCGTGACTTCTGGCAGTATATCTCTATGGAGTATTTCAAACAAAAGATTAAAGCCGGAGAGGTTGGTTCAAGCGCAATGCCGCATAAGGTAAATCCGATTGACTTTGAAAATGCCGAAGGTAATCTGGGCATAGCAAACGCTATTCTTGAGCATCTGGCTGTGAAGCTGCCGGTGTCACGTCTGCAACGCGACTTGACGGATTCTACCGTATTGCGTAACGTGGGTGTTCCGTTCGGGCATATTGTAATTGCCATTCAGAGTTCATTGAAGGGATTGCGCAAGCTGTTGCTGAACGAACCGGCTATCTGCCGCGATTTGGATAATTGCTGGAGTGTTGTGGCCGAGGCTATTCAGACAATCCTGCGCCGTGAGGCATATCCGCATCCTTATGAAGCGCTGAAGGCGTTGACGCGTACTAACCAGGCTATCACAGAGGCTTCCATCAAAGAATTCATAGAAGAATTGAATGTAAGCGAAGATATTAAGAAAGAATTACGTGCAATTACCCCCCATACATATACGGGGCTTTAAGAAGTGAAAAGAGAGTCCGGAGGTTCTCAACTTTTTTAATCCGGAATTTGTTTATAAGCTGAAATAAAAGAAAGGTAATTAGAGATAAAGAATGGCCGTGAGGCCAGTAGGTTTAATTTTATTCGAATAAAACAATGAGTACAGAAAATGAAACTTGGCGTGATGCTTCTTCCTCAGAGGAGAACTCAGGCGCCGGCCGTGATGGTAACCAATTTAACAGAGAGGGAGGTTATAGCCGCCCGTCTTACAACCGTGAAAATGGCGACCGCCCTTATCGTCCGAGATTTAATAGTGAAAATGGCGATCGTCCGCAACGTTCTTACAGTAGTGACCGCCCTTATCGTCCTCGCTTTAATCCGAATGCGGAGAATGGCGACCGTCCGCAGCGTTCTTATGGCAACAACGATCGCTCTTATGGCAACAATGCCGGTGGCGACCGTCCTTATCGTCCTCGCTACAACAGCGAAGGTGGCGACCGTTCACAACGCTCTTATGGCAACAATGCCGGTGGCGACCGTCCTTACCGTCCTCGCTACAACAGTGAAGGTGGTGACCGTCCTTATCGTCCTCGCTACAACAGCGAAGGCGGCGACCGTCCGCAACGCTCTTATGGCAACAATGCCGGTGGCGACCGTCCTTACCGTCCTCGCTACAATAGCGAAGGTGGCGACCGTCCGCAGCGTTCTTATGGCAATAATGCCGGTGGCGACCGTCCTTACCGTCCTCGCTACAACAGTGAAGGCGGCGACCGTCCGCAACGTTCTTATGGGAACAGAGACAGCTATAGCCGTCCCATTCGCCGTACGGGAGACTACGACCCCAATGCCAAATATAGCAAGAAGAAACAGATAGAATATAAGGAACAGTTTGTTGACCCGAACGACCCGATTCGTCTGAATAAGTTCCTTGCTAATGCAGGTGTATGCTCGCGTCGTGAGGCGGATGAATTTATTACAGCCGGAGTGGTGTCTGTAAACGGAGTGGTGGTTACTGAACTGGGTACTAAGATTAAGCGTGGAGACGAAGTGAAGTTCCACGACCAGGCGGTCAGCATCGAACGTAAGATATATGTCCTGTTGAATAAGCCGAAAGATACGGTGACAACTTCCGATGACCCGCAGGCGCGCCGTACTGTAATGGATTTGGTGAAGGGCGCTTGTGATGAACGTATCTATCCGGTAGGTCGTCTGGACCGTAATACTACGGGTGTGCTGTTGCTGACAAATGATGGCGACTTGGCTTCTAAGCTGACTCATCCCAAGTATCTGAAAAAGAAAATATATCATGTGCATTTGGATAAGAATCTGACCAAAGCCGATATGGAACAGATTGCAGCCGGTATTCAGTTGGATGACGGTGAAATCCATGCAGATGCTATCAGCTATACTGATGATTTCAAGAAAGATGAAGTGGGTATAGAAATTCACTCCGGCAAGAACCGTATCGTGCGTCGTATTTTCGAATCGCTGGGATATAAGGTTGTGAAGCTGGACCGTGTATTCTTTGCCGGCTTAACCAAGAAAGGCTTGCGCCGCGGCGAATGGCGTTACCTCACAGAGCAAGAGGTGAACTTCCTGCGCATGGGCTCTTTCGAATAATATATATAATAAGGTATAATAACTGTTTTATGGAAAAGATTAGTAGAACAAAGATTGTTGACCTGTTGAAGCGTGAAGACTTTGGCGCTATGGTCAACGTGAAAGGCTGGGTTCGCACCCGCAGAGGTAGTAAGCAAGTTAATTTTATCGCGCTGAACGACGGTTCTACAATAAATAATGTGCAGATTGTGGTAGATTTGGCAAACTTCGATGAAGAGATGCTGAAAGATATTACCACAGGCGCTTGTTTGAGCGTGAACGGCGTGCTGACTGAATCGGTAGGCTCCGGTCAGAAAGCTGAAATCCAAGCTCGTGAAATCGAAGTGTTGGGAACTTGCGACAACACATATCCTTTGCAGAAAAAGGGGCACTCTATGGAGTTCCTTCGTGAGATAGCCCATCTGCGTCCGCGTACGAATACATTCGGCGCTGTGTTCCGCATTCGTCACAATATGGCTATTGCCATTCATGAATTCTTCCATAAGAAAGGGTTCTTCTACTTCCATACGCCTATCATTACGGGCTCTGACTGCGAAGGTGCCGGACAAATGTTTCAGGTTACTACGATGAATCTGTATGATTTGAAGAAAGACGAAAACGGTTCCATTATCTACGATGACGACTTCTTTGGCAAACAGGCGAGCCTGACGGTTTCCGGTCAGTTGGAGGGTGAGCTTGCCGCTACGGCATTGGGCGCTATCTATACATTCGGTCCTACGTTTCGCGCCGAGAATTCCAATACTCCCCGTCACTTGGCAGAGTTCTGGATGGTTGAGCCGGAAGTTGCATTCAATGACATTACCGACAATATGGACTTGGCGGAAGAATTCATCAAGTTCTGTGTACAGTGGGCTTTGGATAACTGCGCCGATGATGTGAAGTTCTTGAACGATATGTTTGATAAGGGCTTGGTAGAGCGTCTGCAAGGTGTCTTGAAAGAAGACTTCGTTCGTCTGCCTTATACGGAAGGTATCAAAATTCTGGAAGAAGCCGTTGCAAAGGGGCATAAGTTCGAGTTCCCCGTATACTGGGGCGTTGACTTGGCTTCCGAACACGAACGTTATTTGGTGGAAGAACACTTCAAGCGTCCGGTTATCCTGACGGATTATCCGAAAGAAATCAAGGCGTTCTACATGAAACAGAATGAAGATGGCAAGACGGTACGCGCCATGGATGTGCTCTTCCCGAAGATTGGCGAGATAATCGGCGGTTCCGAGCGTGAGGCCGACTATGCCAAACTGATGAACCGCATTGATGAACTGCATATCCCGATGAAGGATATGTGGTGGTATCTCGATACCCGTAAATTCGGTACGTGTCCGCACTCCGGTTTTGGGCTGGGCTTTGAGCGTCTGTTGTTGTTTGTAACCGGCATGACTAATATTCGTGACGTGATACCCTTCCCGCGTACTCCGCGTAATGCAGAGTTCTAACCGCCGGAAAGTGACATAAAATATCCTAAACGGAGAAGCCTGCATAAATTTGATTTATGCGGGCTTTTTTTATGCAATAAATTGTTATATTCTCAAAATAAATCTTTATATTTGTGTCAATAGGAATGACATAACGTTAACCAATATCATACGAATATGAAAAAGAATTATTTCTTTACCATGCTGGCAGCGGTGCTGCTTGCGGTAACAGGAGTCCGGGCGCAGGATAAGGCAGCTTTTGAACCTGCGCATCTGCAAGGTATTTGGCAGTTGTGTCATTATGTGTCTGAGAATCCGGATATTCCCGGAATGCTGAAGCCGAGTAATACATTTAAGGTACTGAGTGATGACGGACGTATCGTTAACTTCACGATACGCCCGGGTACGGATGCCATTATCACAGGATATGGCACGTATCAGCAAATATCGGGCAATGCTTACAAAGAGAGCATCGAGAAGAATATCCATCTGCCCATGCTGGATAATAAAGACAATGTCCTTGAATTTGAAATGGGTGAGGGAGGTGTGATGTATCTGAAATATTTCATTGCAAAAGATTTGAACGGAAATGAACTGAACACGTGGTTTCATGAAACATGGAAACGGGTGAATATGCCGCCGGTATTCCCGGAAGATATTGTCCGGTAGCAGGCTTTCAAGACTATTCAATGCTTCTTACATAGTTCCTGATTACACAATTCTTGAAAAACGCTGCTTATAAGCGTTTGCATATATAAGCAGGCGTTTTTTGGATAGGTGGTGTCAAAATGTAAAAGCCCTATCATTCTGTCATTCTGAACGCAGTGAAGAATCTCTTCTCAGTATACATAAGGGAGGAGATTCTTCGTCGCAAGCTCCTCTGAATGACTGGATGATAGGGCTTTTGCATTTTGAATTCAACCTCTTTCTTTTTGTTGTATATCAGCCAAGTGCAATTTAAAAAAAAGAAGAAAACGTTTGCCAGTTATAAGAAAATCCGTACCTTTGCAAGCCGATTATTATCTCATAAGGATAAGCATTTAATTCATAGCGAGTTAATCTCCCTTTGTCCGAGGTGGTTAATTCGTGGTGAAGCAAAACATTTAGTAGTAACATTTAAAAAAACAATTAAGAGTGGATACTTTAAGTTACAAGACCATTTCTGCAAACAAAGCTACAGTGACTAAAGAATGGGTCATTGTTGACGCTACAGACCAAGTATTAGGTCGTCTGGGCGCAAAAGTTGCGAAACTGTTGAGAGGAAAGTATAAACCAAACTTTACTCCTCACGTAGATTGTGGCGATAATGTAATCATTATCAATGCCGACAAAGTAAAATTAACCGGTAACAAGTGGAATGACAAGGTATATCTGTCATATACAGGCTATCCCGGCGGTCAGAGAGAAATCACTCCTGCTCGTTTGCAGGCAAAACCGAACGGTGATGACAAGTTGCTGAGAAAAGTAGTAAAGGGTATGTTGCCTAAGAATAAACTGGGTGCTCAATTGTTGGGCAATATGTACGTTTATGCAGGCAGTGAGCACAAACATGAAGCTCAGAGCCCGAAAATGATTGATATTAACGCACTTAAATAAGAGATAATGGAAGTAGTAAATGCATTAGGCAGACGTAAAAGTGCAATTGCACGTATTTTCGTAAGCGAAGGTACTGGAAAGATTACTATTAACAAGAGAGACCTCGCAGAGTACTTTCCATCAAGCATTCTTCAGTATGTAGTTAAACAACCGTTGAACAAGCTGGGTGTTGCTGAAAAGTACGACATCAAAGTAAACCTCTGCGGTGGTGGTTTTACCGGTCAGTCTCAGGCATTGCGTCTTGCAATTGCTCGTGCACTGGTGAAAATCAATGCTGAAGATAAGGCTGCTCTCCGCGCTGAAGGTTTCATGACTCGTGATCCTCGTTCTGTTGAACGTAAGAAACCGGGACAGCCGAAAGCTCGTCGTAGATTCCAGTTCAGTAAACGTTAAGAGTTGGAGAACGGTTGGGGCGGACAAGTTGCTTAATTCTCGACTTTCACCTCTCAACTCTCAACTGAAAAAGCGTTTAGTATCTAAACTACCGGGACTCTTCATTTGGATAGGCTACCCGGCGGTTGGTTTAGAAAAAACAAAAAAGAAAGTAAACGATTTAAAGATTAAAACAAAATGTCAAGAACAAATTTTGATACATTATTGGAAGCCGGTTGTCACTTCGGCCACTTGAAAAGAAAGTGGAACCCTGCAATGGCTCCTTATATCTTCATGGAACGCAATGGTATTCATATCATTGACCTCAACAAGACGGTTGCTAAAATAGACGAAGCTGCTGAAGCTTTGAAGCAAATCGCTAAGTCAGGAAAGAAAGTCCTGTTTGTTGCTACTAAAAAACAAGCTAAGCAGGTGGTTGCCGACAAGGCTGCATCTGTAAATATGCCTTATGTAATCGAGCGCTGGCCGGGTGGTATGTTGACTAACTTCCCGACAATCCGTAAGGCTGTGAAGAAGATGGCTACTATCGATAAATTGACTAACGATGGTACTTATTCTAACCTCTCTAAGAGAGAAATTCTGCAAATCTCTCGCCAACGTGCTAAATTGGACAAGACTTTGGGCTCTATCGCTGACCTGACTCGTCTGCCGTCCGCTTTGTTCGTTATCGACGTAATGAAAGAGAATATTGCAGTTCGTGAAGCTAACCGTTTGGGTATTCCGGTATTCGGTATCGTTGATACTAACTCCGATCCTACAAACATCGACTTCGTTATTCCGGCAAACGATGACGCTACTAAGTCGGTAGAAGTTATCTTGGATGCTTGCTGCGCAGCTATGCAGGAAGGTTTGGAAGAACGCAAGGCTGAAAAGGTAGATATGGAAGCTGCCGGTGAAGCTCCTGCCAACAAAGGCAAGAAGAAAGCTACAAAAGCAAGACTCGATAAGTCTGACGAGGAAGCAATCAACGCAGCCAAAGCTGCCGCTTTCATCAAGGAAGACGAAGAGGCTTAATCATAGAACTGAGAGTTGAGAATTGAAAGTTGAGAGTTACTTTACGGCAATTCTCAATTCTCTATTCTCAGCTCTTTTTCGCTTTTTAGAACGATATTTATTAACTAAAATATAAAGGAAAGATATTATGGCTGTAAGTATGGCTGATATAACCAAGCTCCGTAAAATGACCGGTGCTGGTATGATGGACTGCAAGAATGCATTGAATGATGCTGAAGGCGATTTCGACAAGGCAATGGAAATTATCCGTAAGAAGGGACAGGCTGTTGCCGCTAAGCGTTCAGACCGTGAAGCTTCTGAAGGTTGCGTTTTGGCTAAGACTACTGGTGACTTTGCAGTTATCATTGCTTTGAAGTGTGAAACTGACTTCGTAGCCCAGAATGCTGACTTCGTGAAACTGACTCAGGAAATTCTTGATCTTGCTGTTGCCAACAAGTGTAAGACTTTGGATGAAGTGAAAGCGTTGCCGATGGGTAGCGGTACTGTACAAGATGCAGTAACTGACCGTAGCGGTATTACAGGTGAAAAAATGGAACTCGACGGTTATATGACTGTAGAGGGTGCAACTACCGTTGTTTATAATCACATGAACAGAAACGGTCTTTGTACTATCGTTGCTTTCAACAAGAATGTTGACGAACAGTTGGCTAAGCAAGTAGCTATGCAGATTGCTGCCATGAATCCGTTGGCTATTGATGAAGACGGTGTTTCTGAAGAAGTTAAGCAGAAAGAAATCGAAGTTGCCATTGAAAAGACAAAAGCTGAGCAAGTGCAGAAAGCTGTTGAAGCTGCTTTGAAGAAAGCAGGTATTAATCCGGCTCATGTAGACAGCGAAGATCATATGGAAAGTAATATGTCTAAGGGCTGGATTACAGCTGAGGATGTAGCAAAGGCAAAAGAAATTATCGCTACTGTTTCTGCTGAGAAGGCTGCAAATCTGCCTGAACAGATGATTCAGAACATTGCTAAAGGTCGTCTGGGTAAATTCTTGAAAGAAGTTTGCTTGCTGAATCAGGAAGATATCATGGATGCCAAGAAGACAGTAAGAGAAGTGCTGAAAGAAGCCGATCCTGAATTGAAGATTGTTGACTTCAAGCGTTTCACTTTGCGCGCTGAATAATTCGGTACAAATAAAAATATATAGAAACGGTCGCATGGAGGTATCCATAGCGGCCGTTTTTTGTTGAAATTTTCAGGTATAAGGTGTGTTCATCCCACCGGCTTAGTCTGTGTATACCCTTCCTTCTTCAGCAACTCCAGTACTTTCTGTTTGAAATCACCTTGTACAATGATTTCTCCGTCTTTGGCGCTCCCGCCCACACCGCATTTGCTTTTGAGGAATTTGCCTAATTCTTTCAGGTCGTCTTCCATGCCGACAAAGCCGGTGATAAGGGTTACGACTTTACCACCCCGGTTTTTGCGGTCCAGTTGTACGCGCAGACGTTGTTGGGAGGGTTGGGGAGTGGTTTGTTCTTCGTCATCATCTACCTCGTATTTAAAGTCGGGATTGGTGGAGTACACTACATTCAGTCTGTCTTTCCAGTCGTTGTCTTTGGAATTTTTAGCCATATATATCTATTTTATATTCTGTGAAAAGGAGTTCAAAAATACGGTTTTGCAGGGAACTTTGCAATCATAGGTAGAAATAATGTTAACCTTTTGTCATAGATATGTTACAGATTAGAAAAAAAGCACTACTTTTGTCAGTCATAATATTGAGAACTTAAAGGGAAGACTATGAACAATCAGTTACAAAAGAAAGACTCCATGAAAGTGCCGGAACCTACCCTGCGCCGTCTTCCGTGGTACCTTTCCAATGTAAAGTTGCTTAGAAAGAAAGGGGAGCGTTTCGTTTCTTCTACTCAAATCTCCAAAGAAATCAATATTGATGCTTCTCAGATAGCAAAAGATTTGTCGTATGTCAATATCTCAGGCCGTACGCGTGTGGGGTATGATGTAGATACGCTGATTGCTGTGCTGGAAGATTTCCTTGGATTTACCAATATACATAAAGCTTTTCTTTTCGGTGTCGGAAGTTTGGGCGGCGCGTTGCTGCGTGACTCCGGTTTGAGCCATTTCGGTCTGGAGATTGTGGCGGCATTCGATGTGAACCCTGAACTGGTAGGGACAACCCTGAACGGTATTCCTATCTACCACTCCGATGACTTTGAGAAGAAAATGCGCGAGTACGATGTCAATATCGGTGTACTGACAGTGCCAATCGAGATTGCACAGAAGATAACGGACACTATGGTGGCAGGCGGCATTAAAGCTGTTTGGAACTTTACCCCGTTCCGTATACGGGTGCCGGAAGATATAGTAGTCCAGAACACCTCATTATATGCACATCTGGCAGTTATGTTTAACCGTTTGAACTTTAACGAAATCAAGTAATGAAGATTATAGCAGTAGGGATGAACTATGCGCAGCACAATAAAGAGCTGGGGCATACTCAGGTAAACCGGGAACCCGTTATCTTCATGAAGCCCGATTCGGCTATTCTTAAAGACGGCAAGCCATTCTTTGTTCCCGACTTTTCCAATGAAGTTCATTATGAAACGGAAGTTGTAGTGCGTATTTGCCGGTTGGGCAAGAATATTGCTCCGCGCTTTGCGCACCGCTATTATGATGCGGTGACAGTAGGCATTGACTTCACCGCACGCGACTTGCAACGGAAATTCCGTGAAGCCGGCAATCCGTGGGAACTCTGCAAAGGATTCGATAATTCGGCGGCTGTCGGCACATTCATTTCTTTGGAACAAGCCGGCGGTGACTTACAGCAACTGGATTTTCATCTCGACATCGATGGCAGCGAAGTGCAGCGTGGCAATACGGCGGATATGCTTTTCAAGATAGACGATATAATAGCCTATGTCAGCCGTTTTATGACCTTGAAGATTGGTGACTTGCTGTTTACAGGTACGCCTGCCGGTGTAGCACCTGTCAGTATCGGGCAACATCTGCAAGGTTATTTGGGGGAAGAAAAATTACTCGATTTCTATATTCGCTGATTCCGGCGGGTGCTTGCGGACACATCCATTCTATAATTAAGAAAAAATGAAGATACGTGTAGGCTTTGGCTTTGATGTTCACCAATTGGTGGCAGGTAGAGAACTTTGGTTAGGCGGCGTGCGTCTGGAACATGAGAAAGGTCTGTTGGGGCACTCGGATGCCGATGTGCTTATACATGCCATTTGTGATGCACTGTTGGGAGCGGCTAATATGCGCGATATAGGTTATCACTTTCCGGATACGGCAGGTGAGTTTAAGAATGTGGATAGCAAGATATTGTTGAAAAAGACGGTGGAGCTGATAGGAACCAAAGGCTATTCTGTCGGCAATATTGATGCGACCGTCTGTGCCGAACGCCCCAAGCTGAAAGCCCATATTCCCGCCATGCAGCAAACCCTCTCCGCAGTAATGGGGATTGATGAAGATGATATCTCCATAAAAGCCACCACTACGGAGAAACTGGGCTTTACCGGACGCGAAGAAGGTATGTCGGCTTATGCGACCGTATTGATAACGAAAGGATAACCGACTCTCTTCAGTCGCTTTGGGCAAGGGCAACCCCGTTTCAGGGAGCGGCTACTTTTTCTCCGTTTACCACCACATTGTCCAGTGTCAGGTTTACGACATTCTCCATTTGTATGGCTTTGGGCGCTTTCTTTACGCTGATGTTCCGCAGGGTGATGTTGTACAGTTTTGCCTCGGGCAGTCCGTTTGCCATGAGCGCCACGCTGTCTACCCGGTTGCAGGTTACGTCTTCGATGCAGATGTTGCGGAACAATGTAGGGTGATTGCCGCCCCGGTATCCATGATAGTTTGTACGGAAATTAATTACTCCCCACAGGCAGACGTCCGCCTCAATGCGTCGCATATTCAGATTTTCGAAATAGCCGCCTCTGTCCAGATTGGATTTGAAGTAGATACCGTTACGGCAACTGTCTATCTTGCAATCTTCGATATAGATATTCCGCACTCCGCCCGACATTTCGCTGCCGATGGTGATGGCCCAGCGTGCAAAGTGGCAGTTGCGTATAATGACGTTCTCCGTGGCCTGGCCGATGCGCCACCCGTCTTGGTCGCGTCCCGATTTGATGGCGATACCGTCATCGCCTACGTTGAAGTCCATGCCTTCTATCAGTACATTGGTGCAAGATTCCGGGTCGCAGCCGTCATTGTTGTAGTTATTGCTGTCTATGTATACATTCCGTACGGTTACGTTGTCACAGAATACCGGGTGGATAATCCAAAAAGGAGAATCGTATATCTTTAAATCTTCCACCAGCACATTCTTGCAGCCATAGAACTGTATCATGCAGGGGCGCAGATAATGCCCCTCTCCGAATACGCGCTTGTATACCGGGACGGAGTCAATACCCATTTGGCGCAGACGGTTCACTGCGGGACCTTGTATGGCGTGCCAGTCATTGAAGGTTACCGAGCCGTTGCCGTCGATGACACCTTTGCCGGTTACTGCAACGTTCGTACATTGGTAAGCGTAGATGAAGGGGGAATAGTTGAAACATTCCGTCCCTTCCCATTTGGTCAGCACCATGGGCAGATAGTCTGCGGCTTCGGTAGAGAATTCCAGACGTGCACCCTCGGCGATGTGCAGATTTATGTTGCTTTTCAGTGTAATGGCTCCTTTGATGAAGTAGTTTCCGGCGGGGATGAGTACGGTTCCGCCACCATTTGTATTACACAGGTTGATAGCTTTGAGAATAGCGTGCCGGCTGTCGAAGGTGGTACCGTCCTTTGCTCCGTAGTCGGCTACGTTGTAAACCGTATCGGCAAATGTGGGTGGTACGATATTTTTTAGTATTTCGGGTACTTTGGCCCATTCTCCGGCTTCCTTCCGGGGAGATGTAGCGGTGCATGCTCCTATCGTCAATAAAAGGGACAGGCACCAGAGTGCAGATTGTTTTTTCATGGTATTACAATATTTAAAATGGTATTATGTTATTGGTGGAGCTTCACGTAATTCAGCCGTGTCCATTTGTTCTTGCCGATGGTATATGTGTTGGCAACGCGTGCCGAGACTATATGTATTACTTCGTCTGTCCGGTAAGCGCGCTCCGCAGCGGGCAGTTGGCACGAGTGCCGGCTTGCGGTTCGGGAGTTGACGCGGAAGGTTACAAGATTTCCGGAAGCATCTTTCAGCCTTAATACTTGGCGGACATAGAAATAAGGAGTCGTACCTCTGACTTGCGTCTTGTAGGGGTCATCCTCCAGACGGACACTGAGAACAGTCAAAGTAAGATTCTCCACTTTCTCCCCTTCCTTGCCGAGGAAACGTCCGGCGGGAGGTTGCTTGGCTTTCCGTTGCAGGATGTCGATGTGGACGGAATGGTATATTCGGGCGATTTGCGCGAAACGTTCCTGTTTGGGTATCCGGGGAGTAAACTTGAAAGCTATCCAAGTGAGATAACCGGGATCCACTTGCAGGATTTCGTGCAGATAATGCCCGCGATATTTGCCGAATGAGATAATATCGTCACCCCTGTTCTGCATCCGCTTGGCGTTGTATTCCACTAAGAGCAGGGGGCGCAAGGAGTAATAGCACAGGGTGCTTGCCATCCGTAAGGTTTCGTGTATGTCCTCGTTCAGGTCGAACAGATAAAATATGGACTGCCTTTCGGGCAAGGGAGAATAAATCCATAGGGAATACCGGGGATGTCCCGCCCTCGGCAAGACCACAAGATAAGCGCCCGCCTCTTTGAAAGAAGCTTTCTTCAAGTTGTATTCATTTAACTTTTGATACAACGAGTCTTGCTCTGTGGCAGTGATGCCCGGAATAAGCGGATTTGCCATACATCGATTTGCTTATTCCAAATATACGGAATTTTATTTAGAATCGCACCATTAATTCCAGTACAATTTTGTCTTGTTCGGATTCTTTTGCAATGCTGTTTTTGGCGTAGAAGTATTTCTCGTAATTCAGGCGCAAGTCTGTGCGGAATGCTTTGCTGAGGCTGAAAGTGATGCCGCCCGTCAGGCGTTGGCGTTTGTAGTCGGTGACGGTTAGTGCGCCGGTTTCTTCATCGGTGGTTTTGGCGTCGCTTTGATCTGTCATCATGTCGTAACGCAAGAGGAAGGACATTTTATTGAAAACTTTTCGCAGGGGCAAATCGTAGTTGATGAATGTATTCACCGCCTGTACGTCTCCGAAGGCATTGTCCGAATACTGCTTGTACAGATACTCGCCTTCGATGTGGAAACGGTTGAACTCATAGTAAGCGCCGATGTCGTACGATTGTACCCGTACTTCTTCCGGCTGGATGCTTTGTACGCTCAGTGTCAGGTTCAGACCTTTGGTGAAAAGGAACCGGGCTTTGGCGGAGTAGTTTATTTCTTTGTGCCATTCCTTCTGGTTGGTCAGTCCCGAACCGTTGTAAAGCCCGCCTTCCACCGTTATGGGGAGGTCGGTGGGCAGCGTATATCCCAGTGTGATACCCACGTCGCGCACGTTGCCCACCTGTTTGGCGATGAATGAACGGTTGGCGAAGTACTGCTGGTGCGGCGAGCGGTGGGCGTCGATGGTAAACGGTACGCGCATTTGTCCGGCGGTCACTGTCAGCCCCTTGACAGGAAAGAGACGTGCATAGGCATCCAGCATCTTGATGTTCCCTTCGTCCGACAAGTCGATTTCGGCTTTGTAGGCAACAATCGGCAATACATTGCCGGTGAAGCTGACACGTGCGTTGCGCACTTCAAAACGTCCGGCTCCCATTGTGGTCTGGTATTCGTATTTGGCGCGGATTGTTCCATGTATTTCGGGCAGGTAATCCTTTGTTTCCAGTTTGTCCTTGTCTATCTTTTTTCCGTCCTCGTTGTTATAGGAACTTTGGGCTTTTGCTGCGAATGGCAGTAAAGCAATGAGTAGCATCAATGCGCTTTTTTTCATAATTTGTTGTTGTCGATTTATTTACGGCGGCAAAGATACAGTCATATGTGTTGTGTTTTTATGTCATACGTGTTTCGTTTCTATTACAAAAGACCTTGTTCTTCCATTTTTCGCTCTTCTTCCAAAATCTCGGGTGTCAGTAACTCTGCCGGGAGGTAACTGCTGAGAGGGATACGGAATGCTTTGGTCTTTTTGAGGCGTTGCATCAGGTTGCGGTCCGGCACGAAGTATAGTTTGGACACCTGTACTTTGCCGGGGGTAACATCTGCCGGATGTTCGTAGCCTTCACTGCCCAGTGCGAGGTGGAACGAGCCGAATTCGCGTATTGTGACCGATTCTCCTTTGCTCAGTTCTGTTTCTATCACTTCACTGATAGCGGTCAGCACGCCTTCCACTACACCGCGGCTGAAACCGCCCCGCATGGCAACGAGGTGTCCCAACTCTTTTTCGTTTACTCCGCCGCGTTTTTGCAGCTTGTGGGTTACGGCATACCAAAGTCCGCTTTTCTTCTTGTTGAGCAGGTTCTTTTTTTGTCTTACAAGGTATGGAATTGACATGGTTTTCTTTCTCCTTTCATTATTTTTTATCGTTATTTGCGGGGATGCCGGTCTTGTTCTTTTCCCCTTATGGCGGAAAACTTACGAGTTGTACAACCGGGGCATGACGAGTTGTACAACTGGAACGTGACGAGTTGTACAACCCGTAAATCTTTCGTAGGTACAAATGTAAGCAAAGAAAAGGAGAATAGCGGCTTTCTTTTGTGAAGGCATGCTAAAAAGCCGTACCTTTTCTCTGTCTTCTACTTGAAAACCCGTATTTTTGCAAGCTAAACGATGAATATCCAAGATATGAACAAGGCAGAGAAGCGAGTGTTGGTTGGTATGAGTGGTGGCATTGACAGTACTGCCACCTGTTTGATGCTGCAGGAACAAGGCTACGAGATAATCGGCCTTACGATGTGGGTGTGGGGAGACGAACCGTCAGAGGCTCGCGAACTTGCACGGAGTATGGGCATTGAACACTACGTGGCGGATGAACGCGAGGCTTTCCGCAATGTGATTGTACGGAACTTCATCGATGAATACCGGCAAGGACGGACGCCTAATCCCTGCGTGATGTGCAATCCGCTGTTTAAGTTCCGTATTCTTACGGAATGGGCGGACAAGCTGGGTTGCAGGTATATCGCCACCGGACACTATACCCGTCTGGAAGAATTGAACGGGAATATATACATAGTGGCGGGAGATGACGACAAGAAAGACCAGTCTTATTTCCTCTGGCGATTGGGGCAGGATGTTTTGAGACGTTGCCTTTTCCCGTTGGGAGCATATACAAAACTGCAGGTGCGCGACTATTTGCGCGGCAAGGGTTATACGCTGAAAGCCGAAGAAGGGGAGAGTATGGAAGTTTGTTTCATTAAAGGAGATTATCGGGACTTCTTGCGCGAACACTCTCCGGAGATGGACAACGAAGTAGGGCCGGGATGGTTTGTCAATTCGGAAGGGGTGAAGCTGGGCGAGCATAAAGGCTTTCCTTACTATACCATCGGGCAGCGCAAGGGACTGGAAATAGCTTTGGGCAAGCCTGCCTATGTCTTGAAAATCAATCCGCAAAAGAATACGGTGATGCTGGGCGATGCCGAACAGTTGAAAGCGGAGTATATGCTGGCGGAACAGGATAGTTTGATTAATGAGGCGGAGGTCTTTGGAAGCAAGGAACTGACGGTTCGCATACGTTATCGCAGCAAGCCGATTCCTTGTTCGGTGAGACGTCTGGAAGACGGACGCCTGCTGGTGCATTTCCGGTCGGACGCATCCGCCATTGCTCCCGGACAATCTGCCGTGTTCTATATAGGGAAACGGGTGGTAGGCGGTTCGTTCATCGCTTCGCAGCGCGGCATCGGTATGTATTTGAATGATTAAGAACTAAAAAATAGAAAGTAAGAGAGATAATGAGAAAGAGATTGTTGATTCTTTCAACTTTAGTGTTGCTTGCAGCAGGCGCTTCGGCACAACAGGATACGTTGAAGTATCGTATTAGTTTAAGAGACAAGGCGGTCACCGCTTATTCGTTGGAACGTCCGGAACAGTTCCTTTCACAAAAGGCTATTGAAAGGCGCCGGAAACAAAATCTGGCAATTGATTCCACCGATTTGCCCGTTTGCCGCAAATATGTCGATGAGATACGCAGGCAGGGGGTAAATGTGATTGTCACCGGTAAATGGGAGAATTTTGTCACAGTTTCCTGCAACGACTCTGCTTTGATAGACCGTATTGCGGCATTGCCGTTTGTACGCACTGCGGAGAAAGTGTGGACCGCCCCGAAAACAAAGGGAGAGATGATGTCTGCAACACGCGATTCGGTAGTCAATACCCCCAAAATATATACTGACAGCATTTATGGCCCCGCCATTACTCAAATCCAGTTGAGCAATGGAGACAAATTGCATGATGCCGGGTTCAAGGGACAAGGAATGACGATTGCCGTAATTGATGCCGGATTCCATAATCTGGACAAGATAACGGCGATGCAGAATATCCGCGTTTTGGGAACGAAAGATTTTGTCAACCCTCAGGCGGATTTGTTTGCCGAAAGCAGTCATGGGATGAGTGTGCTTTCCTGTATTGGTATGAACCGGCCGGGAATAATGACGGGAACTGCACCCGAGGCCTCTTTCTGGCTGCTTCGCAGTGAGGATGAATATTCAGAGAATCTGGTGGAACAGGATTATTGGGCGGCGGCTGTTGAGTTTGCCGACAGTGTAGGGGTGGATGTGATCAATACCTCTTTGGGATATTATGCTTTCGATGATAAGTCGAAAAACTATAAATACCGCGATTTGGACGGACACCATGCCTTGATGTCCCGTCAGGCATCACGCATTGCCGATAAGGGCATGGTGTTGGTGTGCAGTGCGGGTAATTCGGGAATGGGTTCTTGGAAGAAAATAACTCCGCCGGGAGACGCCGAGAATGTGTTGACGGTAGGCGCTGTGAATAAGCGGGCGTTGCTGGCTCCGTTCTCTTCTATCGGCAATACCGCCGACAACCGGATTAAACCGGATGTAGTGGCTGTAGGTGAGGGGTCGGACGTAATCCGTACGGACGGCAATCAGGGTAAGGCGAACGGGACTTCTTTCTCTTCGCCTATCATGTGCGGTATGGTAGCTTGTTTATGGCAGGCATGCCCCAAGCTGACTGCGAAAGAACTGATTGAACTGGTCCGCTCTTCCGGTGACCGTGCCGATTGTCCGGATAATATCTACGGTTACGGTGTACCGGATATTTGGAAAGCGTATAATAGCTACAAGCAAAAGAAGTAAAAAAACAGAAGCCCTCAACCATATACTTTATCTTTAAAAACATGGATGCATTATCACTATACGACCTGAATGCCCTGGTGCGCCGCAGTTTGGAGCAATGCCTGCCCGACACCTATTGGATACAGGCGGAGCTAAGTGATGTGCGCACCAACAGCACCGGGCATTGCTATCTGGAGTTTGTGCAGAAAGACCCTCGCAGCAACAACCTGATAGCCAAAGCGAGAGGAACGGTCTGGTCGAATGTATTCCGCCTGTTGAGACCCTATTTTGAAGAAGCTACGGGGCAGGCTTTCGTGTCGGGCATCAAGGTGTTGGTGCAGGTCACCGTCAGCTTTCATGAACTTTACGGGTACAGCCTTACGGTGCAGGACATAGACCCTACTTATACCGTGGGCGACATGGCACGCCGGCGCAAGGAGATTCTGAAACAGTTGGAAGAAGAAGGGGTGCTTACGTTGAATAAAGAGCTGGCAATGCCCCGCTTGCCGCAACGCATTGCCGTTATTTCTTCGTCAACCGCTGCCGGATACGGTGACTTTTGCCATCAGTTGCAGAATAATGCGAGGTGTTTTTACTTCCATACGGAACTTTTTCCGGCGTTGATGCAAGGTGAGCGTGTAGAGGAGTCTGTCCTGGCCGCTTTGGATAAGATAAATTCTCGCTTGGATAGTTTTGATGCAGTAGTTATCATCCGGGGCGGTGGAGCCACTTCCGACCTTTCCGGTTTTGATACTTATCTGCTTGCAGCGGCTTGCGCGCAGTTTCCCCTACCTGTCATAACGGGCATCGGACATGAGCGCGACGATACAGTGCTCGATTCTGTCGCCCATACCCGTGTCAAGACTCCTACTGCGGCTGCGGAATTCCTGATAGATTGTATGAATGATGCGGCCGATGAACTGGATGTGTTGGCTGACCGTCTGTATGGAGGGGTTCAAAGCCTGTTGTCACAAGAGTATCAAAAATTGGCGTCGTACAAAAACCGTATTCCTTCTGCCGCTTACAGGTACATATCGGATGCGAAATTTGCGTTGCTTGCAGAGAGGAAAGATATGGCGCAGGCTGTGACATCTTCTTTGTCCGGTCATCGTCATCGGTTGGAATTATTGCAACAACGGCTGGCAGACGCTTCGCCCGAGAAACAACTGGCACGCGGCTACAGCATCACGTTGAAAAACGGGAAAGTTGTAAAGAACGCTTCTCTCTTGAATGAGGGAGATGAAATCATTACCCGCCTGCATAAGGGGGAAATCACTTCAATAGTAACCAATGAATCGTCAAAAAAATAATAGCCCTATGTCTACACCCAAGAAAAAAGAAACGTATTCCCAAGCGATAGAACGGCTGGAGAAAATTGTAAGCCAAATAGACAATAATGAACTGGAAATTGATGCGCTTGCCGAAAAAATTAAAGAGGCGAACGAAATAATTGCGTTTTGCAGTGACAAACTGACGAAAGCTGACAGGGAAATTAAAAAATTACTGGCGGAGAAGCGGGAATGTGAAGAATAAAAACTATTTTTGTTGCTGATTGTACATAGTAGCAACTAATATTTTAAGAGATATGAAAGAACTGGATTGGGCTAATCTGCCGTTCGGCTATATGAAGACAGATTACAATGTGAGAATTTACTATCGTAATGAACAGTGGGGCGCATTGGAAGTATGCAGCGAGGAAACCATTCCCATGCATATGGCTGCCACTTGTCTGCACTATGGCCAGGAGGCATTTGAAGGCTTAAAGGCGTTCCGTGGCAAAGACGGCAAGGTGCGTATCTTCCGTTTGGAAGAGAATGCGGCGCGTTTGCAGTCTACCTGTCGGGGCATCCTGATGCCAGAACTGCCGACAGAGCGCTTTAAAGAGGCTATCCTTAATGTTGTGAAGCTGAATGAACGTTTTATTCCGCCTTACGAATCGGGAGCTTCCCTGTATATCCGTCCGTTGCTGATTGGTACGGGAGCACAGGTTGGAGTGCATCCGGCAAAAGAATATCTGTTTGTGGTATTTGTAACACCGGTAGGCCCTTACTTCAAGGGGGGATTCTCAACTAATCCGTACGTTATTATTCGCGAGTTCGACCGCGCCGCACCTTTGGGTACAGGTATCTATAAGGTAGGCGGTAACTACGCCGCCAGCCTGCGTGCCAATAAGAAAGCGCACGATTTGGGTTATGCTTGCGAGTTCTATCTGGATGCCAAGGAAAAGAAGTACATCGATGAATGCGGTGCTGCCAATTTCTTCGGTATCAAAGACAATACATACATCACTCCGAAGTCTACTTCTATCCTTCCGTCCATTACCAACAAGAGTCTGATGCAATTGGCGGAGGATATGGGCATGAAGGTGGAACGCCGTCCGGTTCCGGAAGAAGAGCTGCTGACTTTTGAGGAAGCGGGCGCTTGCGGTACTGCTGCCGTTATCAGTCCGATAGAACGCATTGACGATGTGGAGAACGGCAAGTCGTACGTGATTGCCAAAGACGGAAAGCCGGGACCTGTTTGTACGAAGTTGTATAATAAGCTGCGTGCCATTCAATACGGTGACGAACCCGATACGCATGGTTGGGTAACTATCGTAGAATAACGCATGAGCGTAAAGATTACAACCCTTGTCGAGAATTCGGTTTACGGCAAGGGACTACAGGGAGAGCACGGGCTTTCCCTGCTTGTTGATACGGGCGGACATCGCCTGCTGTTTGACACGGGGTCTTCCGACCTCTTTATGCGCAATGCCCGGATACTTGGGATTGATTTAAAGGAAGTGGATTTCTTGGTGCTGTCGCATGGACATCGTGACCATACAGGCGGGTTGCATCACTTTCTCAGAGTGAACCGGACGGCTAAGGTAGTCTGTAAGAAAGAACTTTTCATTCCGAAGTTCAAAGAAGAACGTGAAAACGGCGTGCTGCATCCTGATGCGTTGGATAGTGCGCGCTTCCGTTTTGTAGACGAGGTCACCGAGTTGTGCTCCGGGGTGTTTGTTTTTCCGCAGTTGCCCGTTACGGATGAGGGCGATACGCATTTTGAACACTTCTTCACGTTGGCGGAAGGGAGAAAAGAAGCTGATACTTTTGCGGATGAACTGGCATTGGTGCTGAAGCAAGCTGATGAAGTGTCTGTTTTGAGCGCCTGTTCGCATCGGGGAATTACGAATATCATCCGCACGGTGCAGGAATATTTTCCGCAGGCATCGTTGAAGCTGGTATTGGGCGGTTTTCATATCCGCAATACTGCAAAAGAGAAATTTGATGTGATAGCCCGTTTCTTTGAAAGCCATTTGCCGCAACGGCTGGGCGTTTGTCATTGTACGGGTATTGATAAATATGCATTGTTTCATCAATGCTTTGGCGACCGGGCTTTTTATAACTATACCGGTCGGGTAGAAAAACTTTAATACATACGAATGGGAAAGAATAAATTAGAGAAGTTTGCCGATATGGCGAGTTATCCGCACGTTTTTGAATACCCGTACTCGGCAGTGGACAATGTTCCGTTTGACATGAGAGGGAACTGGCATCAACAGTTTTTCAAGAACAATCATCCGGTTGTGCTGGAACTGGGTTGCGGACGTGGAGAATACACAGTAGGGCTGGGACGTATGTTCCCCGACAAGAACTTCATCGGGGTGGATATAAAAGGAGCGCGTATGTGGACGGGAGCCACCGAATCTCTGGAGTCGGGCATGAAGAATGTCGCTTTTCTGCGTACCAACATCGAAATAATAGACCGCTTCTTCGCACCGGGCGAGGTGAGCGAGATATGGCTCACATTCCCTGACCCGCAGATGAAAAAAGCCACCAAGCGCCTTACGTCCACTTACTTTATGGAGCGTTACCGCAAGTTCCTGAAAGACGGCGGCACCATTCACGTAAAGACCGACAGCAACTTTATGTTTACCTATACCAAATATATGATAGAGAAGAACGGACTTCCGGTAGAGTTTATCACCGACGACCTCTATCATTCCGGTCTGGTGGATGACATCCTCGGTATTCGCACCTATTATGAACAACAGTGGCTGGATCGCGGTTTAACCATAAAGTACATCAAGTTCAGGCTTCCCCAATGCGGAGAGCTGCAAGAACCCGATGTAGAAATAGAGTTGGACGAGTATCGCAGCTACAACCGCAGCAAGCGCAGCGGTCTTCAAACCGGCAAATAAACAGGGACTATCAAATAGTAAATAGTAAATCGTAAAATAGTAAATAACATGACTCTCTATCCTAAATTGATTTTGGATGCACTGGCAACAGTGCGCTATCCCGGCAACAAGAAGAACCTCGTTGAGGCGGAAATGGTTGCCGATAATTTGCGTATTGACGGGATGAAAGTCAGTTTCTCGCTGGTTTTTGAGAAGCCGACCGATCCCTTTATGAAGTCAATGGTAAAGGCTGCTGAAACAGCAATACATACCTATGTCTCACCGGAAGTGGAAGTGACGATTGCCACCGAAAGCCGTCAGGCTGCACGGCCGGAGGTGGGCAAACTGTTGCCGCAGGTGAAGAATATAATTGGCGTGTCTTCCGGTAAAGGCGGTGTGGGCAAGTCTACCGTCTCCGCCAATCTGGCGGTTTCTTTGGCTAAGTTGGGTTATAAGGTAGGTTTGCTGGATGCCGATATCTTCGGACCTTCCATGCCCAAGATGTTTCAGGTGGAAGATGCCCGCCCGTATGCCGAGAACATCGGCGGACGTGATTTGATTGTGCCTATTGAAAAATACGGTATCAAACTGCTGTCTATCGGTTTCTTCGTAGATCCCGACCAAGCTACCCTATGGCGCGGCGGTATGGCAAGCAATGCGCTGAAACAGTTGATAGCCGATGCCGACTGGGGTGAACTGGATTATTTCCTGATAGACCTTCCGCCCGGAACCAGCGATATTCATCTTACCGTAGTGCAGACACTTGCCATGACCGGGGCTATCGTTGTCAGCACACCGCAGGCGGTGGCTTTGGCGGATGCCCGTAAAGGCATCAACATGTTTACGAATGATAAGGTGAACGTGCCTATTCTCGGTCTGGTAGAAAATATGGCTTGGTTTACCCCTGCCGAACTTCCGGAGAACAAGTACTATATCTTTGGTAAAGAAGGAGCCAAGAAACTTGCGGAGGATATGAATGTTCCGCTATTGGGACAGATTCCTATCGTGCAGAGTATCTGCGAGAGCGGGGACAAGGGTACTCCCGTAGCTTTGGATGAGAATACGGTGACAGGACGCGCCTTCTTGCAATTGGCGGCAGCCGTTGTCCGTCAGGTAGACCGTCGGAATATGGAAATGGCGCCTACCAAGATTGTAGAGACACATAAGTAAAAAATACCCGTATTATTAACTTTGAATTTGAAAAGCATGAAGAGTTTAAAGGTATTGCTTTTTGGAATATGCATTGCATTGTGCGCATGTTCGTCGCAGACATCTGCTGTGCATACCAATGACAAGGGAACTCAATGGCAATGGGAAAACGGAACGATTGTTGTTGAAACTCCCCAGCGTCCGGCAGACCGGAAGAGCGTGGTAGGGCTGGCACTTCCTAAAATGGAAGTGGTACGCGTAGGATTTGTCGGTCTGGGTATGCGTGGTCCCGGAGCGGTAGAACGTTTTACCCATATCCCCGGAACGCAAGTTGTGGCACTTTGTGATTACGAACAGGAGCGTGCGGATAAGTGCCAGAAATATCTGGAACGGGCTTCTATGCCGAAAGCTGCCGTATATTCCGGTGAAAAGGGCTATGAAGAACTGTGTAAGCGTGATGATATAGACTTGGTTTATATCGCTACCGACTGGTTGCATCATTTCCCCGTAGCCATGTGTGCTATGGAGAATGGAAAGAATGTGGCTATCGAAGTTCCTTCCGCTATGAATATGAAAGAGTGCTGGGATTTGATTAACATGAGTGAGAAGACTCGCAAGCACTGTATGATTCTGGAGAACTGCTGCTACGACTGGTTTGAAATGAATACGCTGAATATGGCACAACATGGTGTGTTCGGTGAAGTGATTCGTGCACAAGGTGCGTATATCCATAATCTGAGTCCGTTTTGGAATCATTACTGGAAAGACGGCGAGGGTGACAAACTGGGTTGGCGCCTGGACTATAACATGAGACATCGCGGTGACGTGTATGCCACCCATGGTCTTGGCCCTGTGGCGCAGGCACTTGATATTCACCGAGGAGACCGTATGCAGACCTTAGTTGCTATGGATACTAAATCGGTAGTAGGAAAGTCTTTGGTTGAGGCAAGAACGGACTCCGCTTGCAATAACTTCCGCAACGGTGATCACACTACGACATTAATCCGTACTGCTAACGGTAAAGTAATTGAAATACAGCATAATGTTATGACACCACAGCCATACAACCGCTTGTATCAACTGATCGGCTCAAAAGGATTTGCCAATAAATATCCCGTAGAAGGCTACGCGCTTGATGCCGACCAACTGGCAGCTTCGGGTGTGGAGCCTAAGGTGGACGACCTGAATTCACATGGTTTCTTGCCGAAGGCGGAGATGGAAGCGCTTGTCGCTAAATACCAGCATCCTATCTTGAAAAAATACGGTGATATGGCGAAAGAAGTGGGCGGTCACGGCGGTATGGACTTTATCATGGATAGCCGTTTGGTTTATTGCCTGCAAAACGGTTTGCCTTTGGATATGGATGTATACGATTTGGCGGAATGGTGCTGTCTGGCAGAGTTGGGTGAGCTTTCTATGGACAACAATTGTGCTCCGGTGGCATTTCCCGATTTTACCCGTGGCGAGTGGAACGTTGTGAAAGGGTATAAGCATGCTTATGCAAGCCCGGAAGAGGAAGCCGTTACAATGAAAAAGGCGAAAGCGTTTACGGCTGAATTGAAAGAACAAGGCGCTAAAGAATGGGCACAGGCTGAAAAGAAGTAATTACTTGTCAATGATAACAGGTGACCTTTCCGGAAACCTGTCTGATGATAAAAAGGTGTATTACAACTTGAACTATCCTATGGGATGTTCAGTATTGTAATACACCTCTTTATATTGGTCTTTGTACGTTAAGCTTAGTCGGTAACTTTCAATAACTCTTCTTTCATTTTTCCAATACCGGGAAAACCGGTCTGCTTGAATTTAATGTTTCCTTCACGGTCAACAACAAAGTATGTAGGAACTCCTCTGATTCCAAAACTTTTGTTTAAATACTCCCATTGTGCATTTGTCAGGCGGTAGTGCTCTCCATGAATATCGGGAATCATATTTTCCCAAGTTTTTAGCGGGGAAGTTTCTCCGGTGATGTATAGGTAAACGATGTCCTTATTTTTCAGTTCTTCTTTCATTGGAACCATCGCTTTGTTTGCCATGCGGCAAGGACCGCACCAAGTTGCCCAAAAATCCACTAAAAGAACCTTACCTCTGAATTTACTGATAATGGAGGCAAATAAATCTTCATTGGCTATCTGACCTGCCTCATTAATGGTAAAGCCTGACTTCTTCTTGTTATTCTCAATAGTCTGCAACAGCTGTTTGTTGGCTTGCAGTAATACTTGTTGATAAGCATCGGGCAGGGTACTGATTTCGGCTTTTTGGGTATCGGTCAGCGGGCTGAAATCTTTTATACCCTGATAAAGCAATGCCGTACGGGAAATGTCGAAAAATACGCCTTTATCCGTTCCCCATGCCCGGGCATAATCATCTTTGTGGCGCGCCGATACGATAACAGCATATGTATAAGGTTGTACAAGGGTAACTTGTGGCGTGTTCAGGTGTTTCAGTAATTCGGCAGGAATATAGTCTTTCGGCATGTTCTGATCTATTTTCCGGAAATATTCTTCGGCTTCATTTCGTTCCAGTTTTTTTTGTTGCAGGGCGGCTTGTGTCAGCAGTCCCGGAGCTTGTGTTAAAACCTCGATGATATTCAAGTCCTTTTCAAAAGAGAGCAGTTGCTTGGCTCCTGCACTGAGATTGGCATTGTCTATCTCCTGTTGTATGCCTTTTGCTGTTTCTAATATATAACTTTTATAGGATGTTATATCCATATCACCGGCCTTTTCTATCAGGCTTTGGTAGTCGGTGATGATAGCTGTGTTGATGCGGTTTCTGTTTAGTTCCTCAGACAGGCTCGCCATCGGACCGTTGATGTAGGCGGGCTCCCCATAGGGCTTTTTGTTCTTGTGGAAAGTAGAATTCTTTCGGGATATCTCACGCAGGTTGATGTATAGTTCGCTGGTTTTTCCCGGTTCTACAAAGAAGTTGATGTTTGTGCCGAAGAGACTGAAGGCTGCCGGTGTGGTTCCTGTTATAGGGAAAGCAGTGCTGAAGCTTCCGTCTTGCTTGACTTCTACTGTCATGGGTTCCGTATAGCCTTTTATCGGTTCGTATAAGTACAGGGAGAGTTCCTTTGCCATGCTGGGATGATAATCCAGTAGTTTTCCTTTCACGGTAGTATTGCCATATTGAATGAGGGGAACGGGGAGTGTGGCTTCCTTATCCGCCGGATGGACCACAGCTTCTTTGGGTAATATCAGCTTCGGCAGTTCCTTGCTCTTCAACTGTATGCCCCAAATACTGAAAGCACCGTCAATGCTTTCTCCTTCTGTGAAGTCGATGGCAGTAACTTTGGCAGGTAGTGGCGGAAATACTAACCGGAATTCAGCTTCACCGGATTCCGGCATCCAAAATTCTTTGTCAGGAGTGATGCCTATACCCGAACGTAATAAATAGGTTTCTCCATTATTGTCTTGCAAATAACTGCCCGAAGCAATCCGTATCCAGTTTTTAGGACGGTATTTGGCATAGATGTGCAATACCGTAGCTGTGTCGCTAAGTATTATTTCACTTACCTCAATAGAAGTTGTGTTACGTACACAGAAAGGAGGTTTTTCAATAACCCGGTTCTTGGCTTGAATAGTACAACATAGCAACAAGCCGATGAGAAGAGATAGTGTTTGTCTCATAATGTATTGATCTTTTGTACCAAAAATACGGTTATTTTGTAGAAATGCAAGTTTTTGTGGGTTAATTGATGCAAAATGAAACAAAGAAAGAGGATATCTCAATACAAATATTGAGGTATCCTCTTGTACTATATTCTTCTTTTATACCTTATTTATTTTTCTTGAAAAGTTCTTTCAGGCAAATCGTTTTGTTGTTGATGAGCGGATGTGCCCAAAAACCGATGAATGTGATATAACCTGCGAATACCAGAATAATCAACATACCGGTGCGTAGTGAAGTTGCGTCTGCCAGCATACTGATAATCATCGGGCCACCGGCTCCGCCTACGATAGCGGAACACAAGATACCCGCAAACGAACCGTGATGTTGCGATGCCGAGTTCAGGGCCAACGAGAATACAATGGAGTACATCATGGAAATGCTGAATCCGATAGCCGGGAAAGCAATGAGAGAAATCTCTTTACTTCCGAAGAGGGCGGTCAGCAATAAGATAATGGTTAATACTCCTGAAATTTGGAGCAAGCGCTTACTGTCAATCAGTTTCAATAATACCATACCTACCAGACAGCCTGCCGTCATCAGTCCCCAAAAGTAACTTACAGCTTGCGCACCTTCTGCCTGCGGGTTTACTCCGTGATATTGTTCAAGGAATGTGCTCATGAAGATAGAGGTTCCTTGTTCCGTGCTCACATAACAGAAGATGCCGAGGAAAAACAGCCATACATATTTCTGTTTGAATAGCGCCACGTAGGAATCTTTGGAACCGCTTTTCTCATCTTCTTTCAATTCGATTTTCGGGAAGCGGGAAAGCCCTACGGCAATCAGCATAATCAGTAACAGAAGAGTGAATACCCAATATAGTGAAACCCACGGCATATCAGCCGGAGTCATATCGGCTAAAAGGTCGATAAAGAAGCTCTTTCCCTCTGTATATATATCCGGATTGAGTTCGTGAATCAGGTACGTGTATACCAGAGGACTCAAGAAAGAAGCGATACCAAATACAAATTGGGCGACTTCCGCTACGAAGGCATAATTTTCTTCTCCTCCTACAACGCGTTGTAGCGGATTAAGTACGGTTTGTAACATAGCCATACCCAAGCCTATGATAAAAGAAGAAGCTAACAGGATAGGGTAGGTATGCACACAGGCGAACAGCGTGGTTCCGATGAACGGCATCAGGAATCCCAGAAACAATACCGGTTTCTCACCGAAACGGTCAATCATCAATCCGGCAGGGATGGACATGATGGCATAGGCAAGAAAGAAAGAAGTCGGGATAAACCCTGCCATTGCCAAATCGCTCAGATTAAAATTATGAATAATGTCCGGAATGAGTGGCCCCAGAATGTTAGTAATAAATGATATGGTAAACCAAAACGCCATGATGAGCGCCAGCATTCCTAAATTCTTTTTCATATTGTTTTGTGTTTAATGGGAGAATACCAGTGATGCAGCACCGATACTTCCTGCTTTGTTTCCTAAAGATGCAGCCATGATTCGGGTATTCACGGCACAATCCGCCATGGCGTAGCGATGTGCTTTCTCACTGACTTTCTGAATATAGAAGTCGCCGGCTTCGGATAGTCCGCCGCCTATTACGATACGTTGCGGACTGAAGATATTGATAAACCCGGCAATGCCGTGCCCCAGAAAATCGCAATGTTCCTCCAGACTCTCTGTTGCCAGTTTGTCTCCTTCTTTATAAAGACGTACAATAAGTTCTCCGTTGATTTCTTCATTCGGAAATGAAATACCGGATTCACTTGCCCGTTTGCTGAAACGGCGTACCAATGCAGAAGTAGATGCGTAATGCTCCAAACAGCCTACAGAACCGCATGCACAAGGTTCACCGTTGGCGATAAGAGGTACATGACCCAGTTCAGTACCCCGGTTGGCAAAACCATTGAACAGTTTACCATCAATAACGACTGCGCCGCCGATACCTGTACCTATGGTCAGGAAGACTACATTTCTTGCACCTTGCCCGGCGCCATACATTGTTTCTCCCAATCCCATCAGGTTGGCGTCATTACCCATTTGCACAGGCAAGCCGGTTTCCGCTTCGATACGGTCGGCAAGATTCAGGTTTTCCCAGCCTTTGATGTTTTCTGCTCCGCCCAGTACGATGCGATTGGTTTCGTCTACAATACCGGGAGTGCCTATACCTATACCTTCTACTGCCACGCCAAGTTGTTGTGCCGAAGCCATTGTTTCTTTGCTGGCAGCTACTAATTGGCCGATTACTGCTTCTGCAGATACATCGGCTTTTGACGGTAATTTTCCTTGAAAGTGAAATACGCCTTCATTGTCAATAAGGGCGTATTTCACAGAAGTACCGCCAAGGTCAATTCCTATAGCGTATGTTTTACTCATAATCATCAAACTCTTTCAGCCCAAATCGGAGAACTCCATGCCCATTGTCCGTCACGCTGGCGTACGCGTACGTAATAATAGTCTGTGTCACGTTGAGGCTCTTTGTCTTCCATATAATGTTCCACAGTGTAGCAGCTTTCAGGCATGGCGCGGTTAAAGAGGATGGCTTCGCTCAACCAGCCAATCATGAAGTGAGAACGAGAACCTTCAAGCAGTTCACCCAATGAGTGTTCGAACTTCTTGCCGTTGAAGTCGGCGGTTAGTATTCCGTCTTTCGGCATTTCCAAGTCGAGGATTACTGCTTGCATAGCAGGAGTGGTGGTGTTAGGGTTCTTGCTGCTGTACAAATCCAGTTCCGTTTCTTTTTCACCAGCGGAGAGGATGCGGTTGACATGTGTCTTGAATTCTGTTTCACCTTCTTGGGGAGAAGTGAAAGCTGCACCGCGGAAACAGGGAGTAACACTTACGATGCGACCTTTATTTATTGCTAATTTTCCTTGCCAGTGTACGTATTGTTCCTCGCGGTTCCAACCGAAATCAACTTTTACTTTGCAACGGATGGTATCACCTTCCGGTGCAATCGGGGTCAACGGACCGTTCATGCGAGCCAGTATCTGGCCGTTTTTTACAATATCTACATAATCTATGCAGCTTTCGCCGGTTACATTCAAGTAAATACGGCGGCTGTTGCCACGAACGACATCACCCATGAAAGCATCGTTGAGGCGGAAGTCTATTAATATTTTGTCACCGGTAGCGGCACATACATGGCGGGTGCGAAGAGCTTCCCAAATAGCATCGCGAGTCAATGACGGTGCCATAACACCGATACGTCCGTCACCGTAGCTGCCCGGATAGCCAGAGTGTTGGTCGGTAGAAGCCATGATGCCGAATTTATGACCTTGGTCCAAACCGTATTGGATTGTTCCTTCCCATTGGCGCGGTCCCATGTCATGCAGATACGGATAGTCGCCTTGGTCGCTTTCCGCCAAACCATGACGTGAGTACATTTCTACGAACGGAGTAATATCTCCTTCTGTAAAGCATTTCCAGTTGTAGCCGCGATAACCACCCTGATAACCCATATGGTGTGGAGTGACGAATACTTTATGCCCTTTGGCTTTCTCTTTCCAATCCTCGATAGAAGTACATTCCACAAGCGGTGCATCCAAATCATAGTTTAATGCTACGTGGTCGCCATGTTCCATGCTATGAGCCTCGTATCCGACGAAAGTGAGGAATTCTCCTTCTTTATTGTATTCGTTGCTCATCTTTACATACTTTTCATAGCCTCCCTCGCGTAAACGTTTGAAAGCTCCGGTGTGATAGTCGATTACCCACTTCAGACGCGGATCGTTTGCACCCGGAATATCCGGCCACATGGCGTGAGGCGTTACACTGACAAAGTCCAGTTGTCCTTTGGCGGCTTCAAAAGCATCGCGCATATCACCGTGTCCATAAGTGATGTTACAGTGATTGTGTAAGTCGCCCCAAAACATCTTGAGATTACTGGCTGACGGCATAATCTTTTTTGCTTCCTTACTTCCAGCTGCACAAGAACCGAGCAGGCTTCCTGAAGCTGCTAATCCAAGAAAAGACCAGCCTGTGTTTTTTAGAAAACTTCTTCTATCCATGATAATAAATTTAATGGTTTTATCTGTTTTTCATTAATCTTCTGTCACCTTTGAAAAGTACATTGACTTTTTCATCAGGGTCGTTGTCTTTATATTGCTTTTGAGTATCTTGCAACAGTTGCATTAACTCTTTCTGTTTTTCAGCGTATTCCGGTTTGCCAAACACATTGTTCATTTCGCGAGGGTCTGCTTTCATATCATACATTTCCCATTCATCAATGTCATTGTAGAAATGAATCAGCTTGAAGTCCTGTGTGCGAATACCGTAGTGGCGTTTTACCGAATGTTCTGCAGGATATTCATAATAATGATAGTAAGCTGCCTTGCGCCAGTCGGCAGGGATCTTGCCTTCATTTTCCAATATCGTTTTTATGGAAGCTCCCTGAATATCCGAAGGAATTTCCACTCCGGCAAAATCAAGGAAAGTCGGGGCGAAATCCACATTCATACAAATTGCATTGCTTGTGCTACCGGCTTTTATAGCTTTGGGATAGCGGATGATGAGCGGCATACGTTGACATTCTTCATACATAAAGCGTTTGTCAAACCAGCCATGTTCACCGAGGAAGAATCCCTGATCGGAAGTGTAGACTATGATTGTATTGTCCAATTCACCGGTTTTTTCGAGATAGTTCAGTAAACGGCCGATGTTTTCGTCTACGGACAATACCGTAGCCAGATAATCACGCATATATTGCTGATATTTCCAGCTGATTAACGCCTTGCCTTTCAGGTTGCCCTTGCGGTATTCGGAAATACGTTGCGCATATACCGAATCCCATTTGTCTTGCACCTCGGCGGGCATACGTTTGTACACACTGTAAAGTCTGTTGGTGGTATCTTTCAACATCTCTGCACGAGTCAGCAGCTTCAAGTCCCAGTCATTTGTCAAAGTATGCTCAATAGACATATCTTGTTCGCGGGCAGCTCTCCCACGTCCTTCGTAGTCATCAAACAAATTGGCAGGTTCAGGGAATGTCGTATTATTGAATATACCCAAATGGCGTGGAGCCGGCATCCAGTTACGGTGCGGAGCTTTTTGGTGATACATCATACAGAAAGGTTTGTTCTTGTCCCGGCTTTCCAGAAACTTGATGGCTTTGTCTGTTATGATGTCCGTGGCATAGCCCTTTTCTACAATATGCTTTCCGTCTTCCCAGAAATCGGGATCATAATAGTCTCCTTGTTCATGCTGACCGCTTAGAATACTCCAATGATCGAAACCTTGCGGCTCACTGATAAGATGCCATTTACCAATGATAGCGGTTTGGTAACCGGCTTGTTGGAGTAATTTAGGGAACGTCTGTTGGTCACCGTTGAAGGTGCTTGCATTATCTGTAAATCCGTTTTCATGGCTGAATTTGCCGGTGAGGATACATGCGCGCGACGGACCGGAAAGAGCATTGACAGCGTAACAATTGTCCATACGGATACCCTCATTAGCTATACGGTCCATGTTGGGGGTTTGCAGTAGATTTCCACCGTAGCAAGACATGGCTTGCGTGGTGTGATCATCCGTCATCATAAAGATTATATTCGGACGCTTGGGCTCTTCTTTTTTCTGGCCGGCACAAGAAGCAAGGCTTAATGTAGCTAACGGAAGAAGCAAATTGGAGAAATTGTTTTTCATAACTGGATTGATTTGCTGTAATTCGTATATTATAATTTGTAATTTAAAGACTGTTTCTTGCCATTTACTTTCACCTCTATTTCCAGTCCGTTTTCATTGAAAGTTTTGTTTTTGAACTTAGCGGATAATTTGGGGGCATCTGCGCTGTTCTTAATCGGACAGATAACGGTAATATAACGTACAGCATCTTCGCTATCTTTTTTAACATTGAATGATACGTTCATACGTTTGTAACGTTTGCGGTAGGCGGTTGAGCACCATCCCGGTTCTTTCTTCATCGTCATACCTTCGGGACCGAAGCATTGCAGTTTCATGTTGCTTCCTTCTTCAAACTGGGTGATGAAAGTCATGTCTTCGCGATTGTTGGCGATTTCACCTTTCGGCATCTGATAGTGCAGGTTGATAAAGCCTTTTTGGCTTCCTGCCATTTCGTCTACAATCACAAAGTAACTGTTGTTTACGAAGAATATGGAACGACGGTGTTTTAGATTTTTGTAACTTGGATTTTCGGTAACTAATATCTGTATATTACCTTCCGGTTGCCAAAGCTTAGTTACGGATTCAGTTTGTTCCAGATTCTTGTCATTCAGAGTAACAGTATTATGCACACAAGTCTGGCGATGCCAGTTGCGTTGTTCCATTACTTCTCCTTCACCGGCATATACATAAGAACCGGAATCAGGGAACAAGTTTTTGCCGTTGAACCAGAGTTCGAAAGTCCCGTTATCCGGTTGGCAATGCCAAAAGGCTTTCGGACCGGCTTTTACTACCATCTGTGTTCCATCCATTCCCCAAGAGTTACGGAATACAAAGAATCCGGACTTTAAGAACCCTTTGGAGAGATAATCGGGCAATGCACCTTCTTTACCCTCAGTGGCTAAATACTTGATGAACTGATTTTTCGGGAACATTTTACTCCAATTGCGATAATCTTTCAGCATTTCAGATTTAGAAGTCAGTTTTGCATCACTGAAACAGGGGTTGGTGTAGTCCGGGAAAGAAACATTGGCATAGAATACAATCATTTTTTCAATGGTATTCAGGTATTCTTTCGGAAACTCATTGCGAAAACCGTTCAAGTCGGCTATATTTAATGCTTTGCAGAATATATTGATTGCAGCAAGATGGTAGTGCGGGTCAAGCTCAAATTGTCCACCGTCATTGTAAACCTGTACATTGATTTCACGATTCATGATGTTGATGCCGCTCTTTCTCCAAGCGGCCGCTTCCTTAAATTCTGGGAAGAAAGCGCCGGCATAAATCATGCGCTGTGCTTCAAATAGCAGGTGATTACCTTGTGCGGAGTAATTACCTAATATGTGGATGGCATGTTTATGATAGTTCACAAGAAACTCGGTCAGGAATTCCGGAGTGAACGAGGGAGACGCGACAAACAGCTGGAATTGTGAGGTCTGGTCTTGCAGACGGTTACTTACTTCCAACGGACGCCATGCAAAACGCATATTTTCTACGTCACCTTTCAGTTGGCTGTCACCGGTCATTTCATATTCTTTCTTATCTATCTTTACTAACGGATTTTTTCTGATCCAGTCAATATATTGTTTAGTCCATTCTTTGGCATATTTTTCGTCACCACTCAGACGGTAAGCCTTACCCATGGGGGTAAACCATTTGTGGCGGTGCAGCTGCCAGCGCAATTCATTGTCCTTTACCGGCCAGTATTTCCAGTCGATGTCTTCACCGTAGTTGAATGACGGTTGATAGCCTTTATGGGCAAAGAATGTGTGTTGCAGAGCCTCGTCCGCCATTTTCTGTTCATCCTTGCTGATAGAGAGTTTCTTCAGATTGATGTCGGGCGTTTTCACGTTGGTGCGTGTACGATAGTAATTGAGCAATGCTTGGGCAGCTTCTGTATCCTTACCCTCTTGGTGTAAGGCTTTTACCTTCTCCAATCCGGGATAATCCAAATTGAGGAGTGAAAAAGCCTCTACTTTGAGCTCTTGGGCATTGGCTTTTCCGATGAAACAGACAAATGCCAACAGGAGTATATATTTAAAAGTCTTGTTCATAATGCTTGCAGATATATTATCGGGAATATTAGAGGCTGTTGTAACTGATACCTTCCAAATCCATAAAGCGCTTTAATGCTTCCAGATAGTAATAGTCGGCATAGTTCAGCGGAGTGTCAATTTCAGAACCGTTGGGCAATGAACCGGTGGAGTGCATTAGAATGAATCCTTGGTTTTCACCCGTTTTAGCCAGATAAGCATCGCTTGACAAACTCTTTAGAATTTTTTCTGCATAATCCAAGTATTTCTTTCCATCAGGTACCATTGTACTCAACTCTATCAGCGCAGAAGCTGTTACAGAAGCGGCAGATGCATCGCGGGGAGTTTCATTGGTAACGGGGGCGTCATAATCCCAGTATGGAATCGCATCATCAGTCTTGACACGTGCCATAATCATGTCGGCCACTTTTACGGCAAAATTTAAGAAAGTGGTATCTTTTGTTTCGCGATAGCAGGCAGTGTAGCCATACACAGCCCATGCCTGACCGCGTGCCCATGAAGAGTCGTCATTCTTACCCTGAAATGTTTGTCTTTTCTCTACTGTACCATCGTTGTTGTAACTAACGACATGCCAGCAAGTATAGTCAGGGCGGAAATGATTGTGCATGGTAGTCATGGCGTGTTTAACGGCAATGTCCTTGTAGGCGTTGTTACCGGTTTCTTTAGCCACATTAAACAGTAAATCCAAATTCATCATATTGTCGATGATAACAGGAAAATTCCAAGTACCGAAATCCCAAGAACGGATAGCTGCGATAGAATCGTTGAAACGTCCGCACAAATTATCAGCTGTTTCTTTCATTACGGCAGCAATTGTATCGTTAGGAGCCAGACGCTCTGCATTACCATAACTGCAATTTACCATGAAACCTAAGTCGTGTGTACCGGTGTAATAACGTACAGGATTCAGTAGGTTAGTATATTGGATAGCCCATGCTTTTAGTGTATCGTTACCTGTCATCTCATAAGCATACCATAAAGAGCCCGGATAGAAACCGCTGGTCCAGTCGTAAACACTGCATAGGCGGCGTTTTCCCATTTGGTCGGCTGTCGGATGAGCACGGAGCGAGTCTTTAAAGGTTAGTGAGTCTCTTTCCAATTGCCTGCACAGAAAATTCATATCATAGCCAGTGCGGATGGAACGCGGCAGCATATTGGTGGATGAAATTTCTTCTGCGGTTAATTCTAATTGGGCGGAAGCTACATCCAGACCTTTTTTTATCCAACTGTAGTCTTTCTTAGGCTGTGTCTGGCATGATACTAAAGTCAGTGCACCCAAAGCTAAGAGAACAAGTTTCTTTTTCATGTTATTTGTTTTTTATGTAATTGATTTTAGTAGGTTTTGTAACGAAAGCAAAGCTAATGGATTCTTTATAGATTCAGTAGTAAGAATGTTGAAAAGGAGAATAATCCGTCTTTTCGGAATGTCATTTTTGTTGAAAAGTGTTTAGATAATCTCCAATATACCCCTTGGGGAGGTATATTGGAGATTTTATTAGAGGATAATCAGCAAGCTGATTACCATTTAGGGTTTTGTTTGAATTGGGTACATAAGTCCATTTCACGTTGCGGGATAGGCATCAATTCATGCTTGCCTTCTTCTGTATATTTTGCAACAACATAGTTGGCGCTTGAGTACCAGTTGGACAATTCATTAGATGTCTCCTGAATAGTCTTGTAGTAGATTCCCCAACGTACCAAGTCTAAGCGGCGATGTCCTTCGAATGCTAATTCGTAGGCGCGCTCTTTGCGAACGGCTTCGCGGAAAGCGGCTTCGTCCAGTCCTTCCGGCAGATCGCAGACCGAAGTATCGTCTGGATTGCCAAAACCACGGCGGCGAACTTTATTGATTGCGTCATAAGCCTCATCGGTAGGCCCGTGTTTCCATTCGTTTAATGCTTCTGCGTAAAGAAGCAATACATCTGCATAACGCAATACATACCAGTTTACATTGGATTTGTCATTATTAACGAAGCTGACAGTTTTGACATATTTCTCGATATCCCATTTTGCGGGAGTATAGTTCTGCTTTTCCTTTTGTGACTTTTCAGGGTCTTGATCTTTATCTAAAGCGGTAGCCTCGTCATCTGTTATTTTGGCTGCCCAATAGAAACGTCCGTTGGTTTCTTTATCACCATATTTGTAGTTGGCAACAGATAAATCGCGACGTAAATCACCGGCATTATTACCTTCTCTCCAATCTAACACGAAGGTATGAACCACTTTCATATTTCCGGCACAACTGCCGCTTTTACCCATGTTGACAGTGGTTTTTACTCCGTTCCATTTACCGATGCGTCCCACCGGGTCGCTGTTGTTTGAGTAAGTAGGTGAATAGAATGAGATTTCAATCAAGCTTTCGGTAGGATCCCAAACGCTGTTGCAGGTATTTTCCCACAGCTTTTTATAATCCGGCAATAAATCATGTTTGCCCGATTCAACAAGAATACTTGCTGTGTTGGCTGCATTCTCCCACTTGCTTGCATCTTTTGAAGCCCAAGTTGCATACACTTTGGTAAGTAAGCCTAAGGCTGCGCCTTTGGAGAAGCGGAAGCTGTTATCTTCCCGGTAAGTATCGTCTTTTGCATAAGGCAATACTTCGCTGGCATAGGTCAAATCATCTTCAATGAATTTGTATACATCTATCGGGTCTGCCTGTACAAAAGTGTTCGGGTTTTGGTTGGACATTTGGGTACTGGTCATCAGAGGTATATTTTCATAGCGGCGTACCAACTCAAAGTAATACATGGCTCTCAGAGCTCTGGCTTCTCCCATATAGATGGTAGCCAGTGCTTTATCTTTCTCTGAGTAGGTGTTTATCTTGGCAGAGACACCTTCCAGAAAGTCATTGGCTCTGTATATGCCGGTGTAGAGAGACTCCCACGTTTGTTGTACTTCTGCTTGTGTAGTGGGGTAGGCATTGGTAGGCAGAATACGGAAGTTCTCTGTCGTGCTTCCTTCTACTTGTGCGATGTCTGTTCCCATTGAGAAGTAAATGGACATATTATATCCATACATGGCGTCTCTTACGTTGGTAAGGTAGATACCAAGCAAAACATTCTGCGCTTCACCCGCATCGTTCAGGTAGTTTTCCTTTTCTACTTCAGTGCTGATTTCTTCTTCCAACGAACAGGCGGCAGGAAGCAGACACATTGCTGAAAGAGCTATATAGTATATTAATTTTTTCATATTATCTGTTTTTATGAATTAGAATTGAAGATCTATACCGAATGTAAACACTCTACTCTTAGGATAAGCACCCCAGTCCAGTCCCGGTCTCATCGGGTCGTTCAAACTGTTTACTTCCGGGTCATATCCGCTATAATTGTTCCAACAGAACAGGTTCTGGCCTGTTGCGTAAACACGCAGTTTGGATACATAGAACTTGCTGGTCCATTTTTTGGGCAGGGTATATCCTAAAGTGATGTTCTTGAGACGCAGGAACGAGCCGTCTTCAATGAAGCGGGAATATACGTCGTTGGTGATGTAACCGTCGAATGCAGGTACCAAGTTGGAAGCATTGGTCGGGCTCCAACGGTCTGCTACTTCGGCAAGCATATTTCTGCGTGAACTTCTGGATTGGGTAGCATACAGGCGTGTAGCGTTATAAATGTCATTGCCATAGTTAAATTGAAACATGAAGCTGAAGTCGATTCCTTTATATTCCAGTGTATTGGTGATACCGCCAAACCATTTCGGCATGGCATTACCAATTACGGTACGGTCTGCCGTCGTAATTTTGCCGTCACCGTCCTGGTCTTTATATTTCACTACACCGGGTCTTACGCCACCTGTGTAACGTGCGTTATTGGTGATTCCGTCTTTCAGTACTAACTGACCGTTCGTGTTGGTATAGAAATCGTCAGCCTGATAAATTCCATCGAATTCATAACCGTAAATCAAGCCTAACGATTCACCTACTTTGGCTATATAATCGTCACCGGTAAAGTTTGAATCAAAGCCGGAGCGGGCAAGTCTGTACTGTTCACCGGAAGAAAGCGCTTCCAATGTATTCTTGATAAATGAAATGTTGAAGTTGGTCTGCCAGTTGAAATCCTTGGTCTGGATGTTGGTAGAGCTTAAGCTAAGTTCGATACCTTTATTCTGGATTTTACCGATGTTCTGCCATTGTGAGCTGAACCCGGTAGCGTGTGCCAATGACTGTGCCAGCAATAAGTCTTTGGTGTTCTTGATGAAGAAGTCGGCTGTTACATTCAGACGGTTGTCAAAGAAACCTAAGTCAACACCTAAGTTCACAGTGCTTGAACCTTCCCATTTCAAATCGGAGTTTTTGAGTTGCTTCGGAGTCAATACAGTTACGGTATTGGTTCCCACACCGTATTTATTATCCGTGTATAGGTCCATAGACAGATAGTTGGTGATACGGTCGTTACCGACAACACCCCAACCAAAGCGGACTTTGAAATTGGACATCCATTCGAGGTCTTTCATGAAGGCTTCTTCGGATACACGCCATGCGGCAGAGAAAGAGGGGAAAAAGCCCCATTTGTTCTTTTGTGAGAATACGGTAGAACCGTCGGCACGTACAGTGGCAGTCAGCAAGTATCGGTTGTTGTAGCTATAGTTGGCACGGGCAAAGAAAGAAAGCAACATCTTTTCGTTGTAGCCGCTTTCTACCTTACTGGGAACAGCTCCTAACCCTAAATTGTTATTTCCCAAATTGTCAAACGGGAAGTCCATAGCTTCACCCAATAAGTGTTCACTATTTCTGTAAGATACTTCATGACCTAACATAATGTCGTAATTATGCTTTTGGATTTTTTGTTTCCAAGTCAGGGTGTTGTTATTGCTCCAACGTACGTCACGTCCCATTTGGGTACGTCCGTATGGCTTTTGACCGTTACGGTAAGCTTCTTTTGAACCGTCTCTGTAGAAGATGTCTATGCGGTTATTGGTGGTATTGTAAGTCCCGGCAGTTTTGAAGGTTAATCCTTTGATGATATCCCAAGTAAGAGCACCGTTTGCCGACCACATTTCGGCACGCTTGTTATTGGTTACGGATTCTGTTTGCTTCACTGGATTTACCTGTGCCAAACTTTCACCGGTTTCCAGCATTTCGGGGTCGATGGCAGAGTTCAGCAATGCTTCGTCAGTCAGTTTAAGACCGCCGGTAGGGCGGGCGCTCAATATTTGTGCCAACATATTGAAACGTCCTGAATCGGCAGAAGTACCCGCACCTTTACGGTTGGTTTGCGCATAGTTTACGGTTACGTTGAATGAAACTTTCTTATTGATTTTCTGATCGAGACGGAACTTGGCAGTTGTTTTGTCGAAACCGCTGTTTTTGAAAATTCCGTTTTCAATATAACGTGAGAATGAAGCATTGTACTTGGTGTTATCATTACCGCCTATCAATGACAGGTTATGGTCTTGTGACCAAGTAGGGTTGAAAGTTTCGCCCTGCCAGTCTACACCGCCAAGACCGATATAGTCTTCAAGTGACTGATAGCGGTAAGGCGTACCATCCTCATCGTTTCCTTCTTTATAGTATCCGGTGCTCAATTCCGGTTTTACTTCCCCTTGTAATTTTACGAATTCGTAGGGAGAGAGTAAATCCAATGTTTTTGAAATCTTGCGGTAAGTAGCGGAACCGTTGTAGGTAACGACGGGCTTGCCTGATTTACCGGATTTGGTTGTAATCAATACTACGCCATTGGCTGCACGCGCACCGTAGATAGCCGAGGAAGAGGCATCTTTTAATACTTGGATAGATTCAATATCGGAGTTGGACAGATAGTCTATGTCCGATACTTCAAAACCGTCTACAATGTAAAGAGGGGAGGCATCACCGGTCAATGTACCCACACCGCGGATGCTGATGTTGAAACCTGCCCCCGGAGTACCGTCGGTAGAAGTGATTTGTACACCGGCAATCTGACCGCCTAATGCTCCGGCAATAGAACTTGTCTGAAAGCCTTCCACGTCTTTGGCAGATACCGAAGACACGGAACCGGTAAGGTCGCTTTTCTTCATTGTGCCGTAACCTACCACTACAACTTCATCCAACGTTTTGCTGTCGGGAACCAATTTAATGGTAAGCTGGGTTTTACCTTGTATTTTTACTTCTTGTGTCAGATAGCCAATGTAGCTGACAACTAAAGTTGCGTTCTTGTTTGCTGTCAGGGTAAAGTTACCGTCTAAATCGGTAGCTGCACCGGCCTGTCCGCCTTTAACTTGAACAGTTGCACCGATAAGAGGAATATCGGTTTCGTCAATAACAACTCCTTTCACGGTCACACCTTGTGCAAAGGTGATAATGGAGACGAGGAGAGCCAAGAGGGTGATATACCCTCTTTTGCTCAATGTATGATATGTTGGTTTATACATAATTATATTATTGTTTTGTTAGATTAAAAGTTTTCGTCGAACCAGATGGCAACAGGCATGAATCTTTTATCTTTATTGTCAGTTCCATCAGTGCTATATACAACTTGAGGGATAAGGACACCATCAAGATATTCACCAGAAGCATTTTTCCACATATCGGGGTTAATAACAATTGATCTATCTACTTGGTTAATATATCCTAATGTCATATTTAAGTTCTTGGTGTTGTCAAAATTGTCACTAGTGTCTAAAGCCGACATTGGCTTTTTAGCTCCATAATTGGGCACTCCATTTTTAACTCCTGTAGTTTCATAGAAGTTTTTCCACAAATATTTCATTATATTATTGGTTGCATCACCCTCTTTGGCATCAGGTTTAAAGCCACTTGATGTTGTTGTGTTAATATCGAAATAATTGAAATTGGCTCGAAAGTCTATTATTAGATTTTCGGGAGTTATTGTTTCCGGTGCTGCTGAACGTCCACCAGTTCGAGGATTTACTCGAATGGCAAATGGCTTATATTTTACTATGGATGCATCTTTCACGGAGTTATATCTAATGAATACGGGTGCTGTAACAGTATAAGCTAAATCACCTTCGCCAACAGTAGCTTCTACAACAAGCATTCCTATACATACACCTGGAGTTTTTGATTGTAGTTTGGCGTTTGAGAAATCAATCTTACCTGTTTTATTGTTAATTGTAGTACCTTCTAATTGTTCTTTAGCCCCTTGGACTCTTTTAACCATTATTTTCCATGTTGCACTCCTACCGTTAAGGTCAGTCTTGGGTTGTAAATCTAATGCTTTTAATTCATTAAGATTTTCTATTTCATATTGGCTGGCGTAATTTTCAACCGGCGTTAATCCCAGATTATTGCCATAATGGAATGTAAACTTATTCGGATTCGCCTTTATTACTAATGGGAAAGAAATTGTAACTTCTCCTTTCGGATTAGTTGCTTTTACCTTAACCGTATAATCATTAGGTGCTAATGTGTTATTCTCTGCAATAGTAATGCTACCGCTAACCTTATCAATGCTTATTCTTTTCTTTTCAATTTGGTCTTTGATAGCACCTTCATTATCAGAAAAGTCAAATATTACCTCGTCTCCAATAAAACCGTCGGCTAATGGTATGGCATATCCTTTTCCTTCGTAAGTTTCGGGAATCTCGTATTTGAATTTTTCCGGGACAATAGGAGCAATAAAATCTACTACTGTAACAATATAGGCTTCAGGGAAGTCTGCATTTCCGTATTCATTCGTAACGGCAACATCTACTTTATATATATTACCGATAGTAGCCAGAACATTCTCCGCAATGGTAATCTTACCGGTTGTTGCATCTATCGTGAACCCTGATATTTCGGGGGTAATGGATTTGATAGCATAAGTTCTCCCTTCCAAAGAACCTTGTATAGTCGGTAATTCTGATTCGTGTGCTGTCATTCTTTCTACTCTTACTTCATTCGGAGTGTACAGTAAGTTCAGAGGTTTGGAGATGACATTGAAAGTTACAGCATCTGCATAGAGGTGTTCGCCGGCTTTTGTCTTTAGCTTTAAGCTTATTACATACTTCTCTCCCGGAATGATATTGTCTTTCTTGTCAGGATTGAACGTGATAATGCCGTCGTTAGAGATAGTGAAGTACTTTAAATACTCTTTGCTTTCATCTTCCGCAATAGAATATCCGGTGATGCTTACATGCTTTTCTGTGTCGGTTGTGACTTGTGCACTGGCTTCCCACCACTTTTTATCTTCCATTTTTACAACTACTTCGGCAGGAGTAACTGTTACACCTTCGGGTACAGCCAGTAGCATATTAATCTGGACTGCATTTTTAAATTCAAAGTACTTGCCGTTAGAGTAGCAGCCTACACTGATGGCGTAAAGTCCGGTAGCAAGATTCTCTGTGTTCTGGATGTTGATAGCACCGGTTTCGGCATCTATTACAAAACTTTCGGTTGTGCAGGCTTCGTCATTGAGCGTAATGCCTGTGATAGTGAAGTCATAGGGAGCGCTACCTTTATAAGTAGGTGCTTCCAGTGTGTACGCCATAGAAGGACCTATGTCCGTTACACCATAATAATGAAGAATAAATCCCGTTGAGTCCGTTGTCTCCGTTTTGTCACAAGAGGCGCAGACTAAGGCCAATGCTATTATAGCAAAGACCTTTAGTGACCTTGAGATGGTTAACAATTTGGTTTTCATGTTAAAAACAGTTGTTGGTTTTTATTAGTAAAAATTCGATTTTTATGCAGCAAAAATATAATATTTGCTCGTGGATGTTAACACGCTTTGTTTCAGCTTTCTTTGAAAACCGAATATTATTATCAGAGTTGTTGAATGAAATATTAGATTTGTTGAAAACCGCCGGTCAAACCATTCTAAGTGAAAAAAATATGAATAGAGGAAAAAATTTTTTGATGTACATCAAACGGAATTATCTCCCCTTTCATCCGCTATCCTTTCGATTTCTTTATGTATTCTGTCGGTAGGCAGCCTATGTATTTCTTGAAGCAAGTAGCAAAATAGGAAGATGAATTGAACCCTACCATGCTGCTGACTTCGGCTACCGTATAGCGTCCGCTCTTTAGCAGTTCCGTTGCTCTTTTGAAACGCACCTTGCGGATAAAGTCGATGGCGGATTCTCCTGTGATTGCTTTCAGCTTTAAGTGCAGGTTGGAGCGGCTCATGTTCATCTTTTGTGCAAATTCGTCGGTAGAGAATTCTATATTGTCTATGTTCTCCTCCACAATTTTCACGGCACGTTTCAGTAGCTCTTCGTCCATGACATTGAAAGTAATTTTTTCCGGTTCCACTTCCAGTGACTTAGCATATCGTTCGAGCATGTGGCGGCGGGTACGCATCATGTTCTGTATCTTGGAGGTGATGACGGCTATGGCGAAAGGTTTGGGGATATAATCGTCCGCTCCTACTTGCAATCCTTCCAGCTGATCTTTTATGTCAGTTTTGGCGGATAGGATAATAACCGGGATATGGCAGGTACGGATGTTTTGTTTTACATTCTTGCATAACTTGATACCGTCCATTACGGGCATCATGACGTCAGTGATGATGATGTCTATTTCATTATCTTTCAGCTTTTCCAATGCTTCTTCACCGTTGCCGGCTTCCAGTGTGTTGAACAAATCAGACAAGCCGCTGCACAGATAGTGGCGGATTTCCTGATTGTCTTCTACTATAAGGATAGTACCCCGTTTCTTATCGCCGGTTTCCAGAACTTTATTTTCCACTTTCTCCGTATCGATGAAGTACATGTCTTTGGAGTTGGTGGAGTAGACTTGCTCTTCTTCCTCCGGGCGGTTGGAGTCAGCCCGTTCGGACAGTTTGTAAGCCGAAGGGTCTTGTGGCAGATAGACGGAGAAAGTACTGCCTTTGCCTTCTTCGCTTTCCAGTTCAATACGTCCATGATGTAGCTCTACCAGACGTTGAACCAGTGAAAGGCCTATTCCGCTTCCTATATGCTGACTTTCTATCTGATAGAAACGCTCGAATACCTTTCCCTGTTTGTTGATGGGGATACCGATACCGGTGTCACTGACTTGCAGTATCAGCCAGTTCTCCTCTTCTTTCAGGGTTACGGTAATGCTTTTTCCGTTGTCCGTATATTTAAAGGCATTGGATAGAAGGTTGTTGATAATCAGCTCCAAATAGTTAGGGTCGAAAAGCTCCTCTCTGTCTTCCAGTTCCGAATGGAAAGCATAACTGATTTCTTTGTGGCGTGCCAGCTTATCGTAATACAGGAAGTTTTCGCGTATCAACCGGTAAGCATTTCCTTTCTTTACTTTCAGTTCGAATACTCCGAGTTCCGCACGGCGGTAGTCCATGAGTTGGTTGACCAGATGAAGCAGGCGGTTGGCGTTTCGTTGGATATATTCCAGTTGATTACGGGTCCAGCGGTCGTTGATTTTACTGATGACCTCCTGCAGCGGTGCTAATATCAGGGTTAGCGGAGTACGGAGTTCGTGTGAGATATTGATGAAGAAGCGCATCTTCATCTGGTTGATTTCCTCCCGATGTTCTTTGTCGCGACGTTCTATTTCGAGTTCAGCTTCCATGCTCTTGCGTAGCCAGAAGAAGCGGAATACAAAAGTTATGAAGCCGATGAATGTGGCGAAGAACAGGAGGATAGCCCACCAAGTTTTGTACCATACGGGCAGTATTACGATTTCCAGTACGGTTGGTGTGGCATTCCATTTGCCGTCGTTGTTGGCGGCTTTCACCATAAAGTTATAAGTGCCTTGCGGCAGATTGGAGTAGGAGACAGTACGTTTGTCCGTGAGGTAGTACCATTCTTTGTCGTACCCGTCCAATTTATAGGCAAAGGTGTTGTGCTGCCCGGAGATATAGTTTGATACGACAAACTCCAGCGAGAAGGCCGTTTGCCAAGATTTCAGCGTGATGCTCTTTGTGTCGCTGATATTCTTGGTGAGAATACCGGTTTCATCGTCCGGGCGGACAGTTTTGTTGAAAAGTTCCAGTTTGGTGATTACAACCGGGGGCGTATAGGGATTGTCTAACAATAATTCCGGGCGGAAAGTGGTGAGTCCGTTTATGCCGCCAAAGTACATTTCACCATTGGAGGTGCGGCAACAGGAAGAGGTGTTAAACTGGTTGCTTTGCAGACCGTCGGCTTCCGTAAAGCTGCGAAATTTCTCGGTTTCCGGATTGAAGCACGAAATGCCACGGTTGGTACTCATCCACAAACGGCCGTAAGAATCCTCAAGTATGCCATAGACCACGTTGTTGGGCAGACCATTGGCTGTGGTGTATCGTTTTATCTGCTTGTCTTTCTCGTTGAAGCAATAAACGCCTTCGCGCGTACCTATCCAGATTATACCGTTGGTAGCTTCGTAAATATAGTTTGTGAATGCTTTGATAGTAGCGGATGAAGGCAAAAGCGATATGTGCTGTATATCTGTGCCGTGTTGCCTGAATACGGATACACCTTCCTCGCTCCCTACCCAAAGGCGTTTCTGTGAATCGCGAAATAAGGTTGTAATCTTTTGGAAAGAAATCGGTGTCCCGTCATTTTCTTGGTTTATGGTAGTAAAGCTCCGTTTCTCCGGGTCGAAGTGCACCAATGCACTTAATGTACCCAGAAGGAAGTTATTGTCTTGGTCGGGGAGAATGGCATACACGTTTTCGTTGACCAGCTTGCTGTTGCTTTGGTTGAAGTTTTCCATGCGTCCGTTGCTGCGGTGCAGGATACTCAAACCACCGGCATGGGCGCCTATATATACTAATCCTCTCTGTTCGTCTACGTATACGGATTTGATATTGTTGGAACCGAAGCCGTCTTCACGCTGGCTTTCTTGCAGGGCGTAGTGAACGAACTGTTGGGTGGTGGGAATGTAGAGATTCAGTCCGCCGTCATTGGTCCCTATCCATAAGTTTTTTTGTTTGTCTTCAACGATGCAGCTTACGACATTATCGCTTAAAGAATTCTTGAAAGGAATACTTTTTATATTCTTAAAACGGTTGCGGATAGGATGGTAGTAGTTTAGTCCGCCGAAAAAGGTGCCTAACCACATACCGCCTTGCGAATCCATGAAGATGCTACGTACCGAGCGTTGCGACAGGCTGCCGCTTTCTATGGGATTGCTGCTGTAAGACATGAAAGAGTCGTTCCCTTCATGGTAGATATTAAGATCGTTGAAAGTACCTATCCACAAGCGGTTTTGTGAATCCAGCGCCAATGAACGGATGTAATTGGAACTGATGCTTTGCGGATTGGAAGGAGAATGTTTATAGGCCTTGACTTCCCGGGTCTTGGGATTGACAAGGAAAAGGCCTGACCCTTCTGTTGCCACCCATATGCGGGTGGGCGATTGTTGAAGTATGCTTTGAATCTGCTTGCTGTTTGGTATGTAAGTGAGCTTTTCAAACTTCTTCTGTGAAATGGAATAGTTGTATATCCCGTCTTTGGGTGTGCCAATATAGATTTGCTCGCCATATCTGTAAAGGGTAGATGCGACTATTTGGCGCATTGTGGAGCTGAGGGCGTTGTCTGCAAATTGGGAGGAGGGGATGTCGAACATGGTCAATCCCTCTAATGTGCTGACAAGCAACAGCTCCGGCGATACTTCTACAATACCGGTGATTTGCAAACGCTTGCCGTTCTTTTCATAGAAGAAGTTTTGAAATCTGTCTTTCTCCTCATCGTAATAGGACAAGCCGTCACGAGTGCCTATCCATACGCGTCCTTTACTGTCGGTCATAACAATGCGGGCTATGTCGTTGGCGATACTGTTCGGGTCGCTCTCATCGTGCTGATAAACAGTGAATGCGTATCCATCGTATTTATTGACACCGTCGTAAGTGGCAAACCACATATTGCCGAGCTTGTCTTGGGCTATGGAGAATACAGTGCTCTGCGACAAGCCGTCATTAATGGAAATATAAGAGAAGTTTATCTGTCCCCAAGCTTCTGAATAAGCATAAGAGACTCCTGCCGTACATAAAAACAACAGGAGGGCTGCTATCTGTTTAAGATTACTCATTATAAAACCGTAAAATTTATGATGGACCAAAGATAGTGATATCTTTCAAAATTTCTGTTAGGTTATGGATGATTTGCACAAATATAGGGTTTTCTGAAACAAATGGGGGGAAGTATGAGTGATAGCTTTCGTACTTTTGCGATATAATTTAAGTTTAATATCAAAATAGGATGAAGAAAAACATTTTTATTATCTGTATGGTGGTGGCTACAGGTTGTATGGCAACACTGACTGCACAAACCAAAGGCACTAAAGCATTGGTCCCCTTGACTGAACGGGTAAATGTGCAAGCCGACTCTGCACGCCTCAATCAAATTATAGATGGCCGTTGGGTGGCTGTCGGAGCTAAAAAGGAACATGCCATTCAACGGGATTTTACGTGTCTGTTCAACGGCAAGCCTTCTTATCGTTTTGAACTGCGTAAGGAAGACAATACTTTGGAAGGATATGGAAAGGGAGAAACGAAAGGTCGTGCCGAGTTTTCTTATTGTTACGCTACTTCAGCGGATTTTAACGGATTGCCGGAAGACACTTACCGGAAAGCACAAATCACGAAAACCGTTTATCATCATGGAAAAGGTATTTGTCCGCAAGGCGCCTCACGGGATTATGAGTTCTCAGTATACATTCCGTCTACTCTGGACAGCAATGTCTCTACCATTTTCGCGCAATGGCATGGTATGCCCGATCGTACACTTGTCCAGACTCCTAATGGCGAAGTGAAAAAGCTGACGGTTGATGAGTTTATAGAGTTGGAAAAGACCACTATCTTCAAAAAGAATACAGGCCATGAAAAGGTAGCCAAGTTGGACAAAGAGGGGAACCCAATGAAAGACAAACAGGGAAATCTCATCTATAAGGCCGGAAAGAAGAATGGCTGGTTGGTAGAACAGGGCGGTTATCCACCGTTGGCTTTCGGGTTTTCCGGAGGTTGGTTCTATATCAAGGCTAATTCGGATCGCAAATGGCTGACGGATAAAACCGACCGTTGTAATGCCAGTGCTGAAAAGACCCCGATAATGAAGTCGGTAACTTCCGATTACAAGTCGTCTACGATAGCCTATAAGATGCCTTTTGCAGATTTTCCTAAGGATTGTTGGGTTACTTTCCGTATTCATATCGACTGGACTACATACGGCAAGGAAGCCGAAACCATCGTGAAGCCGGGCATGCTGGATGTACAAATGGAGTACACCGACAAGAAGAAAGCCGTTAAAGAGCATATCGTGAATAATGAGAAAATTCAGATAGGACGTAATGATGATGACGGCTACTACTTCAAATTCGGTATATATCGTGTTGGCAACAGTACCGTGCCGGTATGCTATAACTTGGCAGGATACGAGGAGAGGTAATTCTCTATCATATGCTTCCTGCTTTGTATGATTTGCCAGCGATAGACGAGACAAGTGGTAAGGAAGTATACTCCGGTTTGTACCCATAAAGCCTGATACTCAAATGAGACTTCATTGAGAGTGGCTCCCATGCTGTTGATACGTACATAGCCATTGATTCCGAAAGTGGAAGGGAAAATATAGGAGAAATATCTCCAGAATGCGGGCATTGCCGCTCCCGGCCAAGATATGCCGGACAGGAACAGTAGGGGCACGGAAGTAAATACGAATAATAACATACAGGTTTCCCGGTTGCGTATGGCAATGGATGCCGTCATTGCAAAAAAGATGCAAGCTGCCAGGTAGGGCAGGACAAACAAAGTCAGCACACCGGGAATCGCTATTTGGTTGAGGCTGAAAAGACGGGGCACTACACATAGGATGTATACGGCTACCAGTGAATAGACCATAAAATAACTTAACCCTTTTCCCATAACAATGCGGAGTGTACCGTTATAATGACGGTTGATAGGAACTAAATCTTTGAAACGATTGTGCTCGCGGGCGGTTCCGGCGGATAAGCCGATGCCAAGTAGCAAAGTTTGCTGTATAATCAGTATGAGTACGGCTGGTATCAGGAAGGCGGCAAACCCGTTTGTTGGATTGAAAATGGCTACATCTTCGTATTCAATGGGGTAAGCTGTTATTTCATCTTGGCGTGCGGTGGTGTTGCCGGCGCGTTCCATCTTAATAGTTGCATTCATGGCGAGCGATACATTTGTATTGGCTGTCAATAACGCTTTGTAGTAGAGCAGTCCGCTCATATCGCAGAAAATGCTGACTTGTGTCTGTTTGCCCCGGGTTATATCATCACTGAAATGGGTGGGTATGTAGATAATGCCATAGGCTTTACGATCCTTAAGCATGAGTTTGGCTTCTTCCATGTCGGCGCAATGCGCCACGATGCTTGTTTCGGGGCTGGCATCCACTTTCCGCAGATATTCCCGGCTTAGTGAACTGCGTGAATTGTCTACGACTACGGTAGGTACTTCACGGATTGTTTCGTTTGTGTAGATGAAAGAGTATATCAACGGATAAACCAACGGAACAAGTACAAAGAAAATCAGCACCCCTTGATCGCGGAAGGTTGTGCGAAATTCCAGTTTCCATATATAGAACAAGTCATATATGCCTTGTACGACTTTCTGTTTGAACGTCAGTTGTTTCATTAGGGTACGTATTTATAGGATATCAATGCTCCTTTCAGCCTGTGGGCTACAAGGAAAGGAAGTATCATGAAAATAAGCAATGCTACATAATTCATCCATGAATAAATCATTGGATAGCCGTTCAGGGCCTGATCTACATAGATAAGGAAATAGTGACGCAGGGGGAATAAATTTGCCAAACCTTGCAGTACGGGGTGCATAGCCATAGCCGGGAATGACAGTCCGCACATGGAGAACGACAATACTCCCCATAAAGATGCGAAGCTCAGTCCCAACCGCAGTGTGGGAAGAGTGCCTATCATCAGTATGCCCATGCCTTGTGAAGCCAGTACCAAGCAAAGCGTGGCAAGTAACATCGGCAGAATTCCGCTATTGCAGGGAAAGTGCAGGAAGCCGTATAGATATACATTATATAATATACCCATAAGGAAGAAGACAGCTGTATGAGGCAGTAATTTCCCGGCAAGGGAAATCCAGATAGAGTTATTACCTGTGCGCAACCATTCGCGGGCGGTGCGGTCTTTAATTTCTACACCGATGGAGTAAACGGTTATCATAAAGATGAGCAACATCAGTACACCCGGAGCAAATGTGTTGCACAGATATACGGAATAGTTCAGCCAGGGATTGTTCAGTGGGTGGGTGTCGATGACAATCGGTTGCAGAAATGCCATTGCCTGGTCTTCCGTAGCACCTTTGGCGTACAATGCAGTGCGTGCGGCGGCTCCTGATGCCAGTTCGCTCATCATCTTCATATCCTTAAAAAGCAATGAACCGGCTATAAGTAATGTATTGTTGGTGTAAAAAGAAACTTTGGGCTGACGTTGGGCTTGTACTTTGGCAGTTGTTCCATCGGGGATGTAGTAGAAACCGTAAATCTCTCCCTTTTGCATGGCGATGCGTGCATCGCCAATATTAGGGTAATGGGCTATGACTGCTGTTTGCTCGAAAGCATCCAGATTGCGTATCAATTGGCGGGAGGTGGTAGTCATGTCTTGGTCTACTACGCCGACCGGCATATTGGTGGGCAGACCGGAATCCATTAATGTCGTGAAAAAGACATAACAGAACAGAGGCGCCACTATCATACAAAACAGGTATAGCGGACGTGAAACGAGGCGGTGGAACTCACGTTTCATCACATTCCACAAAGCTATGTATTTATTGTTCTTCTTCTCCATTATTACTCCATCACTTTATCATCTTACCGCTATCAGTCATTTTGTCACTTTTTCAATATCACACTCATGCCCGGACGCAGTCTTTCTACTTTTTCCTGCGGAGACGCTTTGACTTCGAATGTCTTTAAATCGAATTGCCCGGTAGTTTTGGTAGCTTTCCAGGCGGCATATGTACCGAGGTCTTTCATGTAGTATACTTTCAGGCGGATGTTTTTGTCAAGAGCGGGAATGAAGGCTTCGAATTCTGTTCCCATGCCTAACCCTTGTAATAAATCCTCGCGTACATTGAAAGTAACCCACATATCTTCCATGATGGCAATATTCATAATGGGAGCGCCTGTACCTACCAGTTCGCCAACTTTAGGGAATATCTCGGAGACTTCTCCGGCTGTCCGAGCTATCAGATAAGTTTCTTTGATGTACGATTCCACCTCGGCTACAGCACCTTTTGCCCGTTCTACCAAGGCGGCTGCGGCGGCTTTGTCTTCGCGTTCGGCACCGTTCTTAGCCATGGTATATTGGGCTTTGGCGGCTTTCTCGGTGGCTTGTGCGGCATCACGTTGTGCGGTTACTTCATCCAGCTTTTGTGCGGACATCACTCCTTGGTCGTGCAGGTTCTTTACGCGTTTGTACGACTTCTCCGCTATGGCAAGTCCGGCTTGGGCTTTCTGCCACATTTCGTAAGCCGCCTGTATCTGCTCTTGGCGGGCGCCTTTCAGGGCTTTTTCGTTTTGGGCTTGTGCGGCGGTTTCGGCAGCACGTGCCTGTTCCAGCTTGGCTTGTACATCCGGAGCCTCAAGAATGGCAAGCGTGTCTCCGGCTTGTACGTTCTGCCCTTCCTTTACCCGGAACTCCAGGATACGTCCCGGAACTTTGCTTGATACTCGATACTCCGTTACTTCCGCCTGGCCTTGTATGATTTCCGGTCCTTTACGCAGCATGAAGAAACCGACCAAAGCTACGATGGCAATTACCCCCGTTAAAGTGAGGAATGCCAGCAGCATATTACTGTTTTGTGATTTTGTATCCATTTTATGATCTATAATTTGTCGATTTAAAAATTCCGTACCTTAATTTTCAATCCTCAGTTCCCCTGTTGCTTTCTTTAGATAGATTTCTGTCAGTTTCACGTCAATCTGTGCATCTATCTTTTCCGATTGGGCGGATAGCCAAGCGGTATGTGCTTCCAGTACATTACTTGCCGGGATAACTCCTTCTTCGAATCCGAGGGTGGCATAGCGTAAGTTCTCATTCGCCTTTTCCAGATTCTTTTCAGCCATGATGAGCTTTTTGGCTGCTTCGTTTACTTTGAAAACCGATTGATTGACTTGCAGCTCTATCTTTTCTTTGGCATCATCCAGTTGATATTGGGTGATACGTGCTTCGGATTTGGCGGCTTTTACTTTATAAATGCCTTCTCCCCAATGCCAGATAGGCACACTGACCATAACACCTACATTCCACATCCCTTTGAATTTGTTTTCAAAGCTGTTGAAAACGGAAGGATTGGTTGCCATATAGTTTCCAACGAAGGCTACGGACGGCAGGAATTCCGAGCGGGTGACGTTCACTTTCTGTTTGTATATTCGAGTGGCAAGTTCCAGGCTGCGAACTTCCGGACGAGTGGCATACACATCGTTTAAATCAATGTTGTTGCTGGCTACAGGAGTGGGAACTAAGTCGTCTTCCTTTTCATCCGCTAAAATGATAGGGCTGCTAAGATCTAATCCGCATAACTGGCATAGCAGCATTTTGGAAAGGCTTAAGCCGTCATTCACTTTTGTCAGAGTCATCTCAGCTTCGTTTACTTTTACTTTGACCGATAGCCCGTCCGCTTTAGTGGCAACTCCTTCAGCTATCATTTTGTCTACATCGCTCTCCAATTTTTGTAAAAGCTCGAGGTAACCTTCTGCCAGCTTTTTCTTATTGGCGAGAGATACTACTTGCCAATATGCTTGGTCTGTGCTTAGAATGACTTCCTGCATTCCGCTGTTGTGCTGTTGGCGTGCCAGTTCCTCGGCATATTTGGTGATTTTGTTGTAAGCGCGTATCTTACCTCCCATATATAGCGGTTGGGTCAATGTTAATGCTCCGGCGTACATATTACGTGTATCGGTACGGAACGCATCAACAAGCGATTGCCCTAATCCATTCAGAGGAGTGGCGATATCTACATTGCCCAATGATTGGACAAGTGCCATAAATTGTGGGTTTTGTGCCAGTTGCGGATACTGGGTTATCATCCCCTGAATACCATTCTGCAACGCATCGCTTACTTGCGTCCCTGCAGAGCTGAGTGCACCTTTTTGTGCATCATTTAGCAGGGAAAACTCTTTTTGGTTGCGTATATACCCGCCGGTAGCGGATATGTTGGGCAGATAGTTTGTGAATGCCGCTTTTTTTCGGTAATGTGCCGCTTTGATTTTTTCCTGACCGATTAGTAAGTCTTTGTTGTTGGTAATCGCCAATGCACGGCAACTATCCAAACTCAGAATACCCTGTGCAACCGTTGGAAGCGTCAGGCAGGTCAAACAGATGAAACAGAAGAACTTTTTCATTATATCTATACATTAGAATAGCAGTGGAAACGTTGTTTAATAAAGCAACAATAATTGCATAAACAACGATGCAAATGTATAGGGTTTCAGTGATATTGCAAAATAAATCGAGGCTTTTTTGATTTAAGATGATAAATATGGCGGAAAGAAACGTAAAACGGGCTGTTCTTCTGTCTGAAGAAGTATTACTTAATCCAGATTGAATGATTGAGAACCGATGAGTGTTCCGTCAGAGAATATATCTACACGATAACTTCCTGCATAAAGGAACTCCTCGACATCCCAATAAACCGTTATATTCTGTTCTTCACCGTTATACTCTATATATTTTTTGATAGAGTATGCCAATTCCCGATTTTCATAAGGAAATGTGTTGGAAGCGCTTTTGCTTAATACATCATTATCCGGTTTGGTAATGCGGACGTAGAGCGTACGTTCTCCCGTTTCGGCGGTTATGTTCTTGACGATTGTAAAATTGATTTTCAGTTTAACGACGTCTTTCACTTTTTTGGCGGTTTTGCCTCGCTTGTTGGTGGCTTGGATATTGATGTTCGTAGCATCCAGCTGGGCGGCAAGCGTCACCTTCTTATTCAGATTCTTCTTTTCTTCGGAAAGGTTGCTTATCTGTTGCGAAGCGACGTTGTACTTGCGGGTGACATCGGCTATCACTTCCTTTTGGTGGGTGGTGAGACGACTCAGGGAGTCTATTTGGTTGATATAACCGATCATTACTTTACGCAAGGTCGCCAATTCTTTTTTCAAACGGCGTATTTCGGTAGCATTGGTGCTTTTTACAGTACGGAGTTCTTCCAACAGGCGCTGTGTCTTTAGCTGTTCTTGCTCCAACAGTACGGAAAGAGAGTCGTTGGAAACGGTAAGCTTCAACTCATCGTATTGTTTGGCAAAGTCGGTGTACTGATTTTCCAAATCCTCTTTTTCCAGATTAAACTCTTGTACCAATTCGCTGTTGGTTCGCTTTTCTGAAATCAACAATATGGTTACACCTATTAGTAATACTATCAAAAGGCTTCCGATAACAATCTGGGGCGTATTTTTTTTATTGGTCATTATTCTTATAACTCTTAGTTTTAACTTGGTTAGGTTCTATTCCGCCGCAAAAATAAGCATTTATCACTAATCACTGACCACTAACCACTATCAAATTCTTCATTTAACTAAAATTATTACGGAAATATTTCTTTAATTAGGAATGTCGTTGTACTTTTGTGGCAACTTTATAGAACACTTATAAACAAAAAAATTAGAAATTATGTCAAAAGTAACCGTAGTAGGTGCAGGTAACGTAGGTGCTACATGCGCTAATGTGTTAGCCTTTAATGAAGTGGCTGACGAAGTGGTAATGCTGGATGTTAAAGAAGGCGTTTCAGAGGGTAAAGCAATGGATATGATGCAGACTGCTCAGCTGTTGGGCTTCGACACCACTGTTGTAGGTTGTACCAACGATTATGAGAAGACTGCTAACTCTGATGTTGTTGTTATCACTTCAGGTATCCCTCGTAAACCGGGTATGACTCGTGAAGAGTTGATTGGTGTGAATGCAGGCATCGTTAAGTCGGTTGCACAGAACATTCTGAAATATTCTCCGAATGCTATCCTCATAGTTATTTCTAACCCGATGGATACTATGACTTATTTGGCATTGAAGTCTTTGGGAGTTCCTAAGAATCGTATCATCGGTATGGGTGGTGCTTTGGACAGCTCTCGTTTCAAATATTTCTTGTCTCAGGCTTTGGGCTGCAATGCTAACGAAGTAGAAGGTATGGTTATCGGTGGTCACGGTGATACTACCATGATTCCTTTGGATCGTTTGGCTACTTACAAAGGTCAGCCGGTAAGCACACTGTTGAGCGCGGAAAAATTGGATGAAGTAGTTGCTTCTACTATGGTAGGCGGTGCTACTCTGACTAAGCTGCTGGGTACTTCTGCATGGTATGCTCCGGGTGCGGCAGGTGCTTATGTAGTTGAATCTATCATCCACAACCAGAAGAAGATGATTCCTTGTTCAGTATATTTGGAAGGTGAATACGGTGAATCGGATATTTGCATCGGTGTTCCTGTTATCCTTGGCAAGAACGGTATCGAAAAGATTGTAGAATTGGAATTGAACGCTGACGAAAAGGCTAAATTTGCTGCCAGCGCTGCTGCCGTTCACAAAACTAACGCTGCTTTGAAAGAAGTAGGTGCTCTCTAATTGAGGGGGGTAACTTTAAAGTATAAGCAAGGCCTCACGTACTTTTACCGAAAAGGAAAAGTCGTGAGGCTTTTTTATTACCTATTATATAAAAAAATATTATTAGCTTTTGCCGCTGTCTGCATGGCGAGCTTCGCTTTTGCACAAGATGCCCCGCTTTGGATGCGTCATTGTGCAATTTCTCCTGACGGAACGATGATTGCTTTCACTTACAAAGGAGATATTTATACGGTGCCGATCAATGGTGGACACATCGGTTATGTTCATATCAAGGGAATGGATAGCCCGAGTTTCCGCAAAATATATTCTGAATTGTTGGGACGTAACCGCAATAAGGAAGCGGTAGTGGTGGATGTTCGTCATAATGGTGGCGGATGGCTGCATGATGATGTTGTTACATTACTTAGCGGTAGAGAATACGAGCGCTTCGTTCCGCGTGGGCAGTATATTGGCAGTACTCCGTTTAATAAATGGTTGAAACCGTTTTGTATGTTGGCAAGACTTTAGGTATTGGTAAATTGGTTGGCACTCCTATTGCCGGAACAATGACCGCTGTATGGTGGGAGAGTCAGATTAATCCGAGCATTGTATTTGGTATTCCTCAAGTAGGTTGTATGGATATACAAGGCAATTATTTAGAGAATCATACTTTGCAACCGGATATTCTGATATACAATACACCGGAAGTGGTAGTAAACGGAAACGGTGTACAGTTGAAAGCTGCGGTAGAACACCTATTGAGTCAGTTAACATCGAATCCTCAATGAAGTTAACTAAGAGGCAGATAATAAGTTAACATCTTGTCGTAATGAAGTTAACTTCGTAATAGTGACGAAATTAACTTTGTTTTTTATCTAACATCCGCCCCCCACATCATCTTATTCCGCAGTGTATCAAAGAAGATATGATTGAAGCGTTTCACCACCTTTATAGAATAGTCCGCACGTGAAATGGTGAGCCGTGTAGTTTCTTTACACGATTCGCTCCGTCCGTCGATAGCTACGAGGAAATTGTGGCTGCGGCTTTCCACATCGAGTGTAATTTCCCAATCGTCACAAATAACGATAGGACGTACATTCAAGCTATGAGGAGCAACGGGAGTTATGGCAATTGTCTTGCTGTGAGGCACGATAATCGGACCGCCAACACTCAGCGAATAGGCCGTAGAACCGGTAGGAGTGGCTACAACCAAGCCGTCGGCTTGATAGGTTGTGAGGTGTGCTCCGTTAATTGCTGTATGGATACTTATCATGGACGAACTGTCGCGTTTCAGGACGGCTATTTCGTTAAGGGCGTATGGTGACTCCATTAGTTTTTTGTCATCGCATTTCAGTTGTAATACGCTACGTTCCTCCACTTTATAGTGGTTATTGTATATTTCATCAATGGTTTCTTCCATTTCTTCGGGCGATATATCTGCCAAAAAGCCGAGACGTCCCGTATTTATGCCTAAAATAGGGATGTTCTTCTTACCAACGCGGCTGGCAGCTTTTAAAAAAGTACCGTCACCGCCGATGCTGATAACCATATCGGCGCAGAAGTCGTTGCCGTCGAACAATTCGGCGGAAGGGATGTTGAGATGTAGGTCGGAAGTCAGGAAATTATAGAACTCGCGGCAGACACAGAGTTGTGCTTTGCGTTGAGCCAACAGGCGAAAAAGGTTTTCGGCGTGCGATGATTTCTTCGCTTGGTAAGTATTTCCAAATATGGCAAATTTCATAATTGTTTTCTGTTTTTGTAGGATGCAAAAATAGTTTTTTTCTCAGAATACTGCCAACATATTGCTATTATTTGTACTTTTGTCCCAAACTATAGGCCGAATTATGACTAAATTAAGTGTAAATATCAATAAAGTAGCAACGTTGCGTAATGCACGCGGAGGAGATGTTCCGAATGTTGTAAAAGTAGCGTTGGATTGTGAGAATTTCGGTGCCGACGGCATAACAGTACATCCGCGTCCCGATGAAAGACATATCCGCAAGAGTGACGTTTACGATTTGCGACCGTTGTTGCGTACTGAGTTTAATATAGAAGGGTATCCCGCACCCGAATTCATAGATTTGGTGTTGAAAGTAAAACCGCATCAAGTGACGCTGGTCCCGGATAGTCCTACGCAGTTGACTTCCAATTCAGGCTGGGATACGAAAAACAATCTGGAGTTCCTGACTGAAGTACTGGATGTGTTCAATGCCGCAGGTATCCGTACATCTGTATTTGTATCTACCGATGCAGAGATGATAGAGTACGCCGCCAAAGCTGGCGCAGACCGTGTGGAACTTTATACCGAACCTTATGCTACGGCATTCCCTAAAGGGCAGGAAGCTGCGGTAGCTCCTTTTGTAGAAGCTGCCAAAATAGTGCGCAGCCTGGGATTGGGATTGAATGCCGGTCACGACTTGAGTTTGGAGAATCTGAATTATTTCTATAAAAACATACCCTGGCTGGATGAAGTCTCCATCGGTCATGCGCTGATTAGCGATGCTTTGTATCTGGGACTGGAACGCACCATTCAGGAATATAAAAATTGTCTCCGCTGATGAATCTTATGTTATTATTAGCCCAGGTGGCTCCGGCGTTGGCCGATTCTATTGCCGGTTCTAATCCGGTACTTACTCCCGTTGCCGTTCCCGATGAAATGAACCTGTGGAGCATGGCTGTCAAGGGCGGTTGGATTATGGTAGTTCTCGGAGTGCTTTCCGTGGTCTGCTTCTATATCTTGTTTGAACGTAATTACGTCATCCGTAAGGCGGGTAAGGAAGACCCTATGTTTATGGATAAGATTAAGGATTATATTCTGGGTGGTGAGATTAAAGCTGCCATTGCTTATTGCCGCAGTGTCAATACGCCTTCGGCCCGTATGATAGAGAAGGGAATCAGTCGCTTGGGGCGTCCGGTGAATGATGTGCAGGCCGCTATAGAGAATGTAGGTAATATCGAAGTGGCAAAGTTGGAAAAAGGCCTGACCATCATGGCTACCATTTCCGGCGGTGCGCCGATGATTGGTTTCTTGGGTACGGTGACCGGTATGGTACGTGCTTTTTTTGAAATGGCGAATGCAGGTAATAATATTGATATAACTCTGCTTTCCGGTGGCATATATGAGGCCATGATTACCACGGTAGGCGGTTTGATTGTAGGTATTATAGCTATGTTTGCCTATAATTATCTGGTGACATTGGTGGATGGCGTTGTAAATAAGATGGAAGCTAAAACTATGGCTTTCATGGACTTGCTGAACGAGCCCGCCAAATAAAATATAAGTTACAAATCATAAATAGTAAAGCGTGTTACAACGTAGAGCAAAAATATCACCCAATTTCAGTATGGCATCCATGACAGATGTTATATTCCTGCTGTTGATTTTCTTTATGATTACTTCTACGGTAGTATCACCGAATGCAATCAAGGTATTGCTTCCGCAGGGGAAACAGCAAACATCTGCCAAGCCGCTGACAAGGGTTATCATTGATAAGGATTTGAATTATTACGCTGCTTTCGGCAACGACAAGGAACAGGCGTTGACCTTAGATAAATTGACACCTTTCTTGCAATCGTGTGCGGACAAAGAACCGGAAATGTATGTGGCGTTGTATGCCGATGAGTCCGTTCCTTACCGGGAGATAGTGAAAGTGCTGAATATCGCTAATGAGAATCACTTCAAAATGGTGCTGGCTACACGCCCGCCTGAAAGCAAGTAATTTAAGTTGAGAACTAAGAATGAAGAATTTGATACTGTTATAAGATAATTCTACATTCTAAGTTCTTCATTCTTCATTAATAAAGACGGTGAATCAGAAGAAGAAAGGAAAATATATAGGTTTGGCAGGGGCACTGTTAGTGCACGTTGTTGTCATTGCCCTTTTGATACTGGTCGGATTTACGTTGCCTGAACAGTCGGAAGAGGGTGGTGTGCCTGTGATGATGGGAGAGGTGCCCGATGCTTGGGGTGCTGCCGATCCTTCTTTGGTAGAAGTGGAGACTATGCCGGAAGAGGTGGCTCCGGAAGTGCCCGAAGAAGTGGAGCAAGAGATGCTGACACAGGAAAATGAAGAAACCGTTGCCATGAAACCTAAGACGGAAGAAAAAAAGAAAGAAGTTAAGAAGCCCGAAAAAACTGCGGCCGAAAAAGCCGAAGAAGCTCGTAAACTTGCTGCAGAAAGAGCGGAACGTGAACGGAAAGCTGCCGAAGAAGCAGCCCGTAAGCGTGTGGCGGGAGCTTTTGGTAAAGGTGCGCAAATGGGTAGCAAAGGCTCTACGGAAGGAACCGGTATGCAAGGGAGCCCTACGGGAAACTCTTCGACAGGGGCGACTACCGGAACAGGCGGATATGGAACTTTTAATCTTGGCGGACGTTCTATAGGTGAAGGCGGCTTGCCGCGTCCTGTGTATAATGTGCAGGATGAAGGAAAAGTCGTGGTTACCATTACGGTGAATCCGGCGGGGCGGGTAATCTCGACCAGCATCAACCGCCAGACAAATACGGTGAACCCGGCTTTGCGGAAAGCGGCCGAGGATGCGGCTAAGAAAGCTCGGTTCAATACTGTAAGCGGCTTGAATAACCAAACGGGAACAATAACGTATTATTTTAATTTAAAATAAGAGGAGAAACTATTATGGGTACAGTTTATGTGTTTTTTGCAGACGGTTTTGAAGAAATAGAAGCTTTTACCTCTGTTGATGTGATGAGACGTGCAGGATTGAATGTTGAAATGATTACAGTAACTCCTGATGAGATTGTAACAGGCGCTCATGGTGTACCGGTGCTTTGTGATAAGAATATCGTGAACTGTGATTTCTTCGATGCTGATTTAATATTACTTCCGGGCGGTATGCCGGGCGCGGCTACATTGGAAAAATGTGACGACCTGCGCAGATTGATTTTACGCTTTGCTGAAGAAAACAAACCGACTGCCGCAATTTGTGCCGCTCCTATGGTACTTGGCAAGTTAGGACTGTTGAAAGGCAAGAAAGCTACTTGCTATCCGGGTTTTGAGCAATATCTGGAAGGTGCGGATTGTACTGGGGCTATGGTGGAAAGAGATGGTAATATTATCACAGGAAAAGGTCCCGGCGCTGCAATGGAGTTTGCTTTGGCTGTAGTGGAATTGTTGCAAGGTAAAGATAAAGTTGCAGAATTGAAAGAAGCGATGATTGTCTGATTCATAACTCAAAATTCAAAATGGTCCAGTATGCTCTGATTGTAGCCGGCGGTAAAGGTTTACGTATGGGATGTGAACTTCCCAAACAATTTCTTCCGATAGGAGGGAAACCTGTATTAATGCGTACCATAGAAGCCTTTTATACTTACAATCCTGAGATACGGATAATATTGGTGCTTCCGTGCAGCCAGCAGTCTTACTGGAATGAGTTATGCCGGAAACATCATTTTTCAATCCCTCATCATATTGCAGACGGTGGAGAGACGCGTTTCCATTCGGTGAAGAACGGATTGGCATTTGTCACGACGCCGGGTTTGGTAGGAGTGCACGATGGTGTCCGTCCGTTTGTCGCTCAGGAGGTCATAGCCCGTTGTTACTCCTTGGCTGCCGGGAAACAGGCGGTAATTCCTGTGATAGATGTGGTGGAGACGGTGCGCCATTTAGTTGGAGAAGGAAGCGAAACGGTGAGTCGTGACGAATACAAACTGGTACAGACTCCGCAAGTGTTTGATTCTGGTTTACTGAAACAGGCTTATGAACAACCTTATACTTCGCACTTCACAGACGATGCTTCAGTTGTTGAAGCATTAGGAAAGTCTGTTTATCTGACAGATGGCAATCGGGAGAATATTAAAATAACCACTCCTTTTGATTTAAAAATAGCTACTGCCCTTTTGGATTCATGTTCGATTTAACTACGCGTGACATAAAATATTTGTCGGGCGTCGGGCCGCAACGTGCTTCGGTGCTTAATAAGGAACTGAGCATCTTTTCCTTCCATGATTTGCTATATTACTTCCCTTATAAATATGTAGACCGTAGTCGTATCTATTACATTCAGGAAATAGACGGTACGATGCCTTATATACAGTTGAAAGGGGAAATCTTGGGCTTTGAAACAGTTGGTGAAGGGCGGCAGCGGAGGCTGATAGCCCACTTTTCGGATGGTACGGGAGTAGTTGATTTGATTTGGTTTCAAGGCATCAAATATCTGATAGGGAAGTATAAGGTGCATCAGGAGTATATCGTATTCGGCAAGCCTTCCGTCTTTAATGGCAGGATAAACATAGCCCATCCGGATATTGATTCGGCTTCCGAACTGAAACTGTCGGCTATGGGGTTGCAGCCCTATTACAATACGACGGAGAAAATGAAGCGAAGTTCTCTCAACTCGCATGCCATAGAAAAGATGATGAAGAGCCTCGTCCAGCTGTTGAATGAGCCTCTGCCGGAAACGCTTTCTCCCGCCCTGTTGGCAGAACATCATCTGATGCCGTTGACGGATGCCTTGATGAATATCCATTTTCCGGTAAGTCCGGATGTGTTGCGAAAAGCGGAATATCGCCTGAAATTCGAGGAACTGTTTTATGTCCAACTGAATATACTGCGTTATGCCAAAGACAGGCAACGCAAGTACCGCGGCTATGTTTTTGAGAAAGTAGGCGAGACGTTCAATGTTTTTTACTCCCGTAATCTCCCTTTTGAACTGACCAATGCCCAGAAACGTGTGTTGAAAGAGATACGGCGGGATTTGGGTTCGGGCAGGCAGATGAACCGCCTTTTGCAAGGAGACGTGGGTAGCGGGAAGACATTGGTTGCGCTGATGAGTATGCTGATTGCGCTTGATAACGGTTATCAGGCATGTATGATGGCTCCTACCGAAATCTTGGCAAACCAACATTACGAAACGATTCGCGAATTACTGTACGGAATGGATGTGCGGGTTGAACTGTTGACCGGTTCCATCAAAGGCAAACGAAGGGAAGCCATTCTTTCCGGATTGCTGACAGGAGATGTGCGGATACTTATCGGTACGCACGCCGTCATTGAAGACACCGTGAACTTTGCATCATTGGGTCTGGTCGTCATCGACGAGCAGCACCGCTTTGGCGTCGCTCAGCGTGCCCGGCTGTGGACAAAAAGCGTACAGCCGCCCCATATACTGGTAATGACCGCGACTCCCATACCGCGAACACTGGCAATGACGCTTTATGGCGATTTGGATGTATCGGTCATTGATGAACTACCTCCGGGAAGAAAACCGATTGCTACTATTCATCAGTTCGATAGCCATCGTGTAAGCCTGTATCGTTCCGTGCGCAAACAGATTGATGAAGGGCGTCAGGTCTATATCGTCTATCCCTTAATCAAGGAGAGTGAGAAGATTGACCTCAAGAACTTGGAAGAAGGTTATCTGCATATCTGTGAAGAGTTTCCGGATTGTAAGGTTTGCAAAGTACATGGCAAAATGAAATCTGCCGAAAAGGATGCGCAGATGCAGTTATTTGTTTCCGGTGAAGCGCAGATAATGGTTGCTACCACAGTGATTGAAGTAGGTGTGAATGTGCCTAATGCCTCAGTGATGATAATAGAAAATGCCGAACGTTTCGGACTTTCTCAGCTTCATCAGCTTCGCGGTCGTGTAGGGCGCGGTGCCGACCAGTCTTATTGTATTTTGGTTACCGGTTATAAATTGGCGGAAGATACCCGGAAACGTCTGGAGATTATGGTGCGCACGAATGACGGTTTTGAGATAGCCGAAGCCGATTTGAAGCTGCGTGGACCGGGTGATTTGGAGGGAACCCAGCAAAGCGGAATTGCTTTTGACTTGAAAATAGCGGATATAGCCCGCGACGGACAGCTTTTGCAATATGTTCGTGAAGTGGTCCAAGCCATTGTTGATAAAGATCCGAATGGTTCTCTTCCTGAAAATGAGATACTGTGGCGACAACTGAAGGCTTTGCGGAAGACAAACGTTAATTGGGCGGCCATAAGCTGAAAAACGGTTAAACATACGCTTTCTTTGCAGATTTATGTTGTTAAACATATTTGCACTGTAAATTGTTCGTTATTAGCTTGTTATCTATTGTTGTACTGCGTTTTTATTCAACTTGCTTCAAAAAAATAGTTAACGATACAGGCGCCTTTTCGGAGAGAAATGTTACCTTTGGGAGAATTTTTGAAAATAATCTGGATATTCGCGTAAGAATAGGTGTGGTTGATTCACCAGATATGCTCTACGGATATCGAAATGAATGACGAAACGGAATGAATTTTAATTGGATTAGAACGGCTTTATTAGCAGCAACGGCAATGGTCAGCCTGAACTCTTTCTCGCAGGATTTGATTGCCCGTCAAGCTCCCATTGACAGAAAACTTAAAAGCGTAGATTCATTGGCTCTGCAGAAACAGATTCGTGCGGAACAGTCTTTGTATCCGGGGCTGGATTTGTATCCGAGTTGGAATAATGAATTTGTGCAGGCTTATGGCAATGCTATTGTGCCGGAAAGTTACACCTTTGATTTGAAAGGCTTCTGTATGCCTACCGAACATACTCGTATTACTGACGTCTTCGGTTATCGTCCTCGCAGAAGAAGGGCCCATTACGGTTTGGATATTAAAGTATATGTAGGCGATACAATCCGCGCCGCATTTGACGGTAAAGTACGTATCGTTAAGAATCAGGGTCGCCGCGGATATGGCAAATATGTCGTTATTCGTCATGATAACGGTCTGGAGACTGTCTACGGTCACTTATCCAAACAATTGGTTGATATAAACCAACTGGTAAAAGCCGGAGAACCTATTGCATTGGGTGGTAATACCGGACGTTCTACCGGTTCTCATCTGCATTTTGAAACCCGTTTCTTGGGAATTCCCATCAATCCCGCATTGATGTTCGATTTTGAAAAGCAAGATATTGTTGCCGATTCTTATACTTTCCGTAAGACCAAAGGTACTTCCGGTACGGCTCGCAGTATGGCATCGGGTGAAGGTATCTTCTATAAAGTGAAGAAAGGCGATACCTTATCCAAGATTGCTTCCCGTCAGGGCACAAGCATCGACAAACTTTGCAAGCTGAACCGTATAACCCGGAGAACGATTCTCCGTCCGGGACAGGTATTGCGTTGCTCATAAAACGAAAATACTCTCTAAACGTAAACAATCTCTATAGGAGGAGGGCACTTTAATATAATTTAGAGTGCCCTCTTTTCTTTTTTCTTTAATTATTCCTAACTTTGCAGCCTATTTGTAAGGATATGAAAGATACCAAGCAACAATTTGAGCATGTCATTGCTATCTGTCGTGATTTGTTCTCTAAAAAACTTCATGATTACGGTCCGGCATGGCGTATTCTTCGTCCGGCTTCCGTAACCGATCAAATATTCATTAAAGCTAATCGTATTCGGAGCATTGAGACTAAAGGTGTGACTTTGGTGGATGAGGGTATTCGTTCAGAGTTCATAGCTATTGTAAATTATGGTATTATTGGTTTGATACAGTTGGAGTTGGGCTATGCTGAATCTGCGGACTTAACGAACGAAGAGGCAATGGCTCTGTATGATAAATATGCGAAAGAATCGTTGGAACTGATGCTTGCCAAGAACCATGATTATGATGAGGCCTGGCGCAGTATGCGTATCAGTTCGTATACAGACTTGATATTGATGAAGATATATCGTACAAAGCAAATTGAAAGCTTGTCCGGTCAGACACTGGTTTCGGAAGGTGTCGATGCCAACTATATGGACATGATTAATTATTCCGTATTTGGTTTGATTAAGATAGAGTTTGGAGACTGAGAGAAAACATATCATAAAACTCGTCTGGGTGAATGCCTGCCGCTTTTTGCTGGCAGCCTTGTTTATCTTCTCCGGATTTGTGAAAGCTGTCGATCCGCTCGGCTCTTTTTATAAGATTCAGGATTATCTGACGGCATTCGGTATGATTTCATGGTTCCCTACATACCTGCCGTTGTTTTTTGCCATAATTCTTTCATCTGCGGAGTTTTGTGTAGGAGTTTTCCTCTTTTTCGGTGTACGCCGGAAGATTGCATCGACATTGGCGCTCCTTCTAATGAGTGTAATGACTCCGTTGACATTGTATCTTGCTTTAGCAAATCCCGTGTCCGACTGCGGATGCTTTGGAGATGCTTGGGTATTGACTAACTGGCAGACATTCGGAAAGAACATAGTGTTGTTGGTTGCGGCGATAGCGGTATTCAGGGATCGGAAACTCATGTTCCGCTTTGTTACGCTGAAAATAGAGTGGATGGTATCTCTATATACACTTTTATTTGTCTTTGCGCTCTCTTTTTATTGTCTGGAATATTTGCCGGTATTGGACTTCCGCCCTTATAAGATTGGAACGAATATAAAGGCGGGTATGGAGATTCCCGAAGGTGCGAAACCGAGTGTGTTCGAGAGCCGCTTTGTGTTGGAAAAAGACGGCAAGCAACAGGAATTTACATTGGATAATTATCCTGACAGCACATGGACCTTTGTTGAAACACGTACTGTCTTGAAAGAAAAAGGTTATGAACCGTCCATTCACGACTTCTCCATGATAAGTCCGGATACGGGTGAGGATATAACAGAGAGTGTGTTGTCAGATAAAGGATATGCTTTTTTATTGGTGGCCCACCGGATAGAGGAAGCGGATGATAGCAATATCGACCTTATCAATGAAATCTACGATTACAGTGTGGAGCACGGTTATGGTTTTTATGCACTGACTTCTTCACCGGATGAAGAAATCGAGGTGTGGCGCGAAAGAACCGGTGCGGAATATCCGTTCTGTCAAATGGATGATATTACCCTGAAGACAATTATCCGTTCCAATCCCGGCTTGTTGCTGATAAAAGGTGGAACAATCCTGAATAAATGGAGTGATAACCAGCTTCCCGATGAATATGTGCTGAACGATAGTTTGGATAATTTGGAGTTGGGGCAACAAAAACAGGAAAACAATTTGCATACCATTGGCTACGTATTACTGTGGTTTATCGTACCTTTGACGCTGGTTATCGGCATTGATATTCTGGTAATCAAGCGAAGGGAAAGAAAAAGTAAGGAGCGGCAATAAGATAGTAAATATATTAACCCTTTTAATAATTAAAACAAAATGAGAAAGAACATTGTTGCAGGAAACTGGAAAATGAACAAAACCCTTCAAGAGGGTATTGCTCTTGCAAAAGAACTGAATGAAGCGTTGGCTAACGAAAAGCCTAATTGTGATGTAATCATCTGTACTCCGTTTATTCACCTTGCATCTGTTACTCCGTTGGTAGATGCCGCTAAGATTGGTGTAGGTGCAGAAAACTGTGCAGACAAAGAATCCGGTGCATATACCGGTGAGGTATCGGCCGCTATGGTTGCTTCTACCGGCGCTAAGTATGTAATCCTCGGTCACTCGGAACGTCGTGCTTATTACGGTGAAACAGTGGAAATCTTGGAAGAAAAAGTAAAATTAGCTTTGGCTAACGGGCTGACTCCGATCTTCTGTATCGGTGAAGTGTTGGAAGAACGCGAAGCTAACAAACAGAATGAAGTGGTTGCCGCTCAGTTGGCATCTGTATTCTCTTTGTCTGCAGAAGATTTCTCTAAGATTATCCTGGCTTATGAACCGGTTTGGGCTATTGGTACAGGCAAGACTGCTACTCCGGCACAGGCACAGGAAATCCACGCTTTTATCCGTTCAACAGTTGAAGGAAAGTATGGTAAGGAAATCGCAGAGAACTGCTCTATCCTTTACGGTGGTAGCTGCAAGCCTTCCAATGCAAAGGAACTGTTTGCAAATCCTGACGTAGACGGTGGTTTGATTGGTGGCGCCGCTTTGAAGGTTGCTGACTTCAAGGGTATCATCGACGCTTTTAATTAATAGCGGAGAGTTGGAAGCCGAGGATATGACAGGATGAGATTTCTGACACATACCTCGACTTCCGACTCTTTATGTTTAAAGCTTGGCTTTTCAACTATATAAAAACACCCTTTTATGAAAAAACTTGGTTTGCTTTTAATTGTATGTTTTGCTTTTGCCGTTGCATCTGTAGCGCAGAATAACATCGTAAAGAGTCTGGAACGTAATGTGCCGGGGCAGGGTAAGGTATCTATCCATCAGGATGCCCGTATCGGGGCTTTGATAGGTTCTGAATACATTCCTACCGGTTCGGACGAGCAAAAAGTGATTAAGAGTTCGGGCTACCGCGTACAGGTATACGCCGGTAATAACACCCGTCAGGCCAAGAATGAAGCCTATTCGGTGGCTTCCAATATAAAAGAGCGTTTTCCCGACCTCCCCGTTTATACATCTTTCAACCCGCCCCGCTGGCTGTGCCGTGCAGGCGACTTCCGCAGTATCGAGGAAGCCGATGCCATGATGCGCCAATTGCGTGCAACGGGCGTTTTTAAGGAAGTGTCTATTGTGAAAGATCAGATAAACATTCCTCTGTAATTTATAACTCATAATTCATCATTTATTCCATCTTCTCATGTTAGGAAAAGAAGAAATCGTATCTCCTTCATTGGACGAACTGAAAGAACATTATCATCGTATATTGACTTTGCTGGGTGAAGACCCTGAACGTGAAGGGCTGCTGAAGACGCCGGAACGGGTGGCGAAAGCTATGCTGACACTGACTAAAGGCTACTCTATGGACCCGCACGAAGTACTCCGCTCCGCCAAGTTCAAGGAAGACTATAATCAAATGGTGATTGTGAAAGACATTGATTTCTTCTCTCTCTGTGAGCACCATATGTTGCCTTTCTACGGCAAGGCGCACGTGGCTTATATTCCCAACGGTTACATCACAGGTCTAAGCAAGATTGCCCGCGTGGTAGATATTTTCTCTCACCGCCTGCAAGTGCAGGAGCGTATGACGCTGCAAATAAAGGAGTGCATTCAGGAAACGCTGAATCCTTTGGGCGTAATGGTTGTGGTAGAGGCTAAACATATGTGTATGCAGATGCGCGGTGTGGAAAAACAGAATTCAATAACCACTACTTCCGACTTTACGGGTGCTTTCAATCAGGCTAAGACGCGTGAGGAATTTATGAATCTTATCCGTCACAATTCTTAATGTCAGGGTAGTACCACCCGGTCTCCCAAACGTTTTGCCATGATACTTTGCACTTCACGCATTTCGCTGTAACGCTTCATGATGGCGTTGCATTTCTCCTCGTCATTGGCTACGGCAGGATCTTGAAGGGCAGACATCATGTGCTTTAACTCTTCGCTGACAATGGCATATTTAAAGTTAATCATCAGTGCCGGAACCAACTCATAAAGACGTTCTTCGTCAGTTACTATCTTATGGCTTTTTGAGTGATACTTGCTTAACTGGTAGCGGTTGCTGATAAGCTCCACGCTCAGTTTGCTGATGGTTGTTTCCGGGTGTGCCAGAAAATAACGTTCGGCTGTAAATCCTGCATCATGTATATGTGCGGCGGCTTCGGTCAATATTTGGCGGTGTAGCGGGTTGTGGAATGACAGTTCGTCTTGCTTCAAGTCGTTAATGACGTATTCAATCACACTTACAGGCACTTCCTGCCTCTCTTCATTGGTTGCATTACACATTACTTTTTCGCCGTAGCGCACAATCATCTGAAGAATCAACCGTTCGTATTTATAGAATTCCTGTCCTTCTTTTCCCTCCTGAGGGATGAAAGAAACATAATTATCTTCCGGTGGAATAGGGGAGTTGGCATATTCCGCAGCCATATCAGGCGGCAATGAAGTGCCGTCGGCAGTTGCGGGAGGCACATCTCCTCCGGTGTAGGGCACTTGTGCGGCGGAGTTTTCCGTATTGTTCCTTGCTGCGGATCTGCGTTCGCGTTCCGTTTGTTCGGCACGCTTTTCGGCATGCATTTCACGCCGTTTGGCAACTTCCGAAACCAACAGCTTATCCTCTACGCGCAGTAGTTGGGCGCACTCTTTGATATAGACATCGCGTACAATCGCTTCGGGAATGACCGAGATACTTTGTACGAGATTACCGATTAATTCGGCGCGCTTGATAGGGTCTTTACCCGCGTCCTCCAGTAACAAATTGGTCTTGAAGCGGATAAAGTCCGTTTCGTGCTCTTGTATGAATTGCCGGAATTCGGTCGAATTATGTTTGCGGGCAAAAGAGTCCGGGTCGTCCCCGTCGGGCAGAAGGCACACCTTGATGTTCATGCCCTCTTCCAGCAGCATATCGATGCCTCGGATAGAAGCCTTGATGCCGGCTGCATCACCGTCGTAAAGCACAGTCATATTGTTGGTGAAGCGGTGAATCAGGCGGATTTGTCCCGGTGTCAGGGCAGTGCCCGAAGAAGCCACTACATTCTCTATGCCGGATTGGTGCATGGAGATAACATCCGTATAGCCTTCTACCAGAAAGCACCGGTCTTGCTTTACAATCGCCTGTTTGGCAAAGTAGATACCATACAGTTCGTTACTCTTATGGTAAATTTCCGATTCGGGCGAATTGACGTACTTTACTTTCACTCCTTTGGTGGCGCTGGCAAGCACACGGCCACCGAATGCCACCACCTTGCCCGACAACGTATGTACGGGAAAGATGACACGTCCCCAAAAACGGTCGCGCAGTCTGTGGTCGTCCGTTTCATAGCAGAGTCCGGTTTTGAGGAGGAATTCTGCCTTATATCCTTTTTTCAAGGCCTCCTGTGCCATGGCATCGTGGCTCTCGGTGCAGTAGCCCAGTTGGAATTTCTCGATGATGTCGTCACGGAATCCGCGGTTGCGGAAGTAAGCCATGCCGATGCTGCGCCCGTCCACATGGTTGCGCAGGATATTCTGGAAATAGTCGCGGGCAAACTGGTTGACGATGAAGAGACTTTCGCGTTCGCTCTGAGCGAGCTTTTCTTCGTTGGACAGTTCCCGTTCCTTGATTTCGATGCCATACTTTTTGGCGAGGTATTTCAGAGCCTCGGGATAAGACATCTGTTCATGTTCCATGATGAAATGCACGGCATTGCCCCCTTTGCCGCAGGCAAAGCATTTGCACAATCCTTTGGCGGGAGAGACGTAGAATGACGGTGTCTTGTCATCGTGAAACGGACATAGACCTACATAGTTCACTCCGCGTTTCCGCAGCGTGACGAAGTCCGATACAACATCGTATATTTGTGCTGCATCCAGAATCCTGTCTATGGTGGGTTGGTCTATCATGATTCGAGTACAAAGTTACATATAAAATCAGCCCCTGCAAAACTTTTTTTTTGCAGGGGCGGGAAAAGGGGAGTTAAATCATCATTTAATCTTTTCCCTGATTTTCGTCAGATACTTCTTCATTCCTTCCGCATCCTTATTGGTGATAATTTCCAACAGTTGCTTTAGTTCCAAGCGGATATTCTCCACTTGTCCGGGTGTGCGGGGGTTGAACAGAATCTCCTGAAGCAAGTAATCGTCCTCGCTCAACAGACCTTTGGCAATCGCCATATGCTTCTTGAACGTAGTTCCCGGAGCCTCCTGATGCTTCATGACCGCTGCAAAAACGAACGTTGAAACGAAAGGAATGGACAAAGAATAGGCCACTGTTTCATCATGTTCGTCGAAGGTGTACTCAAAGATATTGAGCTTCATGGTCTGGTATAGGTCTTTAAAGAAGATTTTTCCCATGTGGTCGCCTTCGCTGATGATAATGGCATTTTCCGTATTCAGATTGCTCAGGCTGGCAAACGTCGGTCCGAACATGGGATGCGTTGACACGTAGCGGAAACCGCTTTCTTCATAGAATTTTTTCAGTCCTGTCTTTACCGAAGCGATGTCGCTGATGATACAGTCTTTGGGCAGTACAGGCAACACTTGCCGGAAAGCATCCAGTGTATATTTCACCGTAGCGGCATTGATAACCAGCTCCGGCTCAAACTCCTTGATTTCTTCCAGCGTAGTGAAACGGTAGGTGTTGTAGACAAAACGCAGTTGATGCGGGTTGACGTCGAACACGGCCGTCTCGTGTTGAAAACTTAAAATATCCGTAAAGAAAGAGCCCATCTTCCCGGCTCCGAGTATTAATATTCGCATATGCTTGATGTTATAGTGATAATGTTAAATAAGTGTTGAAATTTAATTTATCTCAAGTGCATCTGTCATTCAGAGCGAAGCGAAGAATCTCTTTTCTGTGTTATACATCAAGAGAGTAGATTCTTCGCTACGCTCTGAATGACAGATAGTATAAACTAATTATGCACATTTACTTATATGGTCACTTTATCACTTATTTATAATTTCCATTTGCTGGCGTACACTTTCCTCGTGTATCGCTTCAAACACTTTCTTGATAAATTCCGAATCCATTCCGCAGAGTGCGCCTTGCGAACCGCGTTTCTCAAGAATTTCATTGTAGCGTCCCGTTTGCAGAATCGTCATGTCATGCTCCTTTTTGTATGTACCGATTTCGCGCGCCACACGCATTCTTTTGGCTAATTCCTGAATGAGGTTGTTGTCGCACTCGTCAATCTGCTTGCGCAATTCGCTGAGGTTTTCGGTGCTTTGCGTATCCTTGCGTATGACGAGAAGGTTAAGGATGTAGTCCAGTACATCCGGCGTAACCTGTTGGGCGGCGTCGCTCCATGCGCAATCCGGGTTGCAGTGGCTTTCGATAATCAAACCGTTGAAGCCTAAGTCCATAGCCTGCTGGCAAAGCGGAGCGACCAGTTCACGTTTTCCGCCGATATGGCTCGGGTCGCAGAGGATGGGCAGGTTGGGGATGCGGCGGCGCAGTTCGATAGGGATGTGCCATTGCGGCAGGTTGCGGTAGAGCTTCTTGTCGTAGCTGCTGAAACCGCGGTGAATGGCTCCAAGACGTTTCAGGCCTGCATTGTTGATACGCTCCAAAGCGCCAATCCATAGTTCCAAATCAGGGTTCACGGGGTTCTTTATCAATACCGGAATGTCCACACCCTTCAGGGCATCGGCTATTTCCTGTACGGCAAAAGGGTTGGCAGTAGTGCGGGCGCCAATCCAGAGTATATCTATTCCGGCTTTCAGACATTCGTACACGTGCTTGGCGGTGGCTACTTCGGTAGAGACATACATACCCGTTTCCTTTTTCACCTCTTTGAGCCAAGACAGCCCTTCTACGCCGATACCCTCGAAACCGCCCGGTTTGGTACGGGGTTTCCAGATGCCTGCGCGGAATATCTTCATACCTTTTGCAGACAATTGCTTGGCTGTGTCCATAACTTGTTCTTCTGTCTCTGCACTACACGGACCGGCAATGACCAAAGGACGTTTCTCTTCGATACCCGGCAATAAAATAGATTCTAATTCAAGTTCCATATTCTTAATCTGTTTAATTATATTCTTTCTGTATAAATATTTCTCAGTCTCTCTTGTTCTTGTGAAGAACCCTTCCTGAGCCCGGTTGCTGAATTTACTAAAACAGGACGGACGTTTTAGTAAATCTTTGCCGGAGTTTTAGTAAATCTCCGTATCCGTTTTAGTAAAACGGATGCCGCCTTTCTCGGGACAGAAGCCTTCTGTAAAGATATTACTTCATTTCCTTGATGCGTTTCAACGCTTCCGCCAGTTTGTTGTCCTTGCAGCAAAGCGAGATGCGGATGTATCTTTTTCCGTTGCTGCCGAAGATAAATCCCGGAGTGATGAATACGCGCGCTTCGTGCAACACCCGTTCGGTCAGCTCCTCTACATCGGCGCAGCTGTCGGGTATCTTTCCCCAAAGGAACATACCCACCTGATTCTCATCGTAAGCGCATCCCAACTCATGCATGATTTCTCCTGCCAGCCGGCGGCGTCCGCGATAGTTCTTATTGTTGCCTTCGTACCATTCTTCACCGGCTTCGAGGGCGGTGGCGGCGGCCAGCTGCATGGCGCGGAACATACCGCTGTCTATGTTGCTCTTCACTTTCAGTATCCATTGTACGAAGTCTGCATTGGATGCGAGCATGCCGATGCGCCAACCCGGCATATTGTGGCTTTTACTCATGGAGTTGAACTCGATGCAGCATTCCTTTGCTCCCGGAATGCTGAGGATGCTGATAGGGCGTTCGTTCAGGATAAAGCTGTACGGGTTGTCGTTGACGATGACAATGTCCTTTCGCCGTGCAAAGTCCACCAGCTTTTGGTAAAGTTCCGGTGTGGCATTCGCTCCTGTCGGCATATTGGGATAATTGGTCCACATCAGTTTTACGCGGCTCATATCCATTTTCTCCAGTTCGTCGAAGTCGGGCATCCAGCCGTTTTCCTCTTTCAGGTTGTAGTTCACTACCTCGGCGCCCAGTATCTTGCTCAATGATGTATAGGTGGGATAGCCGGGATTGGGAACCAATACCTGTTCGCCGGGATTGACGAAAGCCAGCGTGACGTGCAGAATACCTTCTTTGGAACCGATGAGCGGCTGTATTTCCGTGTTCGGGTTCAACTCCACGCCGTACCATTTCTTATACCAGCCGGCAAAGCTGCGGCGCAGCTCGGGGATGCCCACGTAGGGTTGGTAGCCATGTCCGTCGGGGTTGCGCGCCGCATCGCAAAGTGTCTGTATGGTACTTTCCGAAGGGGGCATATCGGGGCTTCCGATGCCCAGACTGATTACATCCTTGCCTTCGGCGTTCATCTGCGCCACCTCTTTCAGTTTTTTAGAGAAGTAGTATTCGCTTACGCTTGCCAGTCGGTCGGCGGGTTTTATTTTAGATATTTGATTTTCCATCTTCGTATTCTCCTAATATTTTAAGTTCTTTGGTCAGTGGGGTGATGGCCACGATAGATTGTTTATACTTCAGTACATTGTCGAAAACTACGTCTACATAGAATTGATATTCCCATTCGCGCCCGATGATGGGCAGCGATTGTATCTTTGTCAGGTTGATGCGGTAGAAAGACAGGATGGACAATACCTGTGAGAGGCTTCCCTCGGTATGCGGCAGTGTGAATACCATGCTTGCCTTGTTTACCTCCTTGCTGCGGTGGCGGTTCAGCTCGTCCACCTGCCACGGGTCTGCCACAACCAGAAAGCGGGTGAAGTTGTGCTTGTTTGTTTCGATGCCTTCCTGCAGAATCTTCATGCCATAGCGTTCGGCGGCGGCTTTGGAACAGATGGCGGCGTGCCCTTTCAGGTTCTCTTTCTTGATAGTCTCCGCGCTGAGGGCGGTGTCTTCACCTTCCACTACCTTGATGCGGGGGTGCTGCCCGAGGAACTCGCGGCACTGCATCAGAGCGATGGGATGGGAATTAACTTCGGTGATGTCGTCCCAATCCTCTTCGGGCAGGCAGACGAAACTGTGCGAGATGCGCAACTTATATTCGCCTACAATCTGCGCACCGCTTTGGCGCAGAAGCTCATTGTTGTGCAGCAAGCTGCCTGCAATCGTATTTTCTATTGCCAGCATACCTATGGTCTGGCTGTCTTTCTTGACAGCTGCAAATACATCTTCAAAGCTGGCACAGCAGATAAGCTGTATTTCTTCTCCCTCGAAGTACTTGTGTGCGGCAATGTCGTGATACGAACCTAATGTTCCTTGAATGGCTACTTTTTTCATTCCTGACTATTTTTTTTCTTAGTTTATGCTACAAAAAAATCCCGCTTCCATACAATGGAGCGGGATTCTATATATTACTTAGTTCTCTATTCAGTTCTTAAGCATCACTGTCACTTGATACATACAAACTCCCGCTCTACTTTCCGGCTAAAGTAAAAGTAAAAAAAGAAGCAATATGCATAAGTAAATGATTTCATCCTTGCTGTTTTTTTTGTTTTGAATTACGCGACAAAAGTAATACTTTTCTTTTATACGCAAATAAAAAACAATGTTTTTTTTGATATTTGCATCAATTTATAGATAATCTTTTACAATCCCAATACATTTGTCGTATTGTTGCCCGGCTGATTGCCATATTGTCCGGTGAATCCTTGCAGGTCTTTCGGGTTCAGTTCCAGTCCGCGCTTCATGTCTTCCATAGAACCTTCTTTGTCGCCGTTCAGCAGTTTGGCACGCCCGCGTTCGTGGTAGGCTTGGGCAAAGTTGGGATTCAGCTCAATGGCCTCGTCGAACAAGGCGATAGCTTCGGCCAGCTTTTTCTGAACGATATACAGCTGTCCCAAGTAGAGGAATGCTTGCTCGTTGAACGGATTCAGCTCGGTTATATGGAGGTAGTCGGCTTCCGCTTCGGCTTCGGCGCCGGTTGCTTCTTTTATCTTTCCGCGAAGCAGTATGGCGCTTTCGTCGTCCGGGTCTTGGGCAAGTATGGCGTCTATGTCTTCCATGGCTTCTTTGTATTGCTGCATCTTCGTCAGGGCTTCGGCACGCAACAGACGGGCTTCGGTGAAGTCGTCCTTCAGTACGATGGCCTTTGTGAGATGGGCGATGCACATGATGCCGTCGTCCTGCCCGTTGTCGGCTTTGCCCAGCAGATAATGCGCCATGGCATTGCCTTCTTCAATGGCGATGGCTTTTTGGGCGGCTTCCGCCATGGCGGCGTAGTCCTCTTGTATATAGCAGACGTTGGCAAGGGTGAGGAAGGTGGAGGTATGCTCCGGTTCCACTTGGGTCATTTTCTCCAACAGCTTGCGGGCTTCGCCCGGTTCGTTGGACTGGATATACACTTGTGCCAGATATCCCATTGTCTCGAAGTCTTCTTGCAGTGCAAGGGCTTCGGTGAAGCATTTTATGGCATAGTCGGCGCGTCCCATGCGCTGGGCTCGCATACCGTCGTACTTGAATATCTCAAAGTTCTTCTGATTATTTTTTTGTTTTTCCTCTTCCGGACTGGTCGGTTTGCCGGAGAAAAAAGATTTAAAGAATCCCATGGCTGTGATATTGTTTTAGTTATGTTTTTAATAGGTTGACAGGATTAATGTGTGAATGCACTGCACAAAAGTAATGATTTATTTTTTGATTTGCAGTATTCCGTTGGCGGCAATAATTTTTCCTTCGTCTAATAATTGGTGCAATGTCTCGGTCAAAAGCTCTTTGTCCGTCTGAATTTGTTCGAGCAGACCGGCGGGAGTTTGCGGGGCGGAAGACAATATTTCTTGTATCTTCCCGGCAAGTTCCTTTTGGCCCGGCTTATCGGTTGCCGGCTTGTTGCGTAGACTGATGCAGGTGTCGCACTGCCCGCAGTTATGTTCGTTTTTCTCTCCGAAGTAATCCAGCAGCATACGGCTACGGCATACGGTGTCATTGGTTACGTATTCCAGTATGGAATTGATGCGTGCTTCATAACGGGCTTTCCGTTCTTCGTAGATTTCCGGGGAGAGATTGATGCGTTGCGCCTCGACGCGTTCGCGCGTGTATATTATATAAGGTGTCTTTTTGTGGGGAATGTAGCTTACGATGCGCAGTTTGGCAAGATGAACCAGCTGTTCGTAGATTTGCCGGCGGGTAAGTCCTGTGCGCACGGCAAGCGAATCTTCGTTGATATAGGTGTAGTCTGTAAATACCCCTGTATAGGAACGGAGTACGGCTTGAATGAGTTTGTCCATGTCTTCGCCCATTTCGCGCAGTCTGTAAAGTTCGTCTCTGCGTATGGTGAAGAGAATACGTGAGGTGTTGTCTTGTTCGCCGGTATATTCCAGATAGCCAGCCTGAGTCAGGATTTTCAGTGCGCTGTCCACCGGAACGGGGAAGTACTTGAACTTACGGCAGAAATCTTCGATGTTGAACTCACGCACGCATTCCAGTCCGTCTCCCATTGCCATCTGGTAGTAGTATTGAAGATGCTCGTACACATCTTTGATGTACTCCTTTTCAGGAAAAGTGTCGGGTATGCGCTTGTGCAGCGTGGTCTTGTCCGACTTGGCATATAGGATGACGGCATAGGCCTTTTGCCCGTCGCGTCCGGCTCTTCCGGCTTCTTGGAAATAGGCTTCTATGGAGTCGGGCAAATCCATGTGGATAACGATGCGTACATCCGGCTTGTCTATTCCCATTCCGAAGGCATTGGTGGCTACCATGACGCGGCTTTCACCGGATTGCCAGCGGTGCTGGCGGATGTCTTTGGTGGCATCGTCCAGTCCGGCATGGTAGAAGTCGGCTGTGATGTCCTCATTATTCAGCAGTTCGGTGATTTCTTTGGTACGGCGGCGGTTGCGTACGTACACAATGGCGCTGCCGGGCATACTGCGCAGTATATGCAGCAGTTCGGCTGTTTTGTTCTCTGTCTTGCGGACGATATAGGCAAGGTTGTTCCGCTCGAAACTCATGCGGAATACATTTTCCCGGCGGAAATGCAAGCGGGTTTGGATGTCCTTCACAACTTCCGGAGTGGCGGTAGCTGTCAGGGCCAAAACCGGTATGTCCGGCAGCAGTTCACGTATTTCCGCAATTTTCAGGTAGGCGGGGCGGAAGTCATATCCCCATTGCGAAATGCAATGGCTTTCGTCTACCGTAATCATGCTGACCTTCATTTTCCGCAGTTTGGTGCGGAAGATTTCCGTATCCAGCCGTTCGGGAGAGATGTAGAGGAACTTATAGTTGCCGAAGATGCAGTTTTCGAGAGTTGTGATGATGTCCTGCCGGCTCATGCCGGAGTAGATGGCAAGCGCTTTGATGCCTCGCTTCCTTAGATTTTGCACTTGGTCTTTCATCAGGGCTATCAGGGGGGTAATGACCAGACATAATCCGTCTTTGGCAAGTGCCGGAACTTGAAAAGTTATGGACTTGCCGCCGCCCGTAGGCATCAGTCCCAATGTGTCTTTGTTCTCACTGATACTGTTGATAATGTCTTCCTGGATTCCCCGGAAGCGGTCGTATCCCCAATACTGTTTTAAGAGTTGAGAGTTGAGAGTTGAAGGTTGAAGGAGATATGTCATAAAAACGCTTGTTCTTTGTTTCTTTTTAGGCGCGGATTACACGGATTTCACGGAAAAAGGATAAAATAAATCTGTGAAATCCGTGTAGTCCGTGCCTAAAAAAGGCATCCTGTATATTTTGACACAACCTTTTTCGGCTAATTCGGTTTTATGTCTTCAATTTGCAATTGCACTTCTCCCCGTTTGTGGGTGTTTTCTTCAATGGTGTAGCAAATGTCAAACGAACGTTTGGTCTTGATGTAGCGAACGTGGGAACTTTGTCCGAAGGCGATGCCATTCATTACGTTGTTCGATTTGTTATCCACTAATTCCAGTTTGATATGTTCTTGGTCGCGTCCTACGACTTTACTGGTTCCGTAGTCGTACACGTTATGGGTACAGAATACAGGCTTGGTATTGTCGGGACCAAACGGGTTGAACTTCTTTAAATCGTTGCAGAATTTGGGTGTAATATCCCGGAAGTCTATTTCTGCATTGATGTCGATTACGGCGCTGGTTTGTTCAGGCAGGATATGCTGTGAAACGAATTCTTCAAAGCGTTCGGTGAAGGCGGGGACGTTTTCCACTTTCATGGACAGGCCGGCGGCATAGGTGTGACCGCCGAAGTTCTCCAGCAAATCCCTGCAGTATTCAATGGCTTTGTACACATCGAAGCCGGAAACGGAACGTGCCGAACCGGTTGCCATGTCATCCGTACGTGTCAGTACTACGGCGGGACGATAATATACTTCCGTCAGGCGGGAAGCGACAATGCCGATTACTCCTTTATGCCAGTCTTCGTTGTACAACACGATAGAACGGCGGTCGGCCAGCCCTTCCAGTTCGGCAACGATTTGATTCGCCTCCTCGGTCATCGTCTTGTCGAGGTCCTTACGGGTTTCGTTGTATTGGTTGATTTGCCCGGCTTTCTCCAAAGCAAGCGAGAAGTCCTTTTCTGTCAGTAAGTCTACCGCTTCCTTACCGTTTTGGATGCGTCCCGATGCGTTGATGCGCGGGCCTATCTTGAATACTATATCGCTGACGGTAATCTCCTTTTCCGACAGTCCGCATACGTCGATAATGGCTTTCAAGCCTACGCTCGGATTGCTGTTGAGCTGTTTCAGACCGTGATAGGCAAGTATGCGGTTCTCTCCCATAATCGGTACGATGTCCGAAGCGATGCTGACCGCAACCAAGTCCAATAGGGGAATCAGATGATGAAACTCAATGCCGTTGCTGATGGCAAACGCCTGCATGAATTTAAAGCCTACCCCGCAACCCGAAAGGTGTTCGTAGGGATAGGTGTTGTCTTCGCGCTTGGCGTTCAATATGGCTACGGCAGGGGGTAATACTTCATCGGGTACGTGGTGGTCGCAGATGATGAAATCGATGCCTTTTTCTTTGGCGTATGCGATTTCGTCTACGGCCTTGATGCCGCAATCCAATACGATAATCAATCCCACACCGGTTTCGGCGGCGTAGTCCACACCTTTGGTTGAAACTCCATACCCTTCATTGTAGCGGTCGGGTATGTAATAGTCTATGTTCGAGTAGAACTGTTGAATAAACTTGTAGACCAAAGCCACGGCGGTGGTTCCGTCTACATCGTAATCTCCATAAATCAGAATGCGCTCTTTCTTTCCCATTGCCTTGTTCAGGCGCTCTATGGCCACGTCCATATCTTTCATAAGGAACGGGTCGTGCAAATCCGGTAGTTGCGGGCGGAAAAACTTCTTGGCTGTTGCTGCCGTTGTTATTCCCCGCTCCACCAGCAATTCCCCAAGTACTGGGCTAATCCCTAATTCTTGGGCCAGTCGTTGGCTTGCTTCTGCCTGATCGGATGTAATGGGTAAATAATTCCATTTGTGAGTCATTTTATATATTATTTTTTCTTTTTCTATCGCAAAGTGCCGGAGAATAAAAAGGGAGTTTTCACTGTCCGCTTGCTGTATGCTATTTCTCCAACAAGCTGTAAAGGTATGAAAAACTCTTGAAACCGATGTGAATTCTATAGAAAATATTCTTAACGATGCGTATTCTCTCCTAAAATCCTTTTATTTTTGTAGGGTCTAAATAAGTAGGACTCTTTTATTCATTAAAAACAGGTTGAGATTATGCTTACTTTCATTTCTTGCGCCAAGACTATGGCGTCGCGCTGCTCCTTGAAAGTGCCTGAAGTCACCGTTCCGCATTTTGAAACGGAGGCTGTGCAGAATGCATTGGAAATGTCGCAGATACCTGCCATAGAGTTGGAAAAACTCTTGAAGGTGAATGCCAAGATTGCAGCGGAAAACAGGATTCGTTTTCACGATTTCTGTTCGGAAGACAATCAACCTATGCCGGCGATTGGTGCATATACGGGAGCTGTCTTTAAACGTGTCTTGCCAAAGGACTTTACGGCTGATGATTTTCGTTATGCACAAAATCATCTCCGTATTACTTCTTTTCTTTATGGGTTGCTCCGTCCGCTGGATGGAATCAAGCCTTATCGTTTGGAAGGTGATGTGCGGTTACCCGAAAAAGGCGGACTTTCCATGTTCAATTATTGGAAACCGTTGTTGACGGATTATTTTATTGAGGAGATTAAAAGACGGGGTGGTGTATTGGTTAATCTGGCAAGCGGTGAGATGAAAGAACTGTTTGACTGGAAGCGGGTGGAAAAAGAAACACGGGTTATTACGCCTGATTTTCAGGTTTGGAAAGACGGGCAGTTGAAGACTATTGTTATTTATGCAAAAATGTGCCGGGGGGAAATGGTGCGCTACATCATCAAGAACCGTATAGAACGTCCTGAAGATTTGAGAAGTTTTTCATGGGAAGGCTTTGCTTTCGATGAAAAACGCAGTACGGACAGTCATCTGTTGTTTACGTTGGGATGAAAATTAACCATTAGCCAATAGATATGATAATGTTACGGAAAACATTGCTTTATTGTTTTTTGCGTAAATCCCGTCCTTCGTATTTGCAGATAGCATCAATCCATTCTTCTGTCAGCGGTTTGGACTCGTGTTTGTTAAGGTCGTAAGTTACCATAACGGAGGTACAGATACATTTCACTTCGTGTGTTTCCGTGTCTATAACACGTTGGGCAAGGTGAAAACTTTTTGTTCCGATTTTAGTTACGGCAGTCTGTACGGCAATGTGGTCGGAGCTATAAATTTGTGCAAGGAAGTCGGCTTCTATGTGGACAACGACAATCCCGTCTTTTTGCCAGTCGACGTGTGGACATACGGAAGCGAAATATTCAGTTTTACCCAAATCGTAAAAAGAAAAGTAGACGGTGTTGTTGACGTGACCGAATTTGTCAACGTCGTTAAAACGCAATTGTATAGGTAATGTGTGGTTAAATTTAATCTCTTCCATTGTTTTTCCTTAAACTTTGTTTGTAATATCAACGTAAAATGCAAAATTTGCAATGTACGGGAATAAAGATAATCAATGTCTCAATAAATAAACTAAAATATACTGTTAATCTTGAGCAAAGATAGAGCTTTTTCTTTTTAATCCTATTAAAGTTTACTGTCTATTCATAGATTTGTAATTAATGAATAGAGAATCAAATACTTATCAAATCGTTATCCGGCAAAAGTAAATTATTCCGGATAAGATTAGTAGAGTAGAATTATCGGGATATGGTAAAGTTTCATTTATCTCGATTAGTGCGATGAGTGATAGTGCTTGTTAATATGAATTAAAATCAACGTAAAGCGTTACGTTGATTTTTTATGGTAACGGAATAGGTGCGGAAATAAAGGTACTATATCTTTGTTGTAAGTCCTTGTAGCAATATGTTTTGCTATAATTATTATAACCGATTTGTTAAAAACACAAAATATGACACGAAAAACACTATTTTTATTTACGTTGTTAATTGCCAGTTTTACAGTTTTTGCTCAAAGTGAATCTTTTAAAAACAGTGGTGTAGACATTGAATTGCCTGCAGGAATCCTTTCTTTACAACCGCTCAATCAGAATGCAGTTCGTATAAGGTTTACCAAAGAAAAAAATATTCCGGAGCAAGAGTTAATTTATACGGAAGAGGTAGAGTCTCCTGTGTATAAGATAAAAGAGGATAGTAAATCATTAAAGCTTTCTCTTGATAAAATAATTGTTGTTTATGATAAGTTGCGTCATACATTGACTTTTACTGATTCTAAAGGGCAGATTATTTTGCAAGAGAAAGAAGGAGGACGTGTGTTGCAAAATTCTACGGTTCAAGGGGAACCGGTTTTTGAGGTTGAACAACATTTTTTATCGCCTGTTGATGAATATTTGTTTGGTACGGGACAGTTTCAAGACGGTTACTTGAATGTGCGAGGGTTAACCAGACGTCTTACGCAGGTAAATACGCAAATAGCAGTTCCTTTTGTCCTTTCCAATAAGGGGTATGGTATATTGTGGAATAACTATGGTCTGACGGATTTTAATCCGGCTGATGAATCTGTAAAGCTGTTACCTGCAGAAACCGGTGTGCAAGCGGTTACGGTAGATGCAACAAGTACAAAAGGCAATAAGCGTGAAACTCGGCTTTTTAAGTCGTTTACGGCAAGATTTAGTGTCCCGGCTGACGGACAGTACGGATTGTTGCTGGATGTAGGACAACGCATGGCGCGTAAACATTACATTTCTATTGATGGGAATAAAATTGTTGATGTCAATAATTTGTGGCTTCCACCCACAACTTCAGTTATTGTAAATTTATCGAAGGGGGAACATTTTGTTGAAGTGCAAGGCGTACAGGAAGATGCTCCTGTATTATATTGGAGACAAGTGACTGATGAGACTGTTTTTCGTTCACCGGTGGCCCGGTCATTGGACTATACTGTATTCTCCGGAAATGCAGATGAAATAGTAGCCAGTTATAGGCAGTTGACAGGTGAGACTCCTATGTTGCCACTTTGGGCATTGGGTTATATACATTGCCGGGAGCGCTATAATACTCAGAGTGAATTACTGGAAAATGCACGTGAATTTAGGAAACGTAAACTGCCTGTGGATGTGATTGTACAAGATTGGCAATGGTGGGGGAAATATGGCTGGAATGCTATGCAATTTGATGAAAGTAAATATCCGGATCCGGGTAAAATGGTTCGTGAACTTCATGACATGAATATGCACCTGATGCTATCCGTTTGGTCTAAGATAGACAAGCAATCGACACTTGGCAAACAAATGGAGTCAAAAGGATTTTATATCCCCGGTACGGATTGGATTGATTTCTTTAATCCTGATGCCGCTGCATTCTATTGGCAGAATTTTAGTGGTAAATTGTTGAAACCTTATAAAATTGATGCGTGGTGGCAAGATGCTACTGAGCCTGAAAACGATGACTTGTTGAATCGCCGAGTAAATAACGGGAAAACGCCGGGTGAGTTTTTTCGTAATGTTTACCCGTTATTTGTAAATAAGACAGTTTATGAAGGTTTACGCAAAGATGACCCGGGACGACGTGCCATGATATTGACGCGAAGCGGTTTCTCGGGTATACAACGGTATGGTGCAGTAACATGGTCGGGCGATGTCGGTAATGATTGGGAAACACTTCGTCGGCAAATAGCCGGTGGCTTAGGACAAATGGCAACCGGTTTGCCTTGGTGGACATATGATGCGGGTGGTTTCTTCCGCCCGTCTGATCAGTATACCAATAAAGACTATCAAGAACGAATGTTGCGTTGGATACAAACCGGAACTTTTCTTCCATTGATGCGTATTCATGGCTATATGAGCCAGACAGAACCTTGGCGATATGGTGAACAGGTGGAGCATATTATTTCTGAGTTTTTAGATTTGCGCTATCGTTTACTGCCTTATATCTATTCACAGGCAGCATTTGTAGCTTATCAGGGAGGGACTTTTATGCGTCCGTTGATTTTTGACTTTTCACAAGACAAAGAGGCCTTGAAACAAGAAAATGAATATATGTTTGGAAAATCTTTATTGATTAATCCTATAACTCAAGGTAATGTACGAAACTGGAGAACCTATCTTCCTGAACATACGGCAGGTTGGGTCGATTTTTGGAATGGCAAGACCTACGAAGGAGGGCAATACGTTGATATTCCGGTTACAATAGATCGGATTCCGGTATTTGTAAAAGCGGGAACTATTCTTCCTATGGGTATGAAAAAGCAATATGCTTTGGAAAGACCTAATACTCCACTGGAAATATATATTTATCCGGGTGAAGATGCTTCATTTACTTTATACGAAGATGAGGGAGATAATTATAATTACGAGAATGGTGCGTACAGTAATATTATGTTCCAATGGAATAATCATAAACGAGTATTGACAATAGAAGAACGAGAAGGAGAATATCCCGGTATGCAATTAAGTAGAACTTTCCGTATAATAAGTCCGTCTGCGGAAAAGACTGTTGTATATCAAGGTAAGAAGATGACAGTCCGATTACCATAATAAGATTATGAGACGGAAGAAAGCATTTGATTGTTGAATTTAAGCATATTTAGTCCATTATGTAACAACAGGAAATAAATGTGTAACATGATTATTGAACCCATAAATGGTAATGGTGTACATTTGCGACATAATATTTTACATTCTTAACATCATGAAAAACAAATCGGTAATATTACTTTTATTTTTGGCTATATGCGGATTTTCAGCAACGAAAGCAATGGCTGGTGGCGGTGACTCAAAGACTTCTAAATTTGTTTATCAAGGAGCAGGTAACCCATATTTACCATTATGGGAGCATCTGCCTGATGGTGAACCACGTGTTTTTGAAGATCCTGATCATCCCGGGAAATATCGTGCTTATATCATTGGATCACACGACCTTCGTTTTAATAGTTATTGCGGTGCGGACATAAGAATGTGGTCGGCTCCTGTTGAAGATTTGTCCAGTTGGCGTGACGAAGGACCGATTTTTACCTATCAGACAGGAGGAAAATGGGATGTGATGTATGCTCCCGATCTTGTTGAGGTAAGAAGAAAAGACGGTAAGAAAGAATATTATTTATATCCTCATAGCCGCGGTCGGAACAGGGAGGCGATGGTTGCTAAAGGAGATCGTCCCGACGGGCCTTTTACTCCTATCAATTTGACTGCTGACGGTACGAAAACATTACCCGGAAGTATTATGGGATTTGACCCTTCTGTGTATATTGAGTATGTTACAGATCCTAATGATCCTGACTATGAAATAGGCTTCAGAGCATACGGATATTGGGGATTCCAGCGTTCATTAGCAGCCCAGTTAGATCAAAATACGATGTATTCCGTACGTCCCGGAACAGATGTTATTCCATATTTTATGCCTGCAGGCCGTAGAAATGGTTCTACCCGCGATTCGATTTCATACCCACATATTTATCCGGGAGAGGATCTTAAGGCATTTAATTTCTTTGAAGCCTCTTCTATTCGTAAGATTGGAAATAAATATGTAACCATTTACAGCGGATATTCCGGTCGTGAATACGGATTGGGTATGACAAATTCCACTTTGCGTTATGCTTATGGTGATTCGCCATTGGGTCCATGGAAGAGTGGTGGTGTTTTGGTTGATTCACGTGCACCGGTGTTGAATCAAGATGGTACCCGATTACAGACAACTAATGCGGCGCATAATACTCATGGCAGTATAGAACAGATTAATGGACAATGGTATGTGTTTTATCACCGTCCACCTCGTGGATTTGGAAATGCACGCCAGTCGGTAGTAGCTCCAATTCATGTGGAATGGGATGAGAAGCCTGTGGCTGAGGGTGGAAGAGTTTCCATCAAGGGGTATAATCCGTATGCAAAAGATAGTATTTGGACAGCTAAAGATGCGCAAGGTTATGAATATAAGGGTGCTGAGGTAACTTCAGAGGGTTTTCATATTTTTGGTCTTGATCCTTATCGGTATTATTCAGCCGGGTTTGCATGTTATCTTTCTGATGTTAGTCTTCAACAAGATTCATGGGATATTTGGGATAATCATGCTTCTATTACTAATGTGAAGAATGGTCATATAATAGGATATAAATATTTTGGTTTCGGTGGACTGGATAAAGATAAGTTAGGCTTGAAAGCTTTCAAAGGAACTCAAAAAGGGAACAAAACAGCATTTAATCTTTTCCTTACACCAAAGACCTCAAGAACATTCAAAGTTAATGTATGGTTGGATGGTCCATGGGATAATAAGGTTTGGAAAGGGACAAAAATTGGTGAAATTGTGGTTCCGGAAAATTCGGTGCAGGAAGTAACTCAATTTGCGGTTGATGTATCACAATTTGTAGACCACTTAGATAAGAAACATGCAATATTTCTTGTAGCGGAAGGTGAAGGAGAAGAACTTTTTGATCTGATTGGCTTAGGTTTTAGTTCAAAAAAGAAGAAAATAGTTCGTCCGCTTGTTCCTGAAATAAATATAACGGTTAATGGAAAGCCTGTTGAAATCCCGGTAACGCCTGTCCGTTCCACAGAGAAAAATGGTATTACCGGCTATGACTTATACGAGACGGTTTATGAACTTCCGTCTGAGGTAACAGAGTTTCCGACAGTATCTGCTTCTGTAACAGATAAGAAAGTGAAAATAGTCGTTACTCAAGCCGATTCGGATTCAAGAACAGCTGTTGTGAAGTTTGACAATAAGGGGGTGGTAAAGACCTACAAGATTAAATTTAAGTCTTCCATATTATAAAATTGTCAACAATCTTCTGGTTTGATGATGAGGATGTGTAAAACGAATTGCAGTTATCGTTTTGCACTTCCTCTCTTATATAAATGCAGATAAACTCTCCGAGAGAGTAAGATTAATGGAAAATGTCAGTTTTGTTTACCTGTTAATTTATAGAATGAAAGAGAATATGAAATTAGTAAAGTGTATATGGCTAATATTAGCCGGTATTATCATTAGTTCGTGCAGCACAAACTTGTTTGAAATAACATCTCCGGCAGGTAAACTGAAAGTAATGGTGGAGCCGGCTGAAGAAGATGTCTATGGTGCAGTCACTTTTTCTGTATATTATAAAGGGGAGCCGGTTCTTTCTAAAACGGAATTGGGGTTGGCGACAGATGTGCAGAAGTTTTGTGGAGATTTGAAGCTAAAATCAGTATCCGGGGTAACACAGGTTGTTGATGATTATGAAATGATAACGGGAAAACGCAGCCATTGCGTGAACGATGCTTCTGAAAGAGTCTATTCTTTTGAGAATAAAAAAGGCGAGGTGTTGGATATAACATTCAGAGTATATGACGACGGAGTTGCTTTCAAATATGCGATTAATACGACTGCAGGTAAAGAGTATGTCATTGATGAGTACACTGCGTATAATGTTCCGCAAGGGGTTAAAAGGTGGATGCAACAATATGATCCGGGCTACGAAAAGTTTTTTCCATTGTCGACAGACGGAACGTTGGCAGGCCGTCCGGAAGTTAATCTTTGGGGATATCCCGGCCTTGTTGAATTGTGTGATTCTGTATTTGTATTGATAACGGAAGCGAATATCAGGCGGGGACATTGCGGCTCTTTTTTATCTAATGGTAATGACCGTGATAGGTATCAGGTTAGTTTGGCTGATAAAAAGCAGGTCGCAGAGGGGATATGGGTTTCTCCTTGGAGGGTGCTCATTATAGGAACTCTGTCTGATATTGTAGAGTCGACATTGGTGACAGATGTATCAGATCCTTCTAAAGTGGAAAATACGGAATGGATAAATTCCGGTATGGTATCTTGGATATATTGGGCACATAACCATGGCTCTAAGGATTATCAAAAAGTAAAGGAATATATTGATTTGGCCGTTGAAATGAATTGGCCTTATGATTTGATAGATTGGGAATGGGATGAAATGGGAAATGGAGGAACTCTTGAAGACGCGGTGAAATATGCCTTGGGCAAAGGAATAAAACCGCTTCTTTGGTATAATTCAAGTACCAACTGGATTGGTCCTGGCCCCTTGTATCGCTTGAATAAGAAAGAGAACCGAGAGAAAGAATATGCGTGGTTAAATAATATGGGAATTGCCGGTATTAAAGTAGATTTCTTCTCAGGTGATAGTGTTTCTACCATGAACTATTATTTAGATTTGCTTGAAGATGCTGTAAAGTATAAATTGATGATTAATTTTCATGGAGCGACTATCCCGAGAGGATGGCAACGTACATATCCTCATATGATGTCAGTGGAAGGAGTGTATGGCGCGGAATGGTATAATAATGCTCCAATATTGACAAATCGGGCAGCCGAGCATAATGCGACTTTACCTTTTACGAGGAATGTGGTAGGACCGATGGATTATACTCCGGGAACTTTCTCCAACTCTCAACATCCGCATATAACTTCATATGCTCATGAATTGGCATTGCCTGTAATCTTTGAATCAGCTTTACAACATATGCCCGATAGACCGTCTGTTTATTATAGCCTGCCTGCACCTGTGAAAAAACTTTTATCAGAATTGCCTACAGCTTGGGATGATACGAAGCTGCTGGGCGGCTATCCGGGAAAAGAAGTGATTATAGCGCGTCGTAAAGGTGAGGTGTGGTATATTGGAGGTGTTAATGGGACTAATGAGGCAAGTACTCTTCATGTGCCTTTGGATAAAATACCTGTTAGCGGTAAGAAAATTTCTTTGTTCAAAGATGGTGTAGATGATAACCATTTTACTATTGAAGAAAATATTCCTTTGACAGACGAAAAAAACGATTTGGTAATAGAATGTTTACCACGTGGTGGCTTTGCAGCCGTCATAAAATGAGAATATCCTGTTGCTTATTATTGTTGATTTTCAGATAGGTAAGAGTAATAGTGTGTCTTATAGCTTTGTCTCCTTTCTAAATTAAATAGGTGCTTGATAGGTAATAGCAAAATAAAAAACACTACTTTTGCGTATTAATCACTGTATTTATATATCAAGAAATGATAGAAGACATTAAAAAAGCCTGCCAAGTAATGCGGGAGGGTGGTGTGATTCTGTATCCCACCGATACCATTTGGGGAATCGGTTGTGACGCTACCAATGAAGATGCGGTGCGCCGTGTATATGAAATAAAGCAGCGTCAAGACAGCAAGGCAATGCTTGTGTTGGTAGATTCTTCTGTAAAGGTGGATTTCTATGTTCAGGATGTTCCGGAGGTGGCATGGGACTTGATAGAGTTGGCAGATAAACCGTTGACTATTATTTATTCGGGTGCACGTAATCTGGCGGAAAATCTGCTGGCAGAAGACGGTAGCGTGGGTATTAGGGTGACGAATGAGGAGTTTTCAAAGCGTCTGTGCCAGCAGTTTCGTAAGGCAATTGTTTCTACGTCTGCGAATATTAGTGGGCAACCCTCACCGAAAAGTTTCAATGAAATAAGTGAAGAGGTTAAGTCCGCAGTAGATTATATTGTGGGCTACCGGCAAGAAGAGATGAGTAATCCGAAACCGTCCAGTATTATTAAGTTGGATAAAGGTGGTGTGATCAAAATAATCCGGGAATAAGAAAAATGGCTGGAAAAGAAAGAGGTTGGTTGCAACGCTTTATCATTTGGCGTGAGAAGAATGTTAAGGAAAAACGGTTTATCTTACTTCTTAGCTTTTTGGTCGGTATTTTTACGGCTTTTGCCGCATTGATATTGAAAGTGCTGATACACTGGATACAGAATTTTCTTACGGAGAATTTTGATACAACGGAGGCTAATTACCAGTATTTGATATATCCGGTAGTAGGAATCTTTTTGGCAGGACTGTTTGTACGCTATGTCGTAAAAGATGATATCAGTCATGGAGTTACGAAAATTCTGTATGCCATATCCCGCAGACAAGGGCGAATTAAGCGACATAATACATGGTCGTCTATTATAGCCAGTTCCATAACCATCGGATTCGGTGGTTCCGTTGGAGCCGAAGCACCGATTGTGCTTACCGGTTCGGCTATCGGCTCTAATTTGGGGAGTCTGTTCAAAATGGAACATCGTACACTGATGCTGTTGGTGGGGTGTGGTGCAGCCGGTGCTGTGGCCGGTATTTTTAAAGCACCGATTGCTGGGCTTGTCTTTACGCTGGAGGTACTGATGATTGACTTGACTATGTCTTCATTGCTTCCGCTATTGATTTCGGCAGTAACGGCAGCGACCGTCTCTTATATTGTGACGGGGACGGAAGCTATGTTTAAGTTTCACCTTGATCAGGCTTTTGAGTTAGAACGTATTCCTTATGTGATTATGCTGGGTATCTTTTGTGGTTTAGTATCTCTTTATTTTACCCGCGCCATGAATGCTGTAGAGGGAATGTTTGGAAAGTTGAGAGTCCCTTACAAGAAACTGTTGGTCGGCGGCTCGATGCTGAGTATTCTGATATTTCTTTTCCCGCCTCTTTATGGTGAAGGCTATGATACAATAGAATTATTACTCAATGGTACAAGTAATGTGGAGTGGGATACAGTCATGAATAACTCTTTCTTCTACGGACACGGTCAGTTACTGTTGTTGTATCTGGTACTGATAATCCTGTTTAAGGTCTTTGCTTCGAGTGCGACAAACGGTGGTGGTGGCTGCGGTGGTATTTTTGCACCTTCTCTGTATTTGGGATGCATTGCCGGATTCGTATTCTCTCACTTTAGTAATGATTTTGAAACTACCGCTTTTCTACCTGAGAAGAACTTTGCATTAATGGGCATGGCAGGAGTGATGAGCGGAGTTATGCACGCTCCACTGACAGGAGTGTTTCTGATTGCCGAATTAACCGGAGGCTATGATTTGTTCCTGCCGTTGATGATAGTTTCAGTCAGCTCATATTTGACGATTATTGTTTTTGAACCGCATAGTATCTACTCCATGCGTTTGGCAAAGAAAGGTGAATTGCTGACGCATCATAAGGATAAGGCTGTATTGACCTTGATGAAAGTGGAAAATGTGGTAGAGAAAGACTTTATTGTGGTACATCCGGAAATGGATCTCGCCGAACTGGTGAGGGCTATTTCCGCCTCTCACCGTAATATATTCCCGGTGACGGACAATGAAAATAAACTGATAGGCATTGTTTTGCTGGACGATATACGTAATATAATGTTCCGTCAGGAACTGTATCATCGTTTTACGGTGGGTAAGCTGATGACTTCTGCTCCGGCACGGCTTTATGATACGGATAGTATGGAGCAGGTGATGCGTACTTTCGATGATACGAAAGCATGGAATTTGCCGGTGGTAGATGAAGAAGGCAAATATCTCGGCTTTGTTTCCAAATCAAAAATATTCAATTCGTACCGTCAGGTGTTGGTACATTTTTCAGAAGATTAAAAGAGGTGATTATGAAGAAAGAAGATTTACGGATTGTATATATGGGTACTCCCGAATTTGCGGTAGAACCTTTGCGTTGCCTTGTGGAAGGCGGATATAATGTAGTAGGAGTGATTACTATGCCCGATAAACCGGCAGGACGAGGACATAAGCTCCAATTCTCTCCGGTGAAACAATATGCACTGGATTATAACTTGCCGCTTCTCCAACCTGAGAGGTTGAAGGACGAAACATTTGTTGAGGCTTTGCGCGTTTGGAATGCCGACTTGCAGATTGTAGTTGCTTTCAGAATGCTGCCGGAAGTGGTTTGGAATATGCCGAGACTGGGAACTTTCAATTTGCACGCTTCATTACTGCCACAGTACCGCGGTGCGGCTCCTATCAACTGGGCGGTGATTAATGGAGATACGGAAACGGGTATCACTACTTTCTTCTTGAAACATGAAATAGATACGGGAGAGGTTATTCAGCAGGTGCGTGTACCGATTGCTGAAACGGATAATGTCGGTATTGTACATGATAAATTGATGGTGCTTGGTGCTCGTTTGGTAACGGAGACTGTAGATGCTATCCTTGCCGATACGGTGAAACCTATTCCACAGGAAGAAATGGCCGTAGTGGGTGAGCTGCGCCCTGCCCCTAAAATATTCAAAGAGACTTGTCGTATAGACTGGAGTCAACCTGTAAAACAGATTTATGATTTTATCCGTGGTTTATCCCCTTATCCGGCTGCATGGACAGAGTTGGTACAACCGGATGGGGCAATAACCGTTCTGAAAATCTTTGAAACAGAGAAAATCCATCAAGAGCACCGGTTACAGCCCGGTACAATTTTAACAGATAATAAAACTTATCTTCATGTAGCGGTTCCCCAAGGCTTTATTGGGATACTTGTCTTGCAACTTCCCGGTAAGAAGCGATTGAAGATAGATGAATTATTACGCGGCTTCCGGCTGGCTGACGGGGTAAAAGTACAGTAAACTTTTTCACTCCTGTTTACAGCAGGAACTTTGGCTGAAGTTAAAGGCGGCTGATTCGTAGTTTAGTAAGGTGAGATGGATATTACTAATAGTGCAAATCATGAACGCCGCCAAAGAGAACTGTATTATTGGGTAGTTACGTGCATAAAAGAACACTGTTGAGTACTCTTGGTCGGCAAAGTGCGTGCCGGCGATTTTAAGGAATGGTTCGTAGGGGAACGCTAAGTCGTAAGTTGTGGCATAATATTTAGGTCGGATGAAATCTTTTGCCTACATTTGTACGTTATAATTCGTGTAACTTATTAGAATGTAACTGTTATGAAGCCTATAGTATCTCCTTCCATATTGTCCGCCAACTTTGCATATTTGGCAAATGATATTGAAATGATTAACGGTAGTGAAGCCGACTGGGTGCATATCGATATAATGGACGGTGTGTTTGTTCCTAATATTTCTTTTGGCTTTCCTGTGCTAAAGTATGTAGCAAAGCTTGCTGAGAAGCCTTTGGACGTGCATTTGATGATAGTGCAGCCGGAAAAGTTTATTCCTGAAGTAAAGGCTTTGGGAGCACGTATAATGAATGTGCATTATGAGGCTTGCCCGCATCTGCATCGGGTGGTGCAGCAGATTCGTGAAACGGGGATGTTGCCGGCAGTTACTATCAATCCTGCTACCCCTGTGTCTATGTTGAGAGACATTATCAATGATGTCTATATGGTGTTGGTTATGAGCGTAAATCCGGGGTTTGGCGGTCAGAAATTCATAGAACATACTATTGATAAAGTACGTGAATTGCGTGAATTGATAACGGTGACCGGTTCAGAAGCTCTTATAGAAGTTGATGGCGGTGTAAATTTAGAAACCGGTGCTCGTTTGGTAGAGGCCGGTGCTGATGTTTTGGTAGCCGGTAATGCAATTTTTTCAGCTCCCGATCCGGTAGAAGCAATCCGTGCTTTGAGGAATCTGTAATATTTATTGATAATAGACAGCTTACAGCGGCATCCTTTCCTACGACTTTTGATGCCGTTGGTTGGTGGAATAGTATATGGGGATAAGTATCCTTATGTACTGCCTGTATGTTTGTGGGTAGCCGAAATCTTTCTGTTGGCAGGAATATATGCTTTTAGTCTGAGGTATCATATTCTATGCAAACTATATGGAGCTGTTGTATTCCTCTTTTTCTTTTTATTGGGAGGAGCTTTGGTTAGTCTGCAGTTAAAACAGGCAGAATATACGTTCCCCAAAACGGGTGAATTTTCCACCTGCCAAGTATCTCTTGCAACCAAGCCGGAAATTAAGAAAAACAGCATTTTATTTCGTGTTGCGTTGAAAGGGGAAGCTCCGGGAAATACATTTTCACACAAATTATCAGAAAAGTTCTTTCTGTTCTATTTCCCTAAAGATTCAGCGACATGCTCTCTGAAAAGAGGAGATAGATTGTTGGTCCATACTTATCTGTCTCCACCGGTAAATAATGGGAATCCGGATGAATTTGACTATGCCCGTTATCTCCTCAGAAAAGGAATAAGCGGAACAGCTTATGTACATACCGGACATTGGCGCATGATTGGTTGTGACAGTTCTTTCACTTTCCGCCAGCAAGCTGTTGATTGTCGGAGCAGGGTAGTTGATATGTATCGTAAGATGGGGTTCCGGGGAGATGAATTGGCGGTGCTTTCTGCGCTTACAGTAGGTGATAAGGATGAATTGAGTGAGGATATAATTGAAACTTATTCGGTTGCCGGTGCCAGTCATGTACTGGCGCTTTCCGGACTGCATATCGGTTTTATTTCTGCTTTATTGCTGTTTGCTTTGTCTCCTTTGTGGAACCGGTGGAGATTTTTGAAGCCGTTTTTGCTTTTATCGGTGATAGTGCTTTTATGGGGATTTGCTTTTCTTACAGGATTATCCTCTTCAGTAGTACGCGCCGTTATCATGTGCTCTTTTGGGTTGATTTCCACTCTTTTCTCAACTTGTCAAAAGTTGACTGTGAATACATTGGCAGTTACGGCTTTTTTGATGCTGTTGTTTAATCCTGTATGGTTGTTTGATGTTGGATTCCAGTTGTCTTTCATCGCTGTTACGGCAATTTTGTTACTGCAACCCGGCCTATACGGATTGTTATCGTTTAGGAATACGGTTTTGCAGAAGGTTTGGGGATTGATAACGGTATCTATTGCAGCCCAAATCGGGACAGCGCCTTTGGTTATGCTTTACTTCTCACGTTTTTCCACCCATTTCCTTTTGACTAATTTGTGGGTGATTCCATTAGTATCACTGATTGTATACGCAGCCATTGTATTACTTGTGCTGACTCCTTTTCCCAGTTTGCAACAAAGTTTTGCAGATATGGTAGAAGCGCTGATTCGGCTACAGAATATGGCACTTCGTTGGGTTGAACAACTCCCTTTGGCTTCTATAGATTATATTTGGGTGGATGTATGGGATGTCTTTCTGTTTTATTTTTGTTTGTTATGTGTTGGTCGTGCTTTGGTTAGGCGTACGGCTGTGAATGCTTATACTGCTTTGTTCTGTATGTTACTTTGCGTTTCTTATCATTCGTATTCATTCATAAGAGATACTTCCCGGAGTAGTATCGTTTTTTATAATTTTCGCAGTTGTCCTTCTGTACATTGTTTGGCTGATAATTCTTCTTCATGGTTAGTTTGTACAGATAGCTTGCCGGATATTGCTGGCTTAGAACGTGCGCTGTCTCCTTATTGGAACCGTTTGCGCTTGAAGCGTCCTACCGTAATTGTAGAGGATTATTCGGCACCCGATATTTCTGTTCGAAATCAAATTGTTTTTTATGGAGGAAAACGTATATGTTTACTGTGCGATGATCGTTGGCGAAATAAGAGGTCTGATGTACCCGTCCTTATTGATTATTTGTATGTCTCCCGGGGATATAAGGGTAGCATAAAGGAACTGACTTCCCTATTTGAAGTGGGTACGGTAGTGATTGATTCATCGCTTTCCGGCTATTATCGGGAGAGAATTATTAATGATTGTATCAGATTGGGAATTTCTTATCTTCCTCTTTCTGAAAAAGGTTCTGTGCGCATATCATTATAAATCATAAACTTTTTCGTACTTTTGCCCTTTCAATAGTTGTGGATAAATAGAATCACTCTGTTTTTTTGAATGTAAATTGTAAGGACTATATGTTGACTAAGATAATAGAGCAATCTAAAATAGACCACTTTGCCAAGTGGATGGAACGTGCGGATAAAATTGTTATTGTTGCTCATGTATCTCCTGACGGGGATGCGGTAGGCTCTTCTTTGGGATTATGGCATTTTCTTAATACACAGGACAAAGATGTGACTGTTATTGTTCCCAATGCTTTCCCTGATTTTTTGCGGTGGATGCCTGGTAGCAAAGATATACTTTTGTACGATCGTTATAAAGAATTTGCTGATAAGTTGATAGCGGAAGCGGACGTGATATGTTGTCTTGATTTTAATGCTACCAGCCGTATTGAAGCCATGGCAGATGCTGTTTTGGCTTCCCCTGCGCGAAAGATTCTGGTGGATCATCATTTGAATCCGGAAGACTTTTGCAGGATTATTATTTCTCATCCTGAGATTTCTTCTACTTCCGAACTTGTTTTTCGTCTGATTTGCCGCATGGGATATTTCAGTGATATCACTAAGGAAGGGGCAGAGTGTATCTATACCGGTATGATGACTGATACGGGAGGTTTTACGTATAACTCCAACAATCGTGAAATATATTTTATAATCAGTGAGCTGCTTTCAAAAGGCATTGATAAAGATGATATTTATCGGAAAGTGTATAATACCTATTCCGAGAGCCGTTTACGTCTCATGGGGTATGTGTTGTCGCAGATGAAAGTTTATCCGGATTACCATGCAGCCTTGATTACGTTGACCAAGAAAGAACAAAACCGCTTTAACTATATTCGTGGAGATAGTGAGGGGTTTGTAAATATACCATTGAGCATTAAAAATGTCGTTTTCTCCTGTTTCTTGCGCGAAGATACGGAAAAGCCGATGATAAAGGTGTCCTTGCGTTCGGTGGGACGTTTCCCATGCAACCAATTGGCGGCTGAATTCTTTAATGGCGGAGGACACTTAAATGCTTCCGGTGGAGAATTTTATGGAACACTGGAAGAAGCTAAAAGTGTGCTGGAACTTGCGCTGGAAAAATTCAAGCCATTACTTAATGCCAAAGGATAAAAAAACTTTGGCTGTAAAGGTTAAAAGATACGAACTTTCAACTCGCGGCTTTTAACTTTCGAGGAAATCAGATATTTTTGTACGAAATTACTAAATAACAGAAATGAAGAAACTTACTTTATTCTTTTTGTCTTTATTAGCACTCAGTTTGGGCTTTCAAGCCTGTGATGACAGCAAGACCTATGCAGAGATGCTGGAAGAGGAAAAAGACGGTATAAATAACTTTATCAAAGACCGGAATATAAAGGTTATTTCGCAGACAGAATTTTATGAGCAAGATTCCACTACAAAGTCCAAAGATAGAGGGGACGATGTGGACGAATTCGTGCAACTTACCAGCGGGGTTTATATGCAGATTGTTGACAGGGGATCTGAAAATAAAGCTGATACGGTGAAGAGCAATGACGAGGTGTTAGTACGCTTTATGGAGTATAGCATTCTTGATAAAGATACTACATTATCAAATTTGGCTGCTGCGGAAACCGTAGATGCTTTTCGCTATACGGTGACCTCCTCATCCATAGCAGGAACCTTTTTGCAAGGATATATGATGAGTTATTACTCTTCGCCGGCTGTTCCTGCGGGATGGCTCGTGCCGTTGACTTATGTCCGTGATATGGCCCATGTGAGATTGATTGTTCCTTCCAAGATGGGGCACCAGACGGCCATGCAATATGTCTATCCTTATTATTACGATATCCGGAAATTCCAAATCTGGAAATAACTAACCAATAATTTAAATTATTAACCTATGACTCTAATCAAATCTATCTCTGGAATCCGCGGAACAATCGGCGGTGGTGCAGGCGAGGGATTGAATCCGCTCGACATTGTGAAGTTTACTTCAGCGTACGCTACCCTTATCCGCAAAACGTGTACTGTAAAAAGTAACAAAATCGTAGTAGGCCGTGATGCCCGTATCTCGGGTGAAATGGTGAAGAATGTAGTAGTAGGTACTCTTATGGGTATGGGCTGGGATGTAGTGGACATTGATTTGGCTTCGACTCCAACCACAGAGCTGGCAGTAACTATGGAAGGTGCCAGTGGTGGTATCATCTTGACCGCTTCTCACAATCCCAAGCAGTGGAACGCTTTGAAACTTTTGAATGAAAAGGGAGAGTTCCTAAATAAGGAAGAAGGAAACGAGGTGCTCCGTATCGCTGAGGCCGAAGCTTTTGATTTTGCCGAAGTTGACAAACTCGGTTCCTACCGCAAGGACTTGACTTATAATCAAAAACATATTGACAGTGTTTTGGCACTTGATTTAGTGGATGTGGAAGCCATCAAAAAGGCTGATTTCCGCGTAGCTATTGATTGTGTAAACTCTGTTGGCGGCATCATTCTTCCGCAACTGTTGGAGCAACTTGGTGTGAAGCATATAGAAAAGCTCTACTGTGAACCCACCGGTAACTTCCAGCATAATCCTGAGCCTTTGGAGAAGAATTTGGGTGATATTATGAATCTGATGAAGGGTGGCAAAGCCGATGTCGCTTTTGTTGTAGACCCGGATGTGGATCGTTTGGCCATGATTTGTGAAGACGGTAAAATGTATGGTGAGGAATATACATTGGTCACTGTAGCAGATTATGTGTTGAAGCATACTCCGGGCAATACCGTTTCTAATTTGAGTTCCACCCGTGCATTACGTGACGTAACCCGTAAATATGGTCAACAATATTATGCTTCTGCCGTAGGTGAAGTGAATGTGACTACTAAGATGAAAGAGGTTGGCGCTGTTATCGGTGGAGAAGGCAATGGTGGAGTGATTTATCCTGCCAGCCATTACGGACGTGATGCTTTGGTGGGTATTGCTTTGTTCCTAAGCCATTTGGCTCACGAAGGCAAGAAGGTAAGTGAACTGCGTGCCATTTATCCGGCTTATTTCATGGCAAAGAACCGCGTAGACTTGACACCGGATACGGATGTTGACGCTATCCTTGCAAAAGTAAAGGAAATCTATAAAAATGAAGAAATCAATGATATTGACGGTGTGAAGATTGATTTTCCCGACAAATGGGTGCATCTGCGTAAGAGCAATACCGAACCGATTATTCGTGTTTATAGTGAAGCGGCTACACCTGAAGCAGCCGAGGAAATCGGTCAGAAAATTATGAAAGTAATTGAAGATTTGGCGAAATAAAATAAAAAAGTAACAGAAAAGGGCAATATCTTCTATGGATGTTGCCCTTTCTTTTTATATCAGTTTTACCCGTTCTATTTCTTGTTCGAAGTTGGGAGTGAATATCCCTTTCCCTATGTTCTCCTTAATCTCCTCCACGTTCCAAAAGCGTCCGCCGTCGAGTTCATCGCTGGGATGAATCTCTCCATCGTATACGGTCTTGTGCACAAAGACAAGTTCCTTTTCGCGTGTGGATTCAAATACATAATTGGTGATAACTTCCGGTGTGAAATCGATTATGCCCAGTTCTTCGCAGGCTTCCCGTTTCAATGCCATTTCCACGCTTTCACCTAAATCAACGTGTCCGCCTACAGATGTGTCCCATTTGCCGGGTTGTATATCTTTCCATTCGGGGCGTTTCTGCAGATAGAGCTCTCCTTTTGAGTTGAATATATGCAGATGAATCACAGGATGTAAAAGTTTACTTCCATTGTGGCATTCACCACGAGTAGCTGCACCTGTGATGTTTCCTTGTTCATCGACAAGGGGAAACATTTCCTGATTATTATCGTTGCTCATATTACTTATGGTATTAATAAGGATGAATCACCATAGCTCAGGAACCGAAAATCATGAGTAAGCGCATAATCGTAAATTTTTCGCCAGTCTCCGTGCAAGAATGCCGAAACAAGTAGCAAGAGTGTACTCTGTGGCTGGTGGAAGTTGGTTACCATGGTCTTGACGACTTTATATTCATATCCCGGAGCGATGATAATTTGCGTGCTGGTATGCAAGGTTTCCATGTGGTGCCGGTCGAGGTAAGTTACGATTGCCTGCAGAGCATTGACGGCAGGTATGACGATGGTTTCGGCTGCCGTTTCATAAGGTTGCCATTGCTTTACGTGCAAATCCTCTTCTGTTGCATGAGGATTGTTCAAGAGGGTTACGCCAATGTGGTAGAGGCTCTCTAATGTGCGAACAGAGGTAGTACCTACTGCAATGGCCTTTCCTCCGTGCGCTATCAGCTTTTCTAAAGTGCTGCGGTTTACGGATATGTATTCCGTATGCATTTCGTGTCCCTCTATTTCTTCGCTCTTGACGGGTTTGAAAGTTCCGGCTCCTACGTGCAGTGTCAGTTCTTCCAGTTCTACTCCTTTTTCGCGTAAGGCGTCCAAAACGTGCGGGGTGAAGTGCAGTCCGGCGGTTGGGGCGGCTACCGACCCTTTTATTTTGGAATAAATGGTTTGGTAAGTTTCCTTGTCGCTCTCCTGTGTGTCTCTGTTCAGATAAGGAGGAATGGGAAGTTCTCCGAACACTTCAAGAATATCGGCAAATGTTATTTCCGGATTGTTCCAACGGAAGTCTACCCAATGGCTGGTTCCATGACAAGCTCCCCGTTCAGCGGTCAGCGTAAGTGGTTTACCCTTCACTACCATTTCCCGTTTTAGTTTGCCTTCTTTCCATTTTTTCAGATTCCCTATCATGCAGAGCCATGCGGTATGTTCCGTTTGTTGAAAATTGAGCGCATAGTCGTTGGGTAGAATCGGTTCAAGACAGAATACCTCGATAAGTGCTCCGGTCTCTTTATGGAAGTGTAGGCGGGCTTGGATAACCTTGGTGTTGTTGAAAATCATCAGGCTGTCTGCCGGCAGGTAGTTAGGTAGGGAAGTGAATCTGTCTTCGGAAACTTCACCGTGCCGATACAGCAATAGCTTGGATTGATCTCGTACGGGCAACGGAAATTTGGCGATGCGTTCATCCGGTAGCGGATAGTTGAATTCGCTGATTCTAATATGTCTGGGATCCTCTTTCATATCTTTATGTTATTAGGGACTGCAAAGGTACAGATATTTGGGAAGATTTAAATTATAAGCAGGCAATTAATGATTGTTTTGTTTAAGCGATCGGAGAGTTTTTCCTGACACTACAAAATCTTAGAATTAAGGCTATATTTCTAAAAACTAAACTTTAATTCTTAGAAATAAAACTTCTGTTTTTAAGAATATGTTGCAAGAGCAGGAACTTTATAATACAAAAAAAGTATGATTGCGCATAATCATCAAATAATTTCTAACTTTGCGAAACGTAATAAAAAACAGATATAGAAAATTATGAAAATAGGAGATAAAGTGCGCTTCCTCAGTGAAGTTGGCGGCGGCGTTGTAACAGGATTTCAGGGAAAAGAGATTGTGTTGATAGAAGATGCCGACGGTTTTGACATTCCGATGCCGATACGTGAATGTGTAGTGATTGAAACCGATGATTATAATATTCCTACTTCGGCCGCAAAAGCTGCCAAGAAAAGGGCTGAAGAACAATCGGTTGCGCGTACGGTTTCTGCAATGCTGAAATCCTCATCTCCGGCTTCCGGAATCGAGTCTCAGGTGGCGCGTTTGGCGAAACCTCAGGTGTCCGTCTATCGCCAGCCGGAAGTGAAAGGCGGTGATACATTGAATGTATATCTTGCATTTGTACCGGAAGATATTAAAGCGGTAAGCACTACTCCGTTCGGGGCCTATCTGGTGAATGATAGCAACTACTATATGTATTATACCTATGCAAGTGCCGAAGGCAAATCATGGACTGCCCGTTCTCATGGTCTGATAGAACCGAATACGAAGCTTTTGTTGGAAGAATTCGAGAAATCGGAACTGAACGACAGGGAACGTGTGGCTGTTCAGCTGGTTGCTTTCAAGGACAATCGCTCTTTTGTGATGAAGCCTGCTGTCAATGTGGAAGTTCGCATTGATACGGTGAAGTTCTATAAACTGCACACTTTTCAGATGACGGATTTTTTTGACACTCCGGCACTGATGTACGATGTGGTGAAGAATGATTTTTCTTCTAAGCAGGTCTATGTGTCGGCAGAAGAGTTACAAGATGCTCTGATGCAAAAGAAAACGGTAGAGAGTTCGTCCAAACCGCAGACTATCGTCAAGCGGGGGGGCAAGAATGAAATCATTGAAGTGGATTTGCATATTGGCGAATTGCTGGATGATACGCGGGGTATGAGCAATAGTGAGATATTGGGTTACCAGTTGGATAAGTTCCGTGAGGTAATGGAACAGTATAAGAATAAGCGTGAGCAGCGCATTGTGTTTATTCATGGCAAGGGAGATGGTGTACTCCGTAAGGCATTGTTGGATGAAATGAAACGGAAGTATCCGGCTTGCAAGACGCAAGATGCTTCTTTTCAAGAGTATGGATTCGGAGCCACAATGGTTACTATAAAATAGAATGGTATAGTATGCGGGGCAGTTTGGGAAACAGGGTTTATTTCTTTTTTCTTATGTGGGTGGCAGTAGTGTTGTCGGGCTGTATTTGTAAAAGTAACGATGGCAAAACTTTCGAAATGCAAGAATTCGATTCTTTTTTTGCAGCTCATGTCGATTCTGTTGCAACAGCTCCGCGCTGGATGAGAACGCAATCTTTGCAAAGAATGAAGAAGGCGAAAGATAGTTTGGTACAATACAACTATCTCTCTGTCGTCTTGAAAACTTGTCTGGCGACTTCTGATATTGATTCGGCACAGCTTTTAATCCGGCAGATAGAGAATTTTGCCGACCGACAACCGTTTTCCCATCGATTGGCCGATTTGCAGTCGGAATGCTTTAATATGAAAGGTAATATTTACTCGCGGAAAGGATATATAGATTCGGCTGCGGTCTGTTTCCGGAATGCTTACGAATTAAGGTTGCAAGGAACGAAGCTTGAGGCTATTCCCGATATTCTGATAAATCTTGCCGATGCCAATAATCATTTGGGGCGGTTGGATATGGGTGCTTTTTGGTATAGAAAGGCACTTTTGATTTGTGATTCGTTGAATATGCCTTCCGATAAGAAATTCCCTATTTATTATGGTTTGGCGCAAGGATATATGACCTTACGCGATTACGAGCAATGTGACTATTATTCGGAGCTTGCTGCCAAGAACTACGATGATATGCTTCCGGACGAAAAGCATTTCTATTTGAATAACCGTGGAAACTCTTATTATTATCGCAGTGATTACATTACGGCAATCAGGTATTTTAGAAAGGTGGTGGACCTTGCGCAAGATTATCCCGATATGCGCTGGGGACTTAATTTAAGCTATTTGAATTTGAGCGATTGCTTTCTGCAACGAAACGAAACGGATTCGGCAGCTAAATATCTGGAATTGTGCCAGCCTTTCTTTCAGGAAATAGGTTCTACTACCGCACTTTACTATATTGATACGCAGAAAATAGAGTTGGCCTTGCAGCGTAAGGATTTTGCGGGAGCGCGGCAATTGCTGATGAGGAGCAAGACTTCACCGGAAATAGATCCGGATATGATACATATCCGTAATAAATATTTGCAGCAGTTTCATGAAGAAACCGGTAATTACAAGCAGGCATATAACTACTTGAAGGAGAACAACCGTCTGGACGACTCTATCCGTAATGAGCGTGTAAGGTTGCGTACGGCCGACTTGACTTTGCGTTATCAGCAGGACTCTACTTTGATGGCGCATAAGGTTTTGCTGCAGAAACAGGAAAATGAGGTGCTGGTTTTGAGGCAGACTCGCCTTGTGACATTGGCAATTGCCGTTGTAGCTTTCCTGATTGCCGTTTTTCTTTATTTCTATAATAAGAAAAAGCATGATTTGTTGCTTGCCAAGAATCGTAGAACAGTCTCTACGCTCCGTCTTGAGAATATTCGCAACCGTTTGTCCCCTCATTTCATCTTCAATGTGCTTAATCAGGAAGTGGTGAGCCGTAAGGAAGAAGAAAAACAGGAATTGACGTCTTTGGTGAAACTTATGCGGAGAAATCTGGAACTGGCGGAACAACTATGCGTTACTTTGGATGAAGAACTGGACTTTGTCCAGACTTATCTTAACTTGGAATGTCGTTCGCTCGGACCCGACTTTCATCCAAACATCAGTATAGGGGAAGATGTACATCCCGGTCAGGTGCGGCTTCCTTCCATGATGATACAAATTCCGGTGGAGAATTCTGTGAAGCATGCCTTGCGGGGCAAAGGAGGAGAGTGCAATTTGTGGATTGCCGTAAATCGTCAGAAAAGCGCAATTTGTATTAAAATAACGGATAATGGTGGAGGATATCGTCCGGACAGTCGTCATAGGGGGACGGGAACAGGGATGAAGGTTGTTATGCAGACCATTCAGATTCTAAATATGAAAAATAAAGAAGCGATTGATGCCACCGTACATAATGTAACGTTACCAAACGGTGAAATGGGTTGTGAAGTAACTTTCCTGTTGCCGGATAAGTACGATTACAGTATCTAATAATAACCGTTTAGTTGCGTTTTTAAGGATGATAAGACTAATTATGGCTGAATAGTTTGTAAATGTTCATTTCAGACTTTGTATAGGAGCAAGAAATATTTATATTCGTCCAAACAAAACATAAAATATGGGCAAGTACAAGGTCGTTATAGTAGATGATGATGAGGTTTCTCTGGAGAGGTTAAGCTTTGAACTGAAGAAAGATACCCGTTTTTCTTTGGAAGGTATTGCGCGTAATGGTAAGAAAGGGAAGAAGCTGATAACGAAGATACAGCCTGATTTGCTGTTTTTGGATGTGGAGATGCCGGACATGACGGGGCTGGATTTGTTGCGAGAGATGCGCGATTGCGTGGCATGGAATATGCGGGTTGTATTTTATACGGCATATGATAAGTATATGATACAAGCTATTCGGGAAGCAGCATTCGACTATCTGTTAAAGCCTTTTGGGGAACAGGAACTGAAAGATATTTTAACACGTTTTGTTGAGCAAACTAAGACCGGGCAGCGGATGGTATTGCCGATAGGAAGTCCTGCGCACAGCGGGCAGACTTTCATTGTTTTTACTCCGACTAATGATATGCGTGCTCTGCGTCCGGCTGAGATTGGTTTCTTCCGCTATTCTTCCGACCGTAAGCAATGGGAAGTGATATTGAGTAACCAGCCGCCTCTGACTTTACGCCGTGGCATGACAGCTGAACAAATTACATTGTATTCACCATATTTTGTACAGATACATCAATCGTATATCATCAATATTGATTATTTAATGCTCATAAGAGATAATAAGTGTATCTTATATCCGCCTTTTGACAAGATCACCGAACTGCTTGTATCAAAAAAATATAAGAAAGAATTACAAGATCGTTTCTGCTTGTGAAAGTAGACCAATAACTGGTTTGGGAAGTTAATATCGCAATTACTCTAACGATATTAACACATAAAAAAAGGGTGTTGAAAACTCAGCACCCTTTTTATTTATTTTGAAATACTACGATTCTCACATTTATCTGAAGTGAATATTACTTCACTTCGATACCTTTGTTCTGTAACGTAACGTTTAAAACTTTGGCATAATCAGAATATTGTTTTTCGCTCAAAGTCTTTTTCATCAGTTTCAGGTTACCGTAAACTGCGTTACGCAGCAACTTTTCCTGATCCTTCTTTGAATTTGTGGCACGTGCCATTTGTTCATTGAAGTATTCGCAGATGTTTGTAACTTCTTCCTTTTGGTTAGCGGACAAATTCAGATACTTGCCTAATTTGTTTACGTTGATGTTACCTTCCCATTTTGCAGTTGTAGGTTGGTTACCTGCTGCAAATGCACTGACAGTCAAACATACTGCTACCATTAATGTTAATCCTAAACGTTTCATAATACCTACTTTTTAATTGTTATACCTAAAAACTAATCTAATAATAAATCTAATACCTACTGAAAACAATTGTAAGCGCTTAGCTTTTTCTTTTTACCTGTGCAAATATAGAAAGGTGTTATATAACATAAAAATGAAAAGAGGAAAAAGTGTAGGTTATACCTTCATTTCTTGATTTATATCAATTTTGCCCTATGAAAAAGATAGGATTATGCTTTTATTGTAATATGAATGTAATGTGAGATGAGCTGTATTCTTCAATCTGATATTATTATTGTTGTTTTGTTGTCAAAAGGATATGTTGCTGTTTGCCCGACAAAAGCAGATGGAGCTCTTGACTGATATCTTCTACGATTTCTTTGGTGGCATATGATAAGCATTCTGCCATATTGTCGAGGCAGGCTTGATTGGCCTCATATGAATAGCAGTATCGACGACTTTTGCGGGGATGTTTGTATCGGGTGTGATAGGTCTTGTCTAAGAGACAGTTTTCCCGGAATGAAAGCCGGATGACAATGGACAATTCGGTTTCCGCTGGTTGGTAACGGTAGTTGGGGAGTGAAACATAGTCACCTTCAAACCATATAAAACTGCTCTCTTTCAGTACTACTCCGCCAACGGTCTTGTTCTGTCTGATTTTTACTTCCAGGCGGTAGACTGAATCTGCGGGTACGCGATTGTCTTTATTATCTGCAAGATGGAAACAAGTGCTGCTGTTGCATTCTGTTAGTAGGGCATCCGTGAGGAATTCACGATATAGTTGGCTCAACGAATGTTCTCCCAGGTGGGTGCGAAACTTGTTTTTCTCAAAATTGAATATAAAAAGAGGAACGGCAAATCCTCCTTTCTTTTTAATAGTGGTATAATAATCTATATTTGAATAATCGATGAAGTCAAGGTAAACCGTATCTTTTTTCTTTCCTGAATATTCGGAAGAAGTCAGTTCATAGAATAGGTAGCTACGCATCCCGTTGATTTCTTTCTGCATACTGCGCGAACTCCGGCAGGAGCAAAGAAGGAGGATTGATAGTAAATAGAACAGGTACTTCATATTCAGTGGGGTTAGTATTTTGGCCATGTCTTCTCCGGCAAATCCATTCTATATTCTATTCCGGAGCAGACTCCGACAAAGCCCAGTCCACCTTTTACGTTATTTGGCAAGCTGATGGGTTCCATCAATGATTCATCGTAGTCGTCATCGCCCAGTGCATTCAGTGCCCTCAGATAGCGGTAGCCGATTTCGGGAAGGCTGAGCAGGCGGACGGTAACGGTATGCTTACGATGTACTTTGCCGTAGTAGACCTCTGCTGCATAAAAGTCATCGAAAAGCCTTGTATATACTTTTAGTGTTACGGAAGAATTACTGAAGCGGTTGTCAGTGAATATATTGTATTTGTTTTTGATGGTGGGGAACATTCCATTTTCTTCATCGTCATAGCTGGTTGGATGTCCGTCGGTCAGTATGACGTCTTCACGGTTGATAATTTCAGTATGACGTTCGATGATGACGGTATCTTCGTAATGATAGCTTATATCATTCAGAATCTCCAACCGATAGTAATTCTTTTCGTTAGGGCTATCCTGCAAGGTGACTTTGAACTGGCGGTAAGGTTTCTGTCCGTTATATTCCCGTAAGTAAGAAAGGCAGGTATCCACCTGCAGGCTCTCTACCGGATGGGGGACGGTTACTTCTGAGCTGACATGGTAGTGACCGTTCTCTGCCATGGCTTCTAAGCGAATGTTATCACCGGGATGTAAGGCGGTAGTGAGACGGAATTTCTCTTCCGGGGTTATTGCTTGGAGTGACTCGGTAAGCCTATCGTTTACGTAGAGCGAAAGGGTTGCCTCTTTCACACTGCCTATGGCGTTTCCCTCGCTTAAATGCAGATATACATAATTTTCGGTCTGTCCGGCATCAAGCATGGCATTCATAATGAGTTGTGGCTCTTGGTTTACGGGATTATATGGTATCTCGTTTTCGCAAGCTGCCAGAATAGCAGTGATGGCTATATATAGGATTATTCTTGCTTTCATATTCAGAACTTCTGTTAGAATCTGTAAGTATAGGTGACAGATGGAATACAAGGTAATATCGTTATTTTTTTTATGACGGTTTTCTTAGTTTTCTGGTCAGTTCCATTTCTTTGTTCGCTATATACCAAATTGGGGTTCATGGCATTATATACATTATAAATGCTGATGTTCCAAGTGCGCATACCATGTTTGGTCTTCTTGTTGAAGTTGATGCCCATATTCAGACGATGGCTGACAGGCAGACGATAATTGTTGCGATAGGAGATGTAGCCGGTTTCCTCGATAGAGCCGTCGGGCTTTATGACGATGGTTTCCCGTTCGGGAATAGTGATACACCCGCCGGTGTTGAATATCCACGAAGCCCCTATATCAATGCGATTGTTGAATTTATGGTTGAGGCAAAGGCTGATATTATGACGGCGGTCGTATTTGTAGGGAAACCATTCGCCTTGGCTGATGGTTCCGTTTTCGAAGCGGTGGTCGGTTTTGGATAAGGTATATGCCAACCATCCGGTTGTCTTGCCTGATGTTTTCTGAACCATGAACTCCAATCCGAAAGAACGTCCTTTGCCTACTTCTACTTTTTCCTCCCAATTGGTGGAACTGCCAAAGAAAGATACTCCCTCTTGATATTCCAATATATTACGCATTTGTTTATAATATCCTTCTATGGAGAATTCCCAACCGGGCAGTCCGTCATAATATCCTCCGAGTGAATATTGGTTTGAATACATCGGTTTGATATTCTTTGTGATAGGAACCCAAAGATCTGTCGGCATAGAGAATGGAGTGGATGACAGCATATGTACATATTGTGCCATACATGAGTAGGATGCTTTGGTAGAGAACCCTTGCCCGAAATCGTACCGTGCCGAGAACCGGGGCTGTACTGAGAAATAATTCTTGCCTTGCGTATGGAATAGCGATAGCCTGAGGCCTGCATTTATGCTGAAATGATTGTTCAGGTTGAAATTATCTTCACCATAGACTGACAGCTCCTGCCCGTGTAATACGTCATTGTTCTTGTTTTGATAGACAGTGTCTTGTTGGACGGTTCCGTTATCGATATCCTGCACTTGCGAGGTGGTTGTTTCCGGGCGGAACGTATGGTAGATATACTCTGTTCCGAACTTGATGTGGTGTTCGGGTAAGGGAGTATAATCAAAGTCCATACGTGCGCTCCAGTCGCGGATACCCGATTTGAAAACGGATGAATAGGAGTGCCGGTCTTGCAGCCGGTCATTGTATTTGTGTGCGTCCTCTATGTCCTGATTCAGTTTCATCCGGTAGTTATTGTATGAGACGGTTGTGTTGCAGAACAGTTGGTTACTGAAAACATAATTCCAACGGCCGAAAGCAATGGTGTTACCCCAGTTCAGGTGATTGTCGTCTCTGTAAAAATTCTGGTTGTTATGTCCGTTCTGATTGTTGTTGTTCCGATAGTCATAATGAAAGTGGTCTTTTCCCTTGTAGAATCCGAGGAATAGGCGGCTGCGGTCATTGAATTTATGGTTTATCTTGGCATTGATATCATAGAAGTAGTAATTGTATTTGTCGGTGTCATAATCATCTTTCGTAACGGTAAGGTTTTTGAGAAAAACAGTGTGTGTACCTCGTGCACTGATGCTGAAAGCGGTATGTCCTTTCCTGATAGGACCTTCTATGTGCAGCTTGTCGGTAAGTGTACCCACGCTCAAAGTACCATGATAACGGTACGTATCTCCGTCGTTGGTGCGTACGTCTACAATGGAAGAAAGACGGCCGCCGTAGCGGGCGGGAAAGGAGCTTTTGAAAAGTGTTACGTTCTTTACAGCTTCAGGAGTAAAAACAGAGAAGACGCCCAACATATGGTCGGCGTTGTACACAGGGATACCGTCCAGCAATACTAAATTCTGGTCAGGACCACCACCGCGTACGTACATACCCGAAAAGCCTTCCATTCCGGCTTGTACGCCGGGCATCAGCTGGATTGTCTTCAATAAGTCAGCCTCTCCGAGTATTGCAGGCGTATGTTTGATTTGTGTCATGGGGATATTGTGCGCTCCCATGGCGGTACTTTGAAGACCCGCTTCCTGTCTGTCCGAAAGCACCACTACTTCTGCCAGCCGGTTATTGCTTGCCAAGTGAATATTGAGTACCGTATCTTTTGTCAGTTCAAAATTGGAATGCTGTGTGTCATAGCCAAGATAGGAGAAAATCAACTCTACCGCCCCCTCTGGCAGCGTAAGTGTATAAAAGCCGAAAGGATTGGTAGCAGTACCTGTGGAACGACGACTCTCAAGGATATTGGCACCAATCAGCGTCTCGGAAGACGCTCCGTCAGTCACATATCCGCTGATAGTGAACTTTCGGCTTACGGCTTTTTGCGGCACAGGCCGCTTATACAATAGAATATGTTTACCGGATATTTCAAATCTTACAGGCTCATTCTCAAAAGCGCGTTGCAATATCTTGCCGATGGTTTGCGACTTGGCTTCCAGAGTGATACGCCGGGTTAGTTTCACATCTTCTCCGTATATAAAGGAAAACCCTGTCGTTTTCTCCAGTTGTCTGACGAAATCTTCCAATGTGGCATTATGAAAGCTAAGGCTTAGGCGGGTCTCTTTGGTTTGCGCATGGAGCGGGTTGCTTAAAAGAACCACACACACCAGAAGTAAAATTCCGGTGTGGTGGTGTGAACCGATGGTAAGAATTCTCATTAGATTAGTTAAGTTTAGTAATTACTATTGTATCGTTAGATTCTTTATATTGAAAGCTGCCGGCTTCTTTCAGCAGGTCGAGAATTTCTGTCAGCTCTTCACCGGGACCAAACGTTGCAGTCATTCGATAATTCTTTAAACTGTCATTATCAATCCGGATAACTTTATGGAATGTCTTCGAAAGTTGAAGAACGATTTCCTCCAATGGCTGTTGACTGAAGACCATCGCCTCTCTTTGTCTTACCGGTGCTACGGACCGGCTCTCTGTGGCGATTGCGGCAGGTGGTGTCGGTTCAAAAGATAAGGCATGATAAGCGGCCCAACTTGCCACGCATAGCAAGACTACTGCGGCGGCACTTGCTGTGCGTAGCCAGAACCTTCTTCTTATGCGTCGGGCAAATAATCTGCTTTCCAATATCTTCCAACTGCTTTCTGCCGAGAACCGTCCTCGGGGTGAGCGGGTGGAGGAGATTAGCTTCTCTAATACTTTTTCAAAATTCTCGTTGCTTACTTTCATCTTTTCTTATTTGACGACCAACTTTAATGTTAGCTGTGATTGCTTTACCTCTTTGTTTTTTGGAGTACAGATTATATATATTTTTTCGGAGCGTTTTATCTGTTTAGGATAAATACGGATGCGGGCGGTAGTTGATTTCTTTTTGGCCGGGATAATAATTCGGGTATCCACCAACTTGAATATTGGCTTTGCTCCGGGTTTCCGATTGCCCTTTAGTGTTACTTCTCTGTCTTTTTGGCTTTTTTCAATAGCAATGATTTTAATATCAATATCCTGCTCTTCTACCTGGCGATTAACGGTGTAACTCTCTATCGTTTTGTCGAAACCGATATATTCTTTGGGATAGTCACCGTGATTGTTTTCACATCCGCTCAGACCCAACAGGGCAAACAGTATACCTGCTCCAATTGTAAATAGGCTTTTCATAACTCTCTTTCATTTGTTTTTTAGTTTTCATAAGTAAAGACAGCTCTTTTTTGAAAACTCCCTATGCCTATCTCTTTTTTTTTCGATGTTTTTTGTTCGGGGCTATCGAAGCAGGGATTCTTTTAGACGTGTGAGTGCTTTTTGCAGTTGTGCATCTACGGTCTTCACGCTGATGCCTAACTCTTCGGCTACTTGGGCGTAACTCTGTTTCTCTTCACGCACACGGATAAATACTTCACGGCAACGTTCCGGCAGCCGGTCGAGGGCTTTGACATAACGGGCAAAAAGTTCATCACTGATAAGTGTGTCTTCGGGAGAGTCTGCAAGTTCGACCGGTTCCGGCAGGTGTTCGGCAGATTGGGCGGTATATCTCGATTCCTTCTCCAGATAGTTGAGGGCGGCGTTTTTAGTAAGAATGAAGCAATAATCTTCGATGCTGTTTACTTCAGGAAGTTTCTTGCGTTGTTCCCAAAGGCGCATAAAGACATCCAGTACGATTTCTTGTGCTCCGTCTTTGTGTTTGACATAGTAATAAGCGATACGGAAAAGACGGTCGTAAGTCAACTCATAGAATCCCCGGAAGGCTTGTTCCGAGTTTTCATCTTTCATTTGACGCAAGTATCGTCTGACTTCTTGTTCGGTCATATTACTTTATTCTTCTACAAACATTAAATCACTCATGATGCCGTCTGATACGAAGATACCTTTACGGGTGAGGCGGAGACGGTCGTTATGCATTCCCAGTTTTCCGCTATTTAGGTGCGGAAGCGCCATATCCATACAGTATTTCCATAATTCTTTGCCGAAATTCTGTTCTATTTCATTCAGCGACAATCCCCATTGAGTACGGATGGAGGTCATGATACATTCATTGTAACGGGTGACCAGGTCTAAATATTCACTTTCAAACCGGCGATGGTTATTTTCAATAGAGTGTATATAATCTTCTAATGAAGATACGTTCCATTCGCGGGTATCTGTATTGAATGAATGGGCGGAAGGACCGCAACCCAAATAAGGAACCCCTCTCCAGTAAGACGTATTATGGCGGGAGTACATAGCCGAACGGCAGAAGTTGGATATTTCATAATGTTCGTAACCGGCGCTTCCAAGTGTGTCTATCAGGGTGGAGAAGAAGCGGACACTGCTTTCTTCGTCTACTTCGCGGATGCGGTGGGTTTGCAGTAGTTCGTAGATGCGGGTTCCTTCTTCGTAGGTCAGGTGGTAGGCAGAGATATGTTCGACATTAAGGATGACTGCTTGCTGTAAATCACTTTTCCACCGTTTGTCTGTCTCACCGGGCAGGCCGTAAATCAAGTCGATACTGATATTGTTGAAACCGGCACGTCGGCAATGGTGTACGGCATTAACGGCTTGTGCTGCATTGTGGCGGCGGTTCAGTAGCTTCAGGGTAGAATCGTCAAAAGTTTGTATTCCCATGCTGATACGGTTGAAAGGCAGCTGCCGCAGCATAGTGACGTATTCTTCCGTTAAGTCATCGGGGTTGGCCTCGAGGGTAATTTCTTGGCAATGCTCCATTCCGTAATACTCCTGAATAGTTTTAAATACTTCCCGAAAATCCTCCTCCGCAAGTTGTGAGGGAGTGCCGCCGCCAAAGTAGATGGTTTCGACAGGTTCTCCCCGCAGGTATTCCTTCCGCATTCGCAGTTCCTTGCACAAGGCATGGATATAGCGGCTTTTCAGTTCGCTACGGGTAGTGGAGTAGAAATCGCAGTAGATGCAGCGTGTCTTGCAAAAAGGGATATGGATGTAGATACCTGCCATGGCGCTGTAAATTGGTTGGGGCGCAAAGATACGATTTTTTCTATTGCAGATTGAGTGATTTTATTTCTTTGCTTGTATTTAATACTAAAATGGATATTGAAATGCGGAAGGACTGTGTTTTTTCCTTATATTTGTAGCGTTGTCATGGCAACGGAATCCAATTTACATTGTATGAAAAGCATAACACTAAGATATATAGTAGCACTTTTTGTTCTGTTAATTTCTTATGCTCCTTACGCGCAGACATCTATATTCCGTGGCCTGTCCGTCACTGAAGGGCTTTCTGATTTGGTGGTCAATGCACTGTATAAAGATTCGATAGGGTATGTATGGATTGGTACGGGAACTTCATTAGAACGGTTTGATGGTGTGCATTTGAAGCGCTATCCTATCTCCGGCAATAATGAGAAACTGAAACGTGTCACTGCAATTGCCGAGACGGAAGGTAACCAGATATGGATGGGGAATGGCATGGGTTTGTGGCGTGTGAATCACGAGAGACGTGAGTTGGATGCCATTGCTGCCGAAACTATCAGATGCGGTGTCCGCTCTTTGTTGGCTGACGGTAGAGGCACGCTTTATATCGGCAGCGAGGCGGGGCTGTTTATTTATCGGAAAGGACAACTGGAACGAATCCTGATAGACCCCAATGTGCTTTCTGCCGCCAATACCATTAATGGGTTGAATCTCGATGATAACGGAGTTTTATGGATGGCTACATCAAGCGGGCTTTACTCGCTGGAACTGAAAAACAAGAGAATCATCCCTTATCATTTTATAGTGGATGATAAGCATATTTGCTCTTATACCAATATCGCCCGTATCGGGTCAGTTGTTTATTTGGGTACGATGGGGCAGGGGATTGCTTGTTTCGATACTCGTACGCATAAGTTCGGCTCTTATTTGGATGTAGGTTGTAATGTAATATCTTCCCTTTCCAGTGATGGAAAGGATTTACTGTATGTGGGTACGGACGGTAACGGGGTACATTTTATTTCTACAAAACAGAAGAAGATAGTACGTTCCTTCCAGCACGAAGTAGGGAAGGGCGGCAGCTTGCGTTCCAATTCGGTTTATTCTTTGCTGGTGGACAGAAACGGGCTGATTTGGGTAGGATTCTATCAACTGGGTCTGGATTATACACTTTATCAAAGCGAGCTGTTCCGTACTTATAGTTATCCGCCTTATTTTGATACTAAGGATATGCCTGTGCGTACAATCACTTTTCAGGGCAGTGAAAAACTGATAGGTTCTCGTGACGGTTTGTACTTTATTGACGAACAACGGGGAAGATACGCCAGTTTCAGTGCTCCGCAATTGCGTTCCAGCATGATAATTTGTAGTTATGCTTTTCAAGGGAAATATTATATAGGGACTTATGGCGGAGGAATGTATGTACTGAATCCTGCCACATTATCCATTAGCGATTTTGAACCCCGTATGGTGCAACCTTTCGTTAAAGGGCAGATATTCTGTATTAAATCTGATGTGGATGGTTGTTTGTGGATAGGGACTTCAGTCGGTTTATTCCGTTACAAGGATGGCAAAATGTTGAATCACTACAATAGCGCCAATTCCAAATTGCCTGAGGGGAATGTATATGAAATTTATTTTGATTCTACGCACAAAGGTTGGATTTGTACGGAGAATGGCATGTGTATTTGGGACCCCTCTTCCGAGAGCCTGAAGGTGGATGCCTTTCCGGAGGGCTTTATCCACAAAGAGAAAATCCGTACCGTGTTTGAGGATTCCGCACACCAGCTTTATTTCCTTCCGGATAAAGGGCCTATGTATATATCCGATTTGTCAATGAACCATTTCCGGCATTTGCAGCCTAAGACCTTGCTTGAAGGTAAGGACTTTATGTTCATGATAGAAGATAATGAGGGGTGGCTGTGGATTGGAACCAGTAACGGACTTTATCGGTATGATAAGAAAGACACTTTTATTCTTTACCATTTCATAGACGGTATTCCCAGTCCTATTTTTATATTTTGTCTGCCGGTTAAGGATGAACAAGGACGCATCTGGATGGGAAATTCAAAAGGGCTGATTTACATGAATCCTCAAGACGAGAGTAAACTTCTGCAGCACAATCGCCCTTTAATGATTACGGATGTTTTTGTTAATGGCAAACATCCGGTTGCACCTTCTTTGAATAAAGAAAAGTTGCGGGTTGAGTTGGAAAGTTCGCAAAACAACCTGACTATTTGTTTCTCTGCCCTGAATTTTACCGATCCCAGTTATATGTCTTATGAATGCAAGTTGGAGGGCAAAGAAGAGGAGTGGCAGATGCTTATGGGACGGTCGGACATAACTTATTACGACTTGGCGTCCGGAGATTATTGCTTTAAAGTGCGTCGTGTTGGTGTGGCAGGCTCGGAAATCAGTATGGTGGTACATATAGACTATCCGGTTATGGCTTGGATTGCAGGAATAGCCATCTTGGTTATCCTATTGTTCTCGAGTCTCTTTTATTTCTATAAGAGGAAAGAGAAGTCTAAGAAAACTGTTGCGCCTGTGCTCATTGCCGAGGTGGAACCAAAAGCGGTTGTTACGGAAGAAAAATATAAGACCAACAAAATTAGCCTTGAAGAATGCGAGCGTCTCACCGAGAAGCTGGAAAATGTGATGCATGGTGAGAAGGCTTATACAAATCCGGATTTGAAGATTGCCGATTTAGCGGCTATGATAGGTACATCCGCACATACTTTGTCTTATCTTTTCAATCAGCATCTGAACCGTAATTATTATGATTACATCAATGATTATCGTATTGCCGAATTCAAACATCTGATTGAGAGAGAGGAATATTCCAAATATACTCTTAGTGCGCTGGCCGAACTTTGCGGTTTTAGCTCCCGTGCTTCTTTCTTCCGTTACTTCAAAAAAGCTACGGGCATTACTCCCAATGAATATATTCGCAGCATTGGAAAAACAAACGAGTAACGGCTAAAATAGGCTTCAGAGTCTCAAATTATTAGTTGATACTGGGAGTCTCAAATTCTTAAATATCTGTTTTATTGTATTTTATGTACTCTTTAGTCTAATAGGATTAAGCGAGATTTATTAACCACAGTAGAATGTTGTTATCTGTTTATGTATCTATATCTTTGCTTTCGTAAAACAAACGTAAACCCAAAAATCTGAGATATGGAAAACAGTACACTGACAACTTCTCAATTAATAGCTGACTCTTATGTAGGCTATCATCGCCAAGTTTACCTGTATATATTACATAAGGTAAATAGCCAAGAAGAAGCTGAAGATTTATCACAAGATGTATTCCTGCGATTAATGGAGTACAAGCAAATGCTTCGTCCCGATACAGTAAAGTTTTTTATTTATACCATTTCACGCAATTTGGTAAATGACTATTTGCGCCGTTATTATAAGAAGCAGGAAATATCTTCTTATATGTATGATCATGCAGAAACTTGTACAAGTGATACGGAAAGTCGGGTTATCTCTAATGATTTGGCAGCTTTGGAGCAACGTAAACTTAGCGTTCTTCCCGCTCAACGCAGAAAGATTTATACGATGAGCCGTTTTGAAGACAAGTCGATAGCGGATATATCTTCCGAGTTGAATCTTTCGCACCGTACGGTGGAAAATCATCTGCGTATCGGACGTCATGAGATCCGCGAATATATCAGGCAATGTATCTAATAGAATATAGTATATCAACGAGAATGTTAATTTTAAATTATAGATGTATGAAAAATGATTTCTTGAAATTTTCATCGAGAAAGCTTTTCTTTTCAGTCATGTTGGCTGCGGCTTTGCTGACCGGGGTTTCATTACCGGTATTTGCCGGGACTTTAGAAATGCAGTCCGTTATGCAGTCGGGAACGGTGAAAGGACTGGTTGTTGACGCAGCAGGTGAGTCCGTGATTGGTGCAAGTGTACTTGAAAAAGGTACCACGAATGGGGTGATAACGGATATTGACGGTAACTTTACTCTTAATGTATCTTCTCCCAATGCTGTTGTAGTTATCTCTTATATAGGTTATAAAACAGTAGAAATCCCGGCATCGGACACCAAAGCTTTTCAGAAAATAGTGATGCGTGAAGATTCTGAAGTATTGGCAGAAGTGGTGGTTGTGGGTTACGGGTCTCAGAAGAAAGAGACGCTGACGGGTGCTGTAACAGTGGTTGATGATAAGATGCTGAAAGATAAGGGGGCGCTTTCCAGTCCTGCGCAAGCATTGCAAGGTCAGGTGCCCGGTGTGGTAATTACCCGTACTTCGGCAGCACCGGGTGATGAAAGTTGGAACATGAAGTTGCGCGGTTCATTTTCCAAGAATAATTCTGATCCGTTGGTGATTATAGACGGAGTGGAATCGGAGTCATTCAGCCAGTTGAATCCGGCGGATATCGAGTCTATTAACTTCTTGAAAGATGCTTCTGCCGCCATTTATGGTAGTAAGGCAGCCGGTGGCGTAATCCTTATTCAAACCAAGAAGGCAAAGGCAGGTAAAGCAAAAGTAGAGTATGGCGGTTCGGTAACTGCAAAGTTTGTCGGACTCCAACCGGAATTGATGAATCTGGATCAATGGTGTAATGCCGTTACTCAAGCCCGTCTGAATGACGGTTATAAGCCTGCCGATGACACTTGGTTGCAGTACGCAGCTTTGGCTCAGGCGAATAAGGGATACTATATTGATTTGGATAATACACAGAACCCGTTTAATAATGCCTTTACTGATGTTGCGGACTTTGTATTTTTCGATACGGACTGGCAGAATATCCTGTGGGGAACAGCAATGTCCACGTCTCACGAACTGAGTGTGTCGGGTGGCGGTGAGAAGACTACTTATCGCTTGTCCGGTCGCTATATGTACGATGACAGTAATTTGAAGTGGGGTAATAATAATAACCAACGCTATAACTTACGCCTGAACAATACATTCCATGTGACGGATAAGTTTGATATAGAGTCTGTCCTTTCATTCTTCCGCCAAGCTCAGGTAGCGCCTACTCAGGTTGGTTCGGCATTGACGGCTTCTACCCAGCAGCCCGGTTTCCCTTCGTCTACTACGGATGGAAAGCCTTATGCTTGGGGTACATGGGGAGCTCCCAACTGGTATTGTGAATTAGGTGGCGACAATAAGCTGAGGGTTACAGGCGTCAACATCAGTGAGATGTTCAAATATACCTTCAACGAACATTTTAATGCAGTGGCCACCTTTGGCTATAATACCAATAATGCTACGCGAGACATACAGAGAACCTCTATTGACTGGTATAACTATGCCGGAACTAAAAAAGTAATGACTAATCCTCAACAGGAAGAAAGTAATTATATTAAGAGTAACAGCCAAACAGACCTCTATACTATTAATGCCTATGCCAATTGGAGCCAAACTTTGGCAGACAAGCATGATGTTGCAGTGATGTTGGGTACGCAGTACAGCTTTAAGGAGTATGATTATACCACTACCAAAGCTAAAAACATTTTGCCTTCATTAGATATTATCAATGGTATCGGAGAAGTGACTTTGGTAAATGACAACAATAAAGGACCGGAGAAATGGCAAGAAGCACTGCTCTCTTATTTTGCCCGTGTCAACTACGATTATCTTTCCAAATATTTGTTGGAAGGTAACTTCCGTTATGACGGTTCTTCCAAGTTCCAACCCGAAAATCGTTGGGCGTTTTTCTGGGGTGTATCGGCCGGCTGGCGTTTGAGCGAAGAAACTCTCATTAAGAATTTGAATATCTTTGATGATTTGAAGTTGCGTGTATCTTATGGTACGGTGGGTAATCAGGGAGGAATCGACCGTTATGATGGTATTCAGCTTTATAACTTCAACCAGAACAAGGGCGCTTTGATTGGTGGTGAAAAGATTTCATATATTGATACGAACGGCAAGTTGCTGAGTATGGACCGTGAATGGGAAACTATTCAGAATTATAATGTCGGCCTTGATTTCGGTTTGTTCGGTAATCGGTTAAAAGGTACGGCGGAACTCTTCTGGAAAGTCTGTGAGAATATGTTGATTGATGTGTCTTACCCTGCAACGTTGGGTGACAAGGCGCCTACCGCCAATGTGGGTGGCTTTAAGGCAAACGGTTTTGAAGGAAACCTCAATTGGTCGGATAAAATAGGTGAAGTGGGTTATAGCATCGGTGGAACATTCACTTATACTACGAACAAACTTACTGACAATGGCGGAGGCGTAACGATTACCGATGGAGTACGTTCCGACCGCGAAGGATATCCGTTGAATTCCGTATTCGGTTTGAAGTATGTAGGTAAAATACAGAATGACGAACAATTGGAGAAATACCTTTACCGTTATACCGGCAATAATACGATTGATATGCCAACCAACCTTCGTTTAGGCGACAATATGTATGAGGATGTGAATGGCGACGGCAAGCTGACTGAAGAGGATTACGTCTTTTTAGGGACGGACGACCCGAAAATCTCTTTCTCCTTCAATGGCGGATTGGAATGGAAAGGCTTTGATTTCTCTGTTGTATTTCAAGGTGTGGGTATGCGTTCCATTTGGCGTACGGGCAGCTCCAATAAGAGTAATGATGCATGGCGTATTCCTGTGATGAAGCCTCACTTGAATTCTCCGAACTTTTCGGTAGGTGATGTATGGTCGCCGGAAAATCCGGGGGCTTATTACCCTACTTATACTAATGTTGATCAGATAAATACTTATAACTACCGTTGTTCTTCTTGGTCGGTAGAGAATGGTAACTACTTGCGTTTGAAGAATATATCTTTAGGATATACTTTCCCGGCCAAATGGCTGGAGAAAACTAAATTCCTGACTTATGCACGTGTTTATGTAACGGGAGCCGATTTATGGGAAACCAGTAAGATTCGTGACGGCTGGGACCCGGAAGCTTCGCGTACTGTGACTGCATACGGCCGTTATCCATTTACCCGCAGTGTGACGTTCGGCTTAAACTTAACTTTCTAAAAACAGATTATTATGAAATTACATAAGATTAAAACTATTTTGGCAGTAGCGGCAATGGGAATCCTGTCCCAGTCCTGTCTCGATTTAGATCCGAAAGACCAGTTGGCCGAATCCAATTTATGGAGCTCTCCTTCCGAGTTCCAGTTGTTTGCCAATCAATTTTACGGTTGGACACGCGATTTCAGTTCATTGGACAACAATTCTACAAAGCCGTTGCATTCGGATTATAACTCCGACCTCTTTACAAGCCGCGACGATCGCAATCGATTCAGCAACGGCTCAAACTCCGTACAGGAGTCCGACGGCAATTACGGTTCATGCTATGCGCATATCCGTCGTACCAACCTGCTATTGCAGAATGCGGAGAAATATTCCGCTCCTGCGGATATTGCACAGTATGTAGGTGAGGCTTATTTCTTTCGTGCTTATTCCTATTTCGACTTGTTGCAATTCTATGGAGATGCCATCATCATAACCCAACCTTTGGATGTAACTTCACCGGAGTTGAAAGTTGCCCAAAATGACCGTAGTGAAGTAGTCGATTTTATGATAGAGGATCTTGAAACAGCGGCTCCCATGCTGCCGCGTTTTTCCGAATTGACTACCAACGATGCAGGACGTATCAGTCGTGAAGGCTGTTGGGCGTTTCTCTCACGTGTAGCTCTTTATGAAGGAACTTGGCAGAAGTTCCGCGGAAATGAAGAACGGGGATGTGAGTTGCTGGATATTGCTGCCAAAGCAGCTAAACAAGTTATAGACAGTAAGGCATTCAGTCTGTTCAAACCGGATGCGCTGAAAGAAAAGGCACAGAAGTATATGTTTATTCTGGAGGATGCCAAGTCTAATCCGGCAGGCATACAGAAGAGCGCCAACAAAGAATATATCTTTGCACGCCGTCATGATGAATCTTTGGCTCCTATCGGCAAGAACATTACAAAGACCAATCTGATTAACATGGTATGGGTGAGCCGCAAGTTTGCCAATATGTATCTTTGTCAGAACGGACTTCCCGTAACTTATAATAATGGAACGAATCCTCAATTTAAAGGTTATGCCACGCTTGCTTCCGAATGGGAAAATCGTGACAACCGTATGCGTTATACGCTTGCCAAGCCGGGAGATACTTTCTGGGACAACAGTAGTAAGGGATGCCGCTTGACGTGGAATGATGCTTCCGACCAAAACCATGCTGTGCATACGGATTTTATTCCAAGAAGCGGAACCGGTTACCATAACCAGAAGTGGGCTTCCGAACGCGAAGTAAAAGATAATTTTGAAGGTTATGATTACCCGATTATCCGTTATGCCGAAGTTTTGCTGAACTATGCTGAGGCTGTTTACGAACGCGATGGAAAGATTGAGGATGCAGATTTGAATCTCTCTTTGAATCTTGTGCGTACCCGTGTCAATCCCAATATGCCGGGGCTGACAAACAAACTCGTGAATGATAACGGGTTGAGTATGCGTGAAGAAATCCGCCGCGAACGTACTGTCGAATTGTTCCATGAAGGTTTCCGCTTGGATGATTTGAAACGTTGGAAGACGGCGGAAACGGAGATGCCGCAAGATATACTTGGCGTGAAGTGGGCAGGAACGGAGTTTGAGACTAAATGGGCTGCGTGTCCTTATTCCCGCAACAGCGAAGGGGTAATTGTGATGGAGACAGGTCGCCAGTGGCAGGAGAAGCACTATTTGTTCCCCTTACCGAAAGACCAGTTGCAGTTGAATCCGAATCTGAAACAAAATCCGGGTTGGGATAAATAAGTAGCGAACTTATAAAAAAGAAGAGTATTATGAAAAAGATATATATGAATCAATTCTTGTTTGCGAGCGCATTAACGGGATGTTTCCTTTTGGCCTCCTGCGATAAGGAACAAGAGTTTACAACGGGAATGCCCGAGCAACAACTTATCAATTCCATAGAACTGAAAGTGACCGCTAAATTGCCTTTGGCTGTGGGCATGGACACTACGATTGTTTACAACGTTGTGCCGGAAAGTGCAGCCAACAAGGAAGTTCTGTGGAGCTCCTCCAATGAGAAGGTGGCCGCTGTTTCTCAGAATGGTACTGTTACGGCGCTTGCCGAGGGAGAGGCTGTCATTACGGTGAAGCCGATTATAGGTTTTGGTGTTTCCAATGTTACGGAGAAAGCGATTGCCGTAAGTGTGATACCCGAAATTATTGAAGTGACCGATATTCAGTTTACGAATAAGGATGATGAGGGCAACCCGCTTACAGCCCTTTATCCGGGCGATGAACAGGAACTGGCTTATACGCTTTTGCCGGAGAACCACACTTATTCCTATCTTACATGGGAGAGCAGTGACGAAAGCGTTGCCACCGTCACGGAGAATGGAACTGTCACTGCCATTGCACCGGGAAGTGTAGTCATATATGCCTATACGCACGACGGAAGCAATTACCGGGGTGAGTTCCCGCTGGCAGTAAATGAAATAGTGGACGCCGAAGATATTGCCATAACTGAAGAGTTGCCGGTTCTGCATATCTATCAGACGGCTAAACTGAAGTGCACATTTGTGCCGGAAACAGCCGTTGCCAATTCGGTGAACTGGGAGTCGAGTGATGAGGGCGTGGTTACGGTGAAGAATGGAATGGTTACCGCAGTGGGCTTTGGCGAGGCGACTGTTACGGGTACTTGCCGTTCTACGGGTAATAAAGCCTCGACAACAGTGAAAGTCGCCACCGGCTGGTGGGTATGGGATGCCGCTTGCAGCTTCGAAGGCTGGGGCATGGGCACCAAAGGCGCAAGTAGCGAGATAACGGAAGACCGTATGATAGTAACTACCGCACTCCAGTCATCCGGTGCGTTGCGTGCGGACTTGACCTTGGACACTAAAGGCACGAAAGTTGTCATGGATATTGCCAACTATCCGGTCATTGCCCTTCACACCAATCTTCCGGACATAAGTAAGCAGGGATATACGCTGGACTTGGTGGCAAGCAACGGTACGAAGGGAGAAAGCAAGCTGAACAAAGGAAAGACTCTTTCGGACGGAACCAAATTATTGATTTACAATGTGAAATCGCTTAATAAGTTTGCGGAAGGCGAGGTGACCTTCACTACTTTCCAAATTAAGATAGCTGATATGACATCCGCTGAACTTCCTTCCGGCCGGTACGAAATGTATTGGATACGTACTTTCGCGTCCGAGGAAGAAGCCGTGCAGTTTGCCGAAGACCAAATTACCGCGAATAAATAAGCAATAACCATATAGAATAAAAAGACAAAAGATATGAAGACCAACTTTATTTACACATTGGCAGTTACCGCCACATTGGGGTTCTGTTCGTGTACGGAGATAGAAGACGGCACTCCCATTAACTTTGATGAATGGGAAGCGCCGGAGAAGATAGAATTCACCTTGAATCATCCGTGTATGTTGCATTCGGAAGCCGACTTTACGTATGTCAGGGAAAAACTTGCCACTTCCGCACAACCGTGGGCAGATGCTTATGCTTCATTGGAGAGCAGCAAGTTTACCAACTTGACCTATCAGGCAGAACCGGTGGAATGGCTGAAACGTCTGGACCAAGCTAACTGGGCAAGCAAGCATCCTGATTATGCGAATTATACAAAGCTGGCTAATGATGCCGCAGCCGCTTATCAAATGGCATTGCGTTGGAAACTTTCCGACAAGGAAGAATATGCAGATGCCGCCAAAGCCATTTTGAATACTTGGGCTAAAAACTGTAAAGGCATTTATCGTGAAAGCGGTAGTTTGATTGACCCGAATGAATACCTGATAGCCATCCAGGCTTATCAACTCGCTAATGCCGCCGAACTTCTGAGGGATTATAATGCTTGGGGAGATACGGACGAATTCAAAGCTTTCGTAGCTTGGATGGAGAATACATTTTATGCCATGGCAGATGATTTCCTTACCCGCCACAACGGTACGACCGACCACTATTGGCTCAACTGGGACTTGGCGCAGATGACCGCTTTGTTGTCTATCGGTATCTTGGGCGATAATCAGGAGATGATAAACGAAGTAATCCAATATTTCAAGAATGGCATCGGTCCGGGCAATGTAAATACTGCCGTACTGCACCTGTATGACGATCCGGATGGTTCGGGCGAGAAGCTGGGGCAGTGTCAGGAGTCCGGTCGCGACCAGGGACATGCCATGTTGTGTTGTGCTTTAATGGGGTATTTCTGCAAAATGGCTTATAACATTGGTGAAGACCTTTTCGCTTATGATAACGGCCGTGTAGTGGCAATGGCTGAATATGTTGCCAAATACAACGTCTTTAAACCGGAGTACATCGACCAAGTGCCGGGCGGCAATAACGATTGGTTCAGTTACACGCGCACAGGTTTCCCGTATACTTCTTATTTCTACTGTGACGAACAGATGGACGAACCTTCGGCAGTGGAACTTCGCAACAACGGTGCTGAAACAGGTCGCGGCGGTAAACGTCCTATCTGGGATCTATGGTACGGCCACTGCAAGAAAGTAGGTATGCCTGCCAAATATTGCAATGAGTTTGCATCGCGTCTCCGCCCGGATGCCGGGCCGGAACAATACGGCGGTAGTGGCGGTGCACTCGACCAGCTTGGTTACAGTACACTCATGTTCTACTACGAGTAAATGCAATCTGCGCCAGCCGGTGGCAGGCATGGCAAAAAAAGTAAATACGGTTTTGAGCGGTGTGTTCCGCTCATCCGTATCTTATTTCAAAACATAATGATACTCTGATGTTAACAAGAATATTTAAATCGAATAGTATGATAAAAGGTAAATTTTTACTGGCAGCAACTTTGGCTTTCTTCTTGGCTTCTTGTGGAGATGACGATGAGTCTCAGGACACCGGCGGGGCGGAAGTGAAATTCACTGCCGGATTCGTACCGATGCAGACCTCGGGCGCAAGCACCCGCTTGACGACCAATGATAACTGGGCAGGGCTTGCCGACCGTACCGTAGCGGTAGAGATAGACGGCGTGGTAAAACCCTATACCGTAGACGAACTGGGAAACCTGACCTCTCAAGACCCTTTCTACTGGGGTGATAAAACAGAACTGACCGTAAATGCTTGGTATCCCTATAATGAAGGCATCAAACCGGAGATTCCTGTTGTGAAAGCCGACCAAAGCGGCAGTGGGTATTGGGAAAGCGATCATTTGGAAGTGGTGACGTTGAACGTGCCTTTCTCAACTTCCATTATTTCTTTCCGTCACCGTAATACACAAATGGTATGTGATTTGAAGTCCACTCTGCCCAGTGTCAGTTATAACAATGTTACGGTTAAATACCTCAATCTGCAGAATGTGGAAGAGGGGACAACCGTACGTACTGGTAGTAAAGGCAAGGCTTTGATTGTGCCCCAAACCATTCCTGCCGGAACGGAATTTATGGAAATAACCTTGCCGGATGAACGTTCTTATACGTACACGCTCGAAGAAGATATGTCTTTGGGACAAGGCGTTGCAAAAGGTGTGGAACTTGAGGTGTCAGAGGACGGAATCAAGGTGACTTTCAAAGATTTGTCTTCTTGGGATATGAGTGAAGATACTTTGGACGGCAACACCATAGAGAACAAACCGGATACAGATGCCGATAACTCTTGGAATAGTGAAGGTGCTGACAGTATAGATGGTAGTACCATAGAGAATAAGCCGAACACAGATACCGATAATTCATGGGATAGTGAAGGAAAAGATACGATAGACGGCAGCGCAATTGAGAATAAGCCGAATACTCCTGATGACAGCGGCTCGTGGGATTCCGGTGCAGAATCATGGGAAGGCTCTGATAAAGTACAATCAACCGAAATTTGAATGGAATAATAATAACAATTAAAGAATATGAATATGAAAAACATTTTCAAATTATCAGCAATGATGTTGGCGGCAGCTTTTGTAGCTGGTTGCAGCCAAAACGATGAATTGGATGTGACACCGGTGGAAAATGAAGGACAACTCACTATCCATGCAACAGCTTCAGATTTTGTATCATCCGATGCAACAGATACCCGTATAGCCAATGACGGTGCAAATACCGCTTTTGAGGCAGGAGATGAGATTGGTGTTTTTGCCATTCGTTCTACGGACAATAAATTGATGTACCAAAATATGCCACTGGAATACCTGAATGCAGAATCAGGATGGACAGGCAATGAGAATAAAATTTATTATTATAAGAATACTGCATATGTAGCTTATTCTCCTTATGATGACAAACTGAACATTACCGATGCAACCGGTATAGAAGATTTACAGGCTAAAATAGAAACCTACTTTACCGAAAAACTGGATGCGGCAGGAAATGACCAGTCCATTGCTTATCCTTCTCTTGACTTGATGATGGCATCGGCAGAACCGGCAGATATAGAGGGCTCAAACGACAAGTCGCTTTCTTTCAATTTTAAACACCGCTTTGCGCTAATAGAGATTGCAGTACCTGTAAAAGCATATTTGGATGTAGTCAAGAATTTTACCTATGCAGAGCCCTTTTCTAAAACTTTTACTTTGAATGGCTCTGAACCTGTGAATGAGATTAAATTGTACCCTCTTTCCTTACAAACAAGCGGAGAGGCGGGTGATGCTAATGCTAAGGCCTATAATCTGTTCCGCTTTCTTGTAAAACCGAACATTGAATATACTTTATCAGGAGAGTTAGAATATGCAACACCTATTACACTGAACGATAAGACCGTGAATCTGCCGGTTGGTAAATATATGAAGTACACAATCAATGCAACGAATGCTGTGAGTTCTTATACTAAACGTGATATTGCGGTAGGTGATTATTATTATGCAGATGGAAGTATCTATCCGGGTACTAATGATAAGATTATTACTAATGGTTGCGTGGGAATAATTTTTGCAACTAACAATGTATCTGTAAATAATGGAATAGAGGGGTCAAAGACCTACACTCATGGAAAGGTATTGGCTTTGGTAAATTATCATGCAGATGGTGAGCCGGCAACAAGTGGAGCTAGTACAAGCAGTTATTACAATTATTGGGGCACTCATACAGCCGGTGACGATGTAATAACTTCAGCTTCTAATACAGAAGAAAGTTATGCTTCTTTTTCGGGAAGACTTGATGGTTATGCAAAAACTACGGCTTTTGCTTCTTCAGTAGATGCAGTTCAGAAAGTACTGAATTTTGGTAAGGAAATTAATACGAAGTATGTAGCTCCTATCAGTTCTACAGGATGGTATATGCCGAGTATAGGTGAATTGATTGAAGTATTTAATGCTTTTGCGGTAACAAGCAACGGTGAAGGAACCTATTCATTGAGTGCTAGTGATTTTGCGAATAACAGTGCTAATACGACTAATAAGTCAGCTACCTTGCTAAATCTACGAAATAAGTTAGTTGCGGCAGGTGGTGAATTTTTACAAGAGTTTCCTGAAGATCCAACGAATTCGTCTTCATCAAATTATACAGACCGTTGGTGGTCTATAACAGAAGTTAGTAATGCAAAAACATGGGCAATAGAATTGAAAACAAATGGACAGGTGAAGGTGCTGGAGAGAGATAAAACAGGTAGCACTAAACATGCATCGATACGTCCTATCTTAGCTTTCTGACATCCTCTATTTACTGTTAAATCATAAAAAAACAGTTCTTAATAGGTATTCAGAATACTATCCTTTTCTAAAGATAATGGACTATATTCCATTGTCACTTATTGAGTTTCAAGTGGTTGTGTCAAAATGTAAAAGTCCTATCATTAGCTTCGCTCAAAACATCTTTTGATTTTTACGCTAAGGTATAGTCTGTCATTCTGAACGTAGTGAAGAATCTCTTCTCTGCATACATAAGAGAGGAGATTCTTCGTCGCAAGCTCCTCTGAATGACAGACTGATAGGACTTTTACATTTTGACACATTCACCTCTTTTTCTTGTCCTCATGTTAGCAATATACACATAGTTTAACCCTTTTATTACAAGACTGTTTTATAACTTTTCTGTCATCACTTATCATAAATTGCACTCTATCCCTTTGTAGAAAGGGGATAGAGCGAGTGATGACAACTGCAATGGCAGTGATGATAACTAATTTGTCGTCACTGTTTTTTGTGGTCTATTCCCCGATTTTATAAGGTAATATATTTATAATCAGCATAAAAATCTTTTGTGGAGAGTCGTGTTAATAGCGGTTAAAACACAACCTTTTCTTTATCATAACTGCAAATATAGATAGTGTACACGCATTTTCTTGTCATGCAATAGGCGGATTGAAGCGGTTTTCTCAGGCAAACAAGGAGAAAGGCTTCTTGCTTTACGCTGTTATTCCTTGTTGTTTTTGTGATTTTGGCAGAAGCATAATGTAGTAAACCTACGTGTATAACTTCGTCCCGCAACTGCGGGCTCTACGGTTGCCATATGGAAACCGGACAGCCCCCAATTGGCAACCGTAGAGCCCCCAATTGGAAAACGAAGTTTTCTTTGGTGTTTTATCTTGTTTTTACACGTTTGTTGCGAGATTATGCACCATACATTTGCGATAAAAGAACCGTAAAAAGGTTACCTCAGCTCACTCCATTAGGAACTCCCGCACTGAATAATGCTTGATGCTTTCGGCAGTTTGTTCACTGTCTATTCTTAGAGCGATATTTTTAGGGAACTTCATATACTGAAAGTTTTAATTATACTTCAAACTTTCCCGTTCTATCCCGGAAGTTTTAGTCATACTTTAAACTTTTCTTCCGCTTTTTGCTGCAAACTTATGAGTGCATTAGGTATTTTCATACTTTCATTCGTATCTTTATTAAAAATACCAAGAATATATGAAGTATAAGTCTATTGTTATAGCTTTATGTCTGGGGTTGTCGGGTACGCTGTCTGCACAATCTGTTTATCCCGGTTTGCATACGGATAAGATGAAGCTGAATACATCGGTTCGGGTAGGAGCGGAAGGTTTTGATTTGCAGGATGTGCGTTTGTTGCCGAGCCGCTTCCGGGATAATATGTTGCGTGATTCGGTTTGGATGACGTCGATAGACGTGAACCGCTTGCTGCATAGCTTCCGCACGAATGCCGGTATATGGGCAGGACGTGAAGGAGGATATATGACCGTGAAGAAATATGGCGGTTGGGAATCGCTGGATTGCGAGCTGCGCGGACATACTACGGGGCATCTGCTCTCGGCATACGGACTGATGTATGCCGCTACGGGCAGCGAAATCTTCAAACTAAAAGGCGATAGCATCGTGACGGAACTGGGGAAAGTACAGGAGGCGCTGGGAAACGGTTATCTAAGTGCGTTTCCCGAAGAACTGATAAACCGTAATATCAAGGGACAGTCCGTTTGGGCTCCGTGGTACACGCTGCACAAGCTGTTTTCCGGTTTGATAGACCAATATCTGTATGCGGATAATGCGCAGGCCTTGGCGATTGTGACGAGAATGGGCGACTGGGCATACAACAAACTGCAACCGTTGAACGAAGAAACACGTAGGAAGATGATACGCAATGAGTTTGGCGGCATCAACGAATCGTTCTATAATTTGTATGCCGTTACCGGTGACGAACGTTACCGCCGGCTGGCACACTTCTTCTATCATAATGATGTGATAGACCCTTTGAAAGAACAAAAGGATGATTTGGGTACGAAGCATACAAATACGTTCATACCGAAAGTACTGGCGGAAGCCCGTAACTATGAGCTGACGGGAGATGAGGACAGCAAGGCGTTGAGTGGGTTCTTCTGGCGCACAATGACGGAACATCATACATTTGCGCCCGGATGCAGTAGCCAGAAGGAGCATTTTTTCGATACAAAGCGCTTCTCGAACTTCTTGAATGGCTATACGGGTGAGACCTGCTGTACCTATAATATGCTGAAACTAAGCCGGCATCTGTTTTGCTGGCAACCGGATGCGGGCATAGCCGATTACTACGAGAGAGCTTTGTATAATCATATCTTGGGACAGCAAGACCCGCAGACCGGTATGGTTTGCTACTTCCTGCCCTTGCTGTCGGGGGCGCATAAGGTGTATAGCACAAAGGAGAACTCTTTTTGGTGCTGTGTGGGAAGCGGCTTCGAGAATCATGCCAAGTATGGAGAAGGCATTTACTACCGCAGCAAAGAGGGTATTTATGTAAACCTGTTTATTCCTTCCGTGGTCCGTTGGAAGGAAAAAGGAATAACCCTGAGACAGGAAACGGCTTTTCCCGAAGAGGAAACAACTGTAATGACTGTTGAGGCCGACCGTCCGGTGCAGACCACCGTATATTTGCGCTATCCGTCATGGAGCGGAAAGGTGGCGGTGCGTGTCAACGGAAAGAAAATACAGGTGAGACAGGCTCCCGGTTCTTATATCGCTTTAACCCGTCTGTGGAGGGATGGCGACCGCATAGAGGCCGTTTATCCGATGCAAGTGCAACTGGAAACCACTCCGGATAGCCCTCAAAAGGGTGCGTTGCTCTACGGACCGCTGGTGTTGGCGGGAGAGCGGGGTACGGAAGGTATGCAGTCTCCGGCGCCTTTCTCCGACCCCCGGCTTTACAATGATTATTATACCTATGATTACCATATTCCGGCAGACCTGAAAACAACGCTCCTGATAGACTGCAAACATCCGGAACGTGCGCTGCAACGGGTTGGAAAGGAACTGAAGTTCACTACGCAACAAGGTGATGTGCTCCGCCCCTTGTACGATGTGCATCATCAGAGATATGTGGTATATTGGGATTTAAAGAATAAGTAGGCATTTAATCGTATGAAATATCTGTCTTTTTGCTTTTTCCTCTTCGTCCTCCTCTTTGGGGGAAGGACAGCCGGCATGGCTGCCGAATGGCAATGGTCGGTGCGGATTCTTTCGATGACTTCGCAGGAAACCGGAGCGCATCCGCAGGCTTTTCTGTGGATACCCGATGATTGCAAACGGGTGAAGGCCGTAGTGGTGGGACAGCATAATATGTGTGAAGAGACTTTGTTTGAGAATCCGGTGTTTCGTAAACGGATGCAGGAAGCGGGTATTGCATTGGTATGGATTACGCCCATTCTTGATTTCCCGTGGGATGTAAAGACGGGATGTAACAATGCGCTGCTCGCAGCTTTGGACAATTTGGCGGAGACGAGCGGCTACAATGAGCTGGAAGTTGCGCCTGTTGTGTCTTTGGGGCACTCTGCAATGGCTACTTTCCCGTGGAACTTTGCTGCATGGAACCCGGAACGTACGTTGGCGGTAATCTCCTATCATGGTGATGCTCCGCGCACTAACCTGACCGGTTATGGCGGTGCGAACTTGGAATGGGGACGTACACGCCACATCGACGGCATCCCCGGTCTGATGGTGGAAGGAGAGTACGAGTGGTGGGAAGCGCGCGTCAATCCGGCTTTGGCTTTTCGTATGATGTATCCCGAAAGCTGCATCTCCTTTCTTTGCGATGCCGGGCGGGGGCACTTTGATGTGGCAGACCGTACGGCGGATTATATCGGCCTTTTCTTGCAAAAAGCCGTGGAGTACAGGTTGCCGGAGAGTGTGGATTGGAATAAACCGGTCGCTCTGAAGAAACTGGACCCTCGCAACGGCTGGCTTGCCGAACGTTGGCGTACGGGTGCGGAAGAACCGCAGGGAGAGGTACGTACGGCACGCCTTGCGAAACAACCCCGTCGTGCCAAGCCGGCTCCTTACGGACAATACAAAGGAGACCGCCATGACGCCTTCTGGTATTTCGACCGCGAAATGGCGGAACTGACTGAAGAGTTCTACCGCCAAGAGCGTGACTTGCTGCCGCAATATGTCAGCTTTATGCAGGAGGGACAACTCGTTCCTTATAATCCGAAATCGCATATCACCCTTTCTGCACGTTTCCTGCCCGAACCGGACGGCGTGACGTTTCATCTGAAAGCGGTATATACCGATAGCCTGCGCAATGCTTTGGCGGACAAACATTCGGTTGCCGTGCCGCGTATCGAACGTATCTGCGGTCCGGTGAAGCAGATAAACGATACGACTTTTGTCCTCGACTTCTACCGTATGGGTACAAACAATAAAAAGCGTACTCCGGGCATTACGCTTGTGGCAAGTGCCGGAGGCGACCGCTTCTACAAAGAGTGCGTGCAGGAGCTGAGTTTCAATATCCCTTATCCGCTGACCGGGGGGCGCAGGCAGTGTATTCTATTTCCCGGTATTGCGGATGTAAAAGACGGAACAAAATCCATTATGCTCAATGCGACGTCCGACTGCGGTCTGCCCGTCTATTATTATGTAAAAGAGGGACCGGCGGAAATAGAGGGAGGCAAAGTAGTGTTTACCAAGATACCTCCCCGCAGCAAATACCCGCTTAAAGTAACGGTAGTGGCATGGCAATACGGTATTATGGGAAAGGTGCAGACGGCAGAGCCGGTAGAGCGCACTTTCTTTATTGAGAAATGAACTATTAAATGGATGACAGGGACTCTTGACATAAATAAAAATCAAACTTACTTAAAGATATGCTTGCAGTGATGAATAAAAGAATAGGATTTCTATTTGGTATATTTGTATATGCCGCTTTTATGTTTGCGGGTAATGCCCGGGAGTTGAAACTGACCTCTCCGAGCGGCATACACGAAGTCTGTTTCTATCAGAAGCAGACCTCTCCGGCTGTCAACGGCTTGTTTTACCGTGTCTCCTTCAAGGGACAATCGGTGATAGAAGAGTCGCGCGCCGGACTGGAGTTGGATAATCGTATTTGGGAAATGGCATTGGGACAGCGTAAACTGATACAACCGGCCTGTTGGATGGATAATCTGGAGACGGACTCCGTGACCTATGCTCCTGCGGTGGATATAACTTGGAAGCCTCTTTACGGTGAACGCAGCGAAGTGCGCGACCGTTACAATGCGGCAACGCTTCACCTCTCCAAGAAAGACGGTTCTTTCTACCGCCTTGATATAGAGGTGCGTGCTTATGACGAAGGTATCGCTTTCCGCTATTTCTTCCCCGAACATCCTCGTGCCACTTTCCACAAGGTAGTGGGCGATTTGACGGAGTATACCTTGCCTGCCGGTACGAAAGCATGGTCGGAACAGTGGGCGCAGGCTTTCTTTGAACACTTGGATGTCAATGAATTGAAGCGTCCCGTGGAGCGTGCCTTGACGTTGGAACTGCCCGGCGGCTTGTGGGCTGCATTGCTGGATGCCGATGTGGACGACTGGTGCCTTACCAAATATCAGGCTTCGGCAGAGAAAAAGAATACGCTGGCTTCCGTAATGTATAGTCCGGTAGATGTGGTGACTTATTACGCTACTCCGTGGAGGGTGATAATGACTGCGGAAAAGCCGGGAGAGTTGCTGGAACATAACGACATTGTCCAAAACCTGAACCCGCCTTGCGAGGTAGCCGATGCCGCCGAGTGGGTGAAACCGGGCACTATTATGCGCGAGACAACCATCAGTACCGAAGGAGCCATCGCCACGATTGATTTCTGCGCCGAACACAATATCCCTTATATGCTTTTCGACTGGTTGTGGTATCTGCCTTGTACTTCGCACGACGGAGACGCCACCAAAGTGGTGGAGAAACTGGATATGCCGCGTGTAGTGGCTTACGGAAAGGAAAAGGGGGTCGGTATCTGGGTGTACGTCAACCAGCATGCGTTGATGAAACAGGCGCGTGAGCTCTTTCCGATACTTCGTGAATGGGGTATTGTTGGGGTGAAGTCCGGTTTTGTGCAGTATGCCAGCCATCGTTGGGCTACGTGGTTGCACGATTTGGTGCGTCTGGCGGCCGAAAACCATTTGATGATGAATATCCATGATGAGTACCGCCCGTCCGGTTTCAGCCGTACGTACCCCAATCTGTTGACTCAGGAAGGTATTTGCGGGAACGAAGAGTTTCCGGACGCTACGCACAATGTGACGCTGCCTTTTACGCGTATGATAAATGGTGCGGCGGATTATACCATCTGCTATTTCGACAAGCGTCTGAAAACCACACACGCACATCAGTTGGCGGCCTCGCTGGTATTCTACAGTCCGCTGCAAACAATCTTCTGGTATGATAAACCGTCTTTCTATCGCGGGGAACCGGAAGTGGAATGGTTTGAGAACTTGCAGACTGCTTTTGACGATACGCAGGTGTTGGACGGGGCACCGGGCAGGAATATCACAATGGCACGCCGGAAAGGACAGGAATGGTTCTTGGCGGCCATGACGAATAATGACGGCTCGAAAGAGAATGTACCGCTCTCTTTTCTCGATAAGGGCAAGACTTATCTTGCATATATCTATACGGACGGCGGGAAGGAAGTGAAAACCCGCACGCAAGTGAAATGCTCGTATCTGTTGGTGGATACTTCCAAAACGATGAAGTTTGAATTGAAACCGAGCGGTGGGGCGGCTGTCCGTTTTGTTCCCGTAAATAAGGATGAGGCGAAGAAGTATAAAAGATATAAGGGGGAAGTGCTATAAAAATACAGTCTGCATTGAGTAATCGGCAGGGGTTGTTCGTATTAATAAATGAATGTTTTGCTTTCGGGTTATTTATTAGTTACAAGATGAAAAGATTAACGCTGATTGTTGGTATGTTGTGCGTAGTCTGTTTGCAGGCAGGAGCGCAATATGTGTCCGAAGTATGGGTTTCGGATAGAGGGAATGGTACATATAGGAATCCGGTGTTGCATGCCGACTATTCCGACCCTGATGTTTGTGCGGCAGGCGATGACTTCTATATGACCGCTTCCAGCTTTGGTTGTACGCCCGGCTTGCCTGTTCTACATTCCAAAGACTTGGTGAATTGGCGTATTATCAATTATGCCTTGAAAGAATTGGAACCGACAGAGTTCTATAATTCGGCCCGGCATGGCAAGGGGGTATGGGCTCCTTCCATTCGCTATCACAAAGGTGAATTTTATATCTACTGGGGCGACCCGGACTTTGGTATTTTTATGGTGAAGACCAAAGACCCTGCCGGCGAATGGGAGAAGCCCGTACTTGTGAAAGCCGGTAAAGGGATGATAGACCCTGCACCGTTGTGGGATGATGACGGGCACGTGTATCTGGTGCACGCTTGGGCAGGCAGCCGCTCGAAGATGAACAGTGTTGTGGTGGTATGCGAGATGAATGCCGAAGGTACACAGGTTATAAGCAATCCGGTACTTGTTTATGACGGGAATGACGGAATTAATCACACGGTGGAAGGACCGAAATTTTATAAGCGAAACGGCTATTACTATATTTTCGCTCCTGCGGGTGGCGTGGCTACGGGCTGGCAGCTGGTGTTGCGTTCACGCAATGTATACGGGCCGTATGAACCGAAAATAGTCATGGCGCAGGGCAAGACGGATATTAACGGTCCTCATCAGGGAGCATGGGTGGACACAAATAAAGGTGAGTCTTGGTTTGTACATTTTCAGGATAAAGCGATGTACGGGCGAGTGATTCATCTGAATCCGATGGCTTGGGTGAATGATTGGCCTGTAATCGGTGTGGATAAGGACGGTGACGGTTGTGGCGAGCCGGTCACTACTTATAAGAAACCCAATGTAGGCAAGACTTATCCCATAGAAACTCCTGTGGAAAGCGACGAGTTCAATACCCGTCGGTTGGGATTGCAATGGGAGTGGCACGCCAATTATCAAGATACTTTTGGATTCACTTCGGATTTGGGGTTTGTCCGCATCTACGGACATATCCTCTCGGAAAGCTTCGTGAACTTCTGGGAAGTGCCCAATCTGTTGTTGCAGAAGTTTCCTGCCGAAAAGTTTACGGCTACCGCCAAGCTGAAAGTATCAGCCAAAATGGACGGACAACAATCCGGACTTATTGTGATGGGCTGGGATTATAGTTACATCGGTGTGGAAAAGGCAGGCGAATCGTTCGTGCTGAAACAGGCCGTTTGCAAGGATGCCGAGCAGAATATGCCGGAAACGACTGTACGTCTGGCGGAAATTCCGGCAAGCCGTATTTATGAGGCAGGCTTATATCCCAATTATGAAAGGGAAATCTACCTGCGGGTAAAAGTGGAGAAAGACGGTGTATGCCGCTTCTCTTATAGCTTGGACGGTAAGAAGTATACATCTGCCGGAATCCCTTTCACTGCCCGTCAGGGAAAATGGATAGGGGCTAAGGTAGGATTGTTCAGTACGGCCCCTTACGGTAAAGAACGCGGTTGGGTGGATGCCGACTGGTTCCATATTGAGAAATAAAAGAATAAAATCAGATATGAAGACAAAAGCTCTGTTGGCAGTTTTGGGCGTCTGCCTGTTGTCTGCCTGCACTATTCCGGAAAACAAGTTTTATGTTGATAGGGAATTGGACTATTGTAACCGTCAGGTAGGACGTACATTAGACCGGTTGCACGATGCAAATGGTAAGATTGATTATACCATGATGCCACGCAACATCCTGCAAGGTCAAAGTAATTGGAATTGCCGCAAAGCCGCAAAGGAAGAATGGTGTGCCGGATTTTGGCCCGGTGTGCTATGGTACGACTATGAATATAGCGGTGACAAGCGGATAAAGGAGGAAGCGGAAAGATTTACCGCCTCCTTGGAGTTCCTTTCCCGTACACCTGCATTCGACCATGACCTCGGCTTTCTGGTGTTTTGCAGTTATGGCAACGGTTATCGCCTGACGCAAAATCCCCTTTACAAGCAGGTGATTCTGGATACGGCGGATACGTTGGCTACGCTATTCAAGCCGCAGGTAGGGACGATGTTGTCTTGGCCGCGTAATGTAGAACTGTTTGGCGGACACAACACGATTATGGATAATATGATAAATCTGGAAATGCTTTTCTGGGCGGCAAAGAACGGCGGCAACCCTTATTTGGCGGATATTGCCATTTCTCATGCCGATAAAACGATGAAATACCACTTTCGTCCCGATTATACTTCGTATCATGTGGCCGTTTACGATACGCTGACGGGTGGCTTTGTCAAAGGGGTTACGCACCAGGGATATGCGGACAATAGTATGTGGGCGCGCGGTCAGGCATGGGCCATCTATGGATATACAGTGGTTTACCGTGAAACCGGAGACTGCCGTTATCTGGACTTTGTGCAGAAGGTAACGGATGTGTATTTGAAAAATCTTCCGGAGGATTATGTTCCTTACTGGGATTTCAATGACCCCGCAATACCCAATGCTCCTCGTGATGCTTCGGCTGCCTGTGTAGTGGCTTCTGCCTTACTGGAACTTTCTACGTACTTGCCGGGTGACAAAGGAGAGAAGTACAAGGATGCGGCAGTGAAAATGCTGACGAACTTAAGTACGGACAGCTATCAATGCGGTGAAGCAAGTCCGGCATTCCTGCTCCACTCTACAGGACACTGGCCGGCTAAGTCGGAAATAGACGCTTCTATTATTTATGCGGATTATTATTATATCGAAGCATTGCTGCGGTTGAAGAGATTGCAGGAAGGAAAAGCGGTCATAGGCTGACGCACCACAGCCTGTTATTATAAATATAATGAAGGATTTCTTCTCTTATAGATGAATAAGGGAAGGAGTCCTTTTGTCATTCAGAGGGCTCGTGTGGTAATGACCGACGTTATTGAACGTACATTGATTCAATGAAGAATAAGTGTATATGTTACACAACATATGCGCTTATTTGTTGCGTCTGTAGTAAAAGTGTTATTTTTACACTCTCTAATTCTCTTGCTGTAAAATGATTATGAAAGACATAAATTAGTTACTAATATACACATACCATGAAAAAAGGATTGAAACTGTTATTGCTGTTGTTGGCAGTTACTGCACCGTTGAGGGCGCAAGATGTAATAGTGAAAGGACCGGACGGAAACCTGCAGGTGGAGGTTATATGTACCGAAACCGGAAAAGCAGCTTATTCTGTTTCTTACAAGGGCAGGCAGATGCTGGAAAACTCCCCGTTGGGCATGAACACTAATGTAGGCGATTTTACACAAGGTTTGAAACTAACCGGACATGAAGTGAACAAAATTGACAGCCAGTATTCATTGAACCACATCAAGACTTCTCAAGTACATTACCGGGCTAACGAATTGAACTGTTTCTTTGACAATGCCAAAGGACAGAAGATGCAGATTACGTTCCGGGTGAGCAATAACGATATTGCTTTCCGTTATACCCTGTCACGCCAAGGCAATACGGGCAGTGTACGCGTAATGAACGAAAATACCGGTTTTGCCTTTCCGGAAAAGACTACCACTTTCCTCTGCCCGCAGAGCGATGCCATGATAGGATGGAAACGTACGAAGCCCAGCTACGAAGAAGGATATAAAGTGGATGCATCGATGAACGAACGTTCGCATTACGGGCATGGTTATACCTTCCCTTGTCTGTTCAAAGTGGGTGAAGACGGTTGGGTACTGGTCAGCGAGACCGGTGTTGACAGCCGCTATTGTGCGTCCCGCCTTAGCGATGCGGCAAGCGGCGTGTATACCCTTGAGTTCCCCATGCCGGAAGAAAATAACGGTAACGGAACAATTGAACCCGCTTTTGCTTTGCCCGGCAGCACGCCGTGGCGTACTATTACGGTAGGTGAAACTTTGAAACCGATTGTAGAGACGACGGTTCCTTGGGATGTGGTTGAGCCGCGTTATGCAACGAAACACGACTATAAACCGGGGCGCGGTACTTGGAGTTGGATTCTTTGGCAAGATAACAGTATTAACTATGATGACCAGGTACGATATGCCGATTTGGCAGCTGCCATGGGGTATGAATATATCTTGGTTGATAATTGGTGGGATACGTATATCGGTCGTGACCGTATGGAGCAGTTCGTCAAGTATGCCCGTAGCAAAGGAGTGGAGGTCTTCTTGTGGTATAGTTCCAGCGGCTACTGGAATGATATAGAGCAAGGTCCGGTTAACAAAATGGACAATTCCATTGCCCGTAAGCAAGAGATGCGCTGGATGCAAAGTCTGGGTGTAAAAGGTATAAAAGTAGACTTCTTTGGAGGTGACAAGCAGGAGACAATGCGTTTGTATGAAGAAATACTGAGCGATGCCGATGATTACGGGCTGATGGTCATCTTCCATGGATGTACGTTGCCTCGCGGATGGGAGCGGATGTATCCTAACTATGTAGGCAGTGAGGCTGTGTTGGCATCCGAGAATCTTGTCTTCAGCCAACAAGCCTGTGATAATGAAGCGTTCAATGCCACTTTGCATCCTTTTATCCGTAATACTGTGGGATGTATGGAATTTGGCGGAGGATTCTTGAATAAACGCTTGAACCGTGGTAATGACGGCGGTACTGTTCGTCGGACAACGGATATTTTCCAGTTGGCAACTACGGTGCTTTTCCAGAATCCCATACAGAACTTTGCTCTTGCCCCCAATAATTTGACGGATGCTCCGGCGCTATGTCTTGACTTTATGAAACAAGTACCTACTACATGGGATGAAACCCGTTTTATAGACGGTTATCCCGGCCGCTATGTCGTCTTGGCACGTCGTCATGGCAATGTGTGGTATATAGCTGCTGCCAATGCTATGGCGGAACCGTTGAAGCTGAAATTATCCCTTCCGATGTTACCTGCGGGTGAGGAGGTCTCTGTTTATTTTGACGATAAGAAGCTGCAGCCGCAACAGAAAGAACAGAAAATCAAGTCTGACGGTACGTTGCAGCTTACAGTTCAGCCTATGGGCGGAGCAGTGATAGTGAAGTAGGACGGGCAGGCTTTTCACAAGTTAAAGAATTATATTATATTAAATACCATGAAAGTACGATTCAAATTATTCTCTCTTTGCCTGTTACTGGTTTTGGCTTCTTCCTTGCGGGCAGAGACTCATCATGTGACGAATGAACCCGATTCGGTTTATCTCTTTTCCTATTCCCATGCCAACGGGCAGGGTGGATTGAAGTTTGCCTGGAGTCCCGACAACAGGACGTGGTTCAGTGTAGCAGACGGTTTCACTTATGTCAATTCCGATTTCGGCCCGTGGGGCAGAGCGAAGAAAATGTTCGATCCGCAGTTGGTGCAAAACCGTGCCGACGGTAGCTGGCATTGCATCTGGAGAGTTACGGATACAGGCAAAGTATTGGCTCATGTAGCTTCGCCTGACTTGCAGAAATGGGGGCGGCAGAGTTATTTCTTATCCTCCGATCTTAGTAAGTTCTCTTCTGAAGATGTGTACCCTTTCCTCGAAGGAAAAGCATCGGTGAATGGCATGGAACAGACGGGACGTATACAGAAAGTTTCGTATACCACCGTACAGCAGATTATCCGCTATGCAGAACACAAGAAATTCCGTTCGGCACAGAATGCCGAACGGATGGCGCAGGACCCTGTGCGTTTTGCCGGATTGAAACCGCTGGAAGCCACTGTACAAGTAAAGCCCGAAAAGGCAAAGAAAATCAGCGAGCATTTGATAGGTATCTTCTTTGAAGACATTAATTATGCTGCCGATGGAGGACTTTATGCCGAGCTTATTCAGAACCGCGATTTTGAATATGCTCCCGCCGACCGCGGCTACGGATTGGATAGGGCTGCGGAATGGGGACCCATGACGGCTTGGGGTGGTATTCGTCCCGCTCTTTCTTCGGTTGGGAAGGAGAATGCCGGTCAAGTTCCAGTGCACTTGCAGATAGATACGGTTGCTCCCATACATGCCAATAATTCTCATTATCTGAAAATGATGATAAATACACCGGGTGCAGGTATCTACAATACCGGTTATGACGGGATTGTGATAAAGCAAGGTGAAAAATACGATTTGTCCTTCTTTGCCCGCATTCCGTCGGAAGGGCTTTCGGCAAGGGCAGAGCGTTATGCACAGCCCAAGAGTATGAAACTTCTGATTCGTATTACGGATGGCAAGGGCAAGGTTTGTGCCGAATCTGTAGTAAAGGTGGCTTCTCGTGAGTGGAAGAAGTATAAGACTGTATTGACTGCTGCGTCTGCCATTGACAAGGGACGTCTCGAACTTCTTTTAGAATCGGTTCCGGCTACGCTGCATCTGGATATGGTTTCCCTTTTCCCGCAGAATACGTTTAAAGGCCGCGAGAACGGTCTGCGTGCCGACTTGGCCCAGACGCTTGCAGACCTGCATCCGCGCTTCATCCGTTTTCCCGGCGGGTGTGTGGCTCATGGAGACGGAATTGACAATATATACGATTGGAAAGGTTCTGTCGGTCCGCTCGAAGCCCGCAAGCCTTTGCGCAACCTTTGGGGGTATCATCAGACACGCGGCTTGGGATACTTTGAATTCTTCCAATATTGTGAGGATATCGGTGCTGAACCGCTTCCGGTACTTGCGGCAGGCGTTCCTTGCCAAAATTCCGGCACATGCGCGCATCACTCCGACGGCGAGCTGACGTGTATGGGGCAACAAGGAGGCATCCCGATGCAAGAAATGGATCAATACATTCAAGATGTGCTCGACCTTATAGAATATGCTAATGGCGATGCACGTCGCACGGAGTGGGGCAGGAAACGTGCGGAAGCCGGTCATACGAAGCCTTTCAACCTGAAGTTTATCGGTATAGGCAATGAGGACATGATAACAGATGTCTTTGAAGAACGTTTCACGATGATATATAATGCTGTTAAGGAGAAATATCCCGAAATAACCGTTATCGGTACGGTAGGACCTTTCTACGAAGGAACGGACTACGAGGAAGGCTGGGAACTTGCCACCCGTCTCGGTGTGCCTATGGTGGACGAACACTATTATGTGGAACCCGGTTGGCTCATCAATAATCAGGATTATTACGACCGTTACGACCGCAACAAGTCCAAAGTGTATTTGGGTGAGTATGCCTCCCATATGGCAGGTCGTCCCAATAACGTTGAAACGGCTTTGACTGAGGCATTGTACCTTACGGCCGTAGAACGGAACGCTGATGTCGTGACCATGACTTCGTATGCTCCGTTGCTGGCCAAAGAAGGTCATACGCAATGGAATCCCGATTTGATTTACTTCAATAACTCAGAAGTAAAGCCTACGGTGGGTTATTATGTCCAGCAGATGTACGGACAGAATTCCGGTACTGTTTATTTGCCCTCTGTTGTCAGTTTGAGTGAAGGCTCGGATGCAGTGCGGAAGCGTGTGGGTGTATCCGTAGTCAGAGATGATGCCAGTGGCGACTATATCGTGAAATTGGCGAATCTATTGCCGGTAGAGGTTTCTGCCAAGGTACAGTTGGAAGGTGTTTCTTTGACTAATCCGTCAGCCGTAAAGACACTGCTTACGGGCAGCCCGGCAAGTAAAGATGCCAAGTCCGTCTCTTCTGCATTCGAAGTTGCGGGCAATGAATTTGATTATAAGATGCCGGCATATTCGTTTACGGTGATACGCATCAGTGAAAAATAGCGATAGAATGAAGTTGTAACTTTTTATATATAACAGATACCATGAAGAAACAGATTATTACCGGACTGTTTGCGGCTTTGGCTGTGGTTACGAGCGCGCAGTCTTTTACCGAATGGCGGAATCCGGAAGTCAATGCCGTAAACCGTGCACCGATGCACACCAATTATTTTGCTTATGAATCGGAAGAGGCTGCCCGTGCAGGAGCCAAAGAACACTCTTCCCGTTTCATGACCTTGAATGGTACATGGAAATTCTTTTGGGTGAAAGATGCTGATGCCCGTCCCACAGACTTCTGGAAACCGGGCTTTAATGATAAAGGATGGAGTGATATGCCTGTTCCCGGGGTGTGGGAATTGTATGGCTTCGGCGACCCTATTTATGTAAATGTAGGTTATGCCTGGCGCAACCAGTTTAAGAATAATCCGCCGGAAGTACCCGTTGTGAATAACCATGTCGGTTCGTATCGCCGCGAGATTGTAGTCCCTGCCGATTGGAAAGGCAAGGATATTATAGCCCACTTCGGTTCGGTGACTTCCAATATGTACCTGTGGGTAAACGGTAAGTATGTAGGTTACAGCGAAGACAGCAAGTTGGAGGCGGAATTTGATCTTACCTCTTACCTGAAGCCGGGGCAAGAAAACCTGATAGCTTTCCAAGTGTTCCGCTGGTGTGACGGTACTTATCTTGAAGACCAAGACTTTTTCCGTTACAGCGGGGTAGGGCGTGATTGTTATCTGTATGCCCGTGATAAGAAACGTATCGAAGATATTCGTGTTACCCCAGATTTGGATACCGACTACAAGAACGGGACTTTGCGTGTAACGGTAAGCCTGAAAGGTAACGGTAATACCACTTTGGAATTATCGGATGCCGAAGGTAGGCAGGTGGCAACAGCAGCTGTTCGTGGTAACGGTACTGCCTTGATGAACCTGGATAATCCGCATAAATGGACAGCGGAAACTCCTTATCTTTATACATTGCGTGCCACTTTGCAGGGCAGTAATGAAGTGATTCCCGTTAAAGTAGGTTTCCGTAAGATTGAACTCAAAGATTCGCAAATACTGGTAAACGGCCAACCTGTTCTTTTCAAAGGAGCCAATCGCCATGAAATGGATCCCGACTATGGTTATGTAGTTTCCCGTGAGCGTATGATTCAGGATATTCAGATAATGAAACGGTTCAATTTGAATGCTGTGCGTACCTGCCACTATCCCGACAATAATCTGTGGTATGACTTGTGTGACCAATACGGCATTTATGTAGTGGCGGAAGCGAATATCGAGTCTCACGGAATGGGATATGGAGAATCAACCCTTGCCAAACGTGCCGACTACAAGAAAGCTCATATGGAACGTAATCAACGTAATATACAACGCGGTTTCAATCATCCCAGCATTATCTTCTGGTCGTTGGGCAATGAAGCCGGATATGGTCCTAACTTTGAGGCCGCTTACGATTGGGTGAAGGCGGAAGACCCCAGCCGTGCGTGCCAGTATGAGCAGGCCGGCGTGAAGGGCAAGACGGATATTTACTGTCCGATGTATGCCGGTTATGGCTGGTGCGAGGATTATAGTAAGAATGCCGACTACAAGAAGCCTTTGATTCAGTGCGAATATGCCCATGCTATGGGTAACTCCGAAGGCGGCTTTAAGGAGTATTGGGACTTGGTGCGTAAATATCCCAAGTTTCAGGGTGGCTTTATTTGGGATTTTGTAGACCAGTCTGTACGTTGGACAGGTAAGAACGGCAAGATGATTTATGCTTATGGCGGTGACTTCAATCGCTTTGATGCCAGCGACATTAACTTCTGCGATAACGGTCTTATTAGTCCCGACCGTGTGCCTAATCCGCATATGTACGAAGTGGGACGCATCTATCAGAGTATTTGGACAACTCCTGCCGACTTGCAGCGTGGAGAAATCAATGTGTCCAATGAAAACTTCTTCCGTGACCTTTCCGCTTATTATCTGGAATGGGAGATGCTGAAAGACGGTAAGGTGATGCGCAGCGGCCGTGTGGATGACTTGGATGTAGCCCCGCAACAGACAGCCAAAATCAAATTGGATTTGGGTGCAACTTGCCAATGTGCCGAGTGGTTGCTCAACGTGTCTTATAAGCTGAAGAATCGTGAGGGACTGCTTCCTGCCGGTCATATTGTAGCTAAAAACCAGTTGACGCTGAACGCTTATCAAGCCCCTGCAATGGATTTGAGAAATGTCGAACTGAGTAATGTGGAAGTAACAGTTCCTGCAGTGCAGGAGAATGACTATAATTACCTTATTATTTCCGGTGAGACCTTCCGTATGGAATTCAACAAGCATACCGGGTACTTGACTAAATACGAAGTGAACGGTCAGAATATGATTAAAGAGGGCGAAGCCCTTACCCCTAACTTCTGGCGTGCTCCTACCGATAATGATTTCGGCGCCAACCTGCACCGCAAGTATATTGTCTGGAAGAATCCGGAAATCAAGCTGATCTCTTTCAATCAGCGCACCGAGAACAAACAAGTGATTGTGGAAGCCGCTTATGAGTTGTCCAAAGTATCGGCTGCTTTAAATTTGACGTATGTCATCAACAACAATGGCGCTGTTAAAGTCACTCAAAAGATGATTGCCGACAAGAATGCCAAAGTTGCCAATCTTTTCCGTTTCGGGGTGCAACTGCCTATGCCTCGCAGCTTTGAGACTGTAGAATATTACGGTCGCGGTCCGGTAGAGAACTATATCGACCGTAACCATTGCTCCGACCTCGGCATTTATCGTCAGAGCGTGTCGGAACAGTTCTATCCCTATATCCGTCCGCAGGAGAATGGGACAAAGACGGATATCCGTTGGTGGAAAATGCTGGATGCAGCCGGTAACGGCATCGAGGTAGTTGCTGCCGCTCCATTCTCCGCATCGGCTTTGCACTATACGATTGAATCCTTGGATGAGGGCTGGAGCAAACAGCAAGGACACTCTCAGGAGGTGGAAGAAGCAGACTTGACTAACCTCTGTATTGATAAGGTGCAGGCCGGTTTAGGTTGCGAGGATAGCTGGGGACGTATTGCCCGGCCCGAATACCAAGTTCCTTATGCTGATTATGAATTTACATTCATTCTGACGCCGGTACGCCATAGTATAGAAATAGAATGAGAAAGTAGGGAATAAACGTATTTCTGTAGGGTTGTACCGTATTAAAAATATCCCATGAGACGTATTTATTTGTTTCATGGGATATTTTTTATCTTGTGAGTTGATTTGAAAAGATAGAAAATGTAGAGTTGATGTTAGGTTCTAAGGGGCATTCATATAGAAAATAGAAAAATGTTATAACGAATTAGCAAAATAATTTGTAAATTCAATTATTATATTTATATTTGCATCGTACAAACACAAATAAGTACTACTAATTCAATAACTAAGTAGAAAACACAATATTGTAATATTGCAAAAACGTTATACCTTAATATATGTCATCACTGAAAAAAATATCGCTAAAAGATATTGCAGAAGCTGCAGGAGTTTCAACTGCCTTAGTTTCATTCGTACTAAATGGTAAGAAGAAAGAATATCGTGTAGGCGAAGAAACAGCCCAGCGTATTTTAAAGATTGCTAATGAAATGAATTATCAACCTAATTTGGCGGCTAAAAGTCTGCGTAGCGGTAAGACGAAAACAATTGGATTAGTGGTTTCTGATATATCTAATCCCTTCTTCTCTCAATTGGCGCGTGTGTTGGAAGATGAAGCTACTAAACAAGGATATACTGTACTTTTTGGAAGTTCGGATGAGGATACAGATAAGATGAGTGTTGTGGTGGGTAACCTTATTAACAAGGGAGTTGATGGGCTGATTATTGTTCCTTGCGAAAATTCAGAGAAAGCTATCGCTTCTCTGATTAATAACAATATTCCTATTGTTTTATTTGACCGTTATTTTCCTGAACTTAATGTTAGTTACGTGGCTCTTAATAATTTTAATGCTTCGTATATTGCAACTAAGTATCTTTTGGATTCGGGATATAATTCTCCTTGCATGGTGGCTTATGATATTAATCTCGTCCATATGAAAGAGCGTGTTCGCGGGTATAAAAAGGCTATGGAAAATGCGGGGAAAAAGAATATGATAAATGTAGTTTTTTTGAAACAGGATACTCCTCGGAAATCGGCAGACCGGATGCTCCCGAAAATGATTGAGGCAGGAGCAGATGCTTTTTTATTTGGAACCAATATGATTTCATTGGCTTGTTTGTATACAATTAAAGATATGGGGCAAGACGTGATTGGCAAAATAGGTCTTGCTGGTTTTGATGGCAATCCGGTATTTGACTTTTTTAATGCTCCTATATCTTATATTCAGCAACCTATAGAGACTTTGGTTCAGAAAGCTCTTGAAATACTTATAGATAGTATTGCAGAGAGGAATGCTGTGCAGTCTGTACTTGCAGAAGGAGTATTTGTTGAGGCTTCTTCATAGAATTTTTTTTTATATTATTGCTTAATCGTTTTAGTTAATTTTTATAGTATTTATCAATGCAAACCTATTTTATCCATGAAAAATTTGAGACTTATTGGTAGTAAAGCAAAAATTGGTATTCGTCCTATTATTGATGGACGACGTGGAGGTATCCGTGAATCGCTAGAAGATATAACTATGACTATGGCTCGTAAGGTTGCCGAGCTATATTCATCGTCTTTGTACCACAGTGATGGAACTCCTGTAGAGTGCATTATTGCGGATGCAACTATTGGCGGGGTAGCTGAGGCGGCTATGGCTGCAGAGAAATTTCGTAATAACGGAGTGGGTGTAATACTTTCAGTAACTCCCTGTTGGTGTTATGGCTTTGAAACTATTGATATGGATAGTGAGATTCCTAAAGCTATTTGGGGGTTTAATGGTACTGAACGTCCAGGTGCTGTTTATTTAGCATCTGCATTGGCTGGACATACGCAAAAGGGGTTGCCTGCATTTGGTATTTACGGACAGGATGTACAGGATATCGGTAATACAGAAATGCCGGAAGATGTACGAGAAAAATTGTTACGTTTTGCACGTGCCGGTTTAGCTGTTGCAGCCATGAAAGGGAAATCTTACCTTTCGATAGGTAGCGTATCTATGGGAATTGCAGGGTCTATCCCTAATCCAGATTTTTTTCAGGAGTATTTAGGAATGCGTAATGAATATGTAGATGCTAGTGAAATAGAACGTCGTATTCAGTTGGGTATTTATGATTATGAAGAGTTTGAACGTGCTATGATATGGACTGAGAAATATTGTAAGAGTAATGAAGGGTGTGATTTCAATCCAAAACATTTAGTCTATTCTCGTGAAGAAAAAAATGTACGTTGGGAATATGTAGTAAAAATGACTCTTATTTTTCGTGATTTAATGATTGGAAATCCTAAATTAGCCGAAATTGGATTTAAAGAGGAAGCTATGGGGCATAATGCGATTGCGGCTGGTTTCCAAGGACAACGGCAATGGACGGATTACAAGCCTGATGGTGATTTTTCAGAGGCTATTTTGAACAGCTCGTTTGATTGGAATGGTATTCGTGAAGCTTTTACATTTGCTACGGAAAATGATACATTAAATTGTGTTTCCATGTTATTTGGACATTTATTGTCAAATACAGCACAAATTTTTGCTGATGTACGTACCTATTGGAGTCCTCACTCCATAGAGAGAGTAACAGGCAAGAAACCGGAAGGCAAGGCTAGCAATGGTTTTATTCACCTTATCAATTCGGGTTCCTGTACTTTGGATGGTACAGGCTGTATGCAACGAGATGGTAAGCCTGTAATGAAGCCCTTTTGGGAAATATCAGAAGAAGATGTGGAAAGATGTCTTGCAGCTACCAAATGGTATCCGGCTTCTCGTGAGTATATGCGAGGAGGAGGCTTTTCTTCTCAGTTCCTTACTCGTGGTGAAATGCCTTTGACTATGTGTCGTTTAAATCTCGTAAAAGGTCAAGGACCAGTCCTTCAGATTGCTGAGGGATGGGCGGTCAATTTAGATGATGATGTATTTAGGATAATTAATGACCGTACTGACCGTACGTGGCCTTCCACCTTTTTTGTTCCACGTCTCACTGGCAAGGGATATTTTCGTGATGTATACACTGTTATGAATAATTGGGGGGCGAATCACGGTGCTATTAGTTATGGACATATAGGTGCAGATTTGGTTACTTTGGCTTCTATGCTTCGTATTCCTGTTAGTATGCATAATATTTCATTCGAAAATGTCTTCCGTCCTAGTGCATGGTCAGCTTTTGGTGAAGATATGGAAGGTAGTGATTATAGAGCTTGTAAAAATTATGGTCCATTATATAAATAAAGAAAAAACACAAGGACAAATCTAATATAGTTAATAACCTCTCTATTGCAAGGTATAAGTTTTCCTTATATCTTGCAATAGATAAAAAAAAATAAAATGGGAAGTTATGCTGATGATGCCCAGTTTATGAACAGGAATGACATTGAATATATTGAGTTGATTTCTGATGATGGAGAATCTAAGGTTATGGTGGTTCCAGCATGGCAAGGGAGAGTTATGACTACATCTGCTGCTGGAGATGCTGGAGATAGTTATGGTTGGATTAATTATTCTTTTATCAAGAAAAAACAAATAAACTTTCAATTTAATCCTGTAGGAGGTGAAGAACGCTTTTGGCTTGGTCCGGAAGGTGGGGTATTTTCTCTATATTTTAAACAAGGAGAAAAACAAACTTATAAAAATTGGAGGGTCCCTTCGGTTTTAGATATAGAGGCTTTCAGCGTACGATCACAAAGCGAAAATCATGTTTGTTTGACCAAAGAGGGGTGTTTGACAAATACTTATGGTACTACTTTTTTTCTGAATATTGAACGAACTATTTCTTTATTAGATATTAATGAAATTGTAGCAAGTTTTAATATTGAAATTCCTGAGGATCTAAAAGTAGTAGCTTATAAAAGTGAGAATCGGATTACAAATATTGGCAATGAATCATGGAGTAAAAAAACAGGACTGATATCTGTTTGGATGCTTAGTATGTTTAATCCTACTCTTACTACCACTGTATTTATCCCTTATAAACAGTCTAAAAAAGGAAAAATTGTAAATGATGAGTATTTTGGTAAAATTCCAACAGATAGATTAATTGTAGAAAATGGAGTTATTTACTTTAAGATAGACGGGTGCTTTCGTTCTAAATTGGGGATACCAGCTTCATGTGCAACTAATTTATGTGGAAGTTATGATTCTTCTAAGGAGGTACTCACTGTTTTATGGTGTGATATTTTTGAAAACTCTTTAAACTACATGAATGGACAGTGGGGGAGGCAAAAGAATCCTTACTGCGGTGATGTAATCAATGCTTATAATGATGGACCGACTGAAGATGGTTCTATGATGGGACCTTTTTATGAAATAGAAACTTCTTCTCCTGGTGCAGAATTAGCACCTTATGAGTCGTTAATTCATACACAGAAAATTATTCATTTACAGGGAAACGATAAACAATTAGATTATATAATAAAAAAATTATTTAAAACAGATATATGCGCTATCAAAGCTAAATTTCAATAAGAAGATGATGTGAATGAATTTCAGTTTACAATTGAAAGTTGAATTTATGAAAGCTGGAAGTGGTATATTATATTTAAATATTTGTTTTTGATATTGATACTTACAAAATAGAAGTGAAACTCTTATGTTTCTTTATTTTTTTATTACTTAAATTATATAATATGAAAAAGGTTATTTTTATTATTTTAATAGCTATAATATGTATTTCTACCTATGGACAGGACAATGATAAATATAGATTGAAATATAACAATCCTAATTTGGTAGTAGACTTAGGAGTGGGATTATGGGGTATGCCGATTCCAATTGACTATGATGGTGATGGGCTAATGGATTTATTGATGACATGTCCGTCAACGCCTCATAAAGGGATATTTTATTTCCATAATATTGGAAATAGACAAACCCCACTTTTTGACAAAGGAGTAAAATTGCTAGACACTACTTATAAAGATTTAAGTGTTTCTTATGTGAATGGGAACTTACATATAATTCATAAGGGAGTCGAATATTTGGATTTTAGAAATTCATTGTTTGCGCGACCTCAAAAAATCGAGATCACTGAAAATCCTTTGAAAGACATTGTAAAAGAGCGCGGCAATACATGGGCTTATGTTGATTATGACAATGATGGTGATCTTGATATTATTGTAGGATTAGGTGATTGGGGAGATTATGGTTGGGATAATGCCTATGATGAAAATGGTAAATGGAAAAATGGTCCTCTTCATGGATATGTGTATCTACTGGAGAATAAAAATGGAAGATATATTAATAAAGGAAGAATAAAAGCGGGGAAAAAAGTAATTGATGTTTATGGTGCGCCGACTCCTAACATGTATGATTTTGATGGAGATGGTGATCTCGATTTGATATGTGGTGAATTCGTAGACAAGCTAACTTGGTTTGAAAATATTGGAACACGTGAGGCTCCTCGCTTTGCCGAAGGTCGTTATCTAGAAAATAAAGATGGAATTATTAAATTTCATATTGAAATGATATTACCTGTCGCTGTGGATTTTGATAATGATGGAAATATAGATCTAATGGTGGGGGATGAGGATGGTAGAGTGGCTTATTTAAAAAATACGGGTGTTGTAATTAATAATATGCCACAATTTGAATCTCCTGTTTATCTTCAGCAAAAGGCGGATTGTGTAAAATATGGTGCATTATCTACTCCATTTAGTGTCGATTGGGATAACGATGGACTCGAGGATATTATCAGTGGAAATTCAGCTGGAAATATTTGTTTTATTAAAAATTTAGGTGGAGGTAATGATCCTATATGGGCAGCTCCTGTCAATTTAAAAATAGATGGTGAGGATATTCGTATTCTTGCAGGTAAAAACGGCTCTATTCAAGGTCCATGTGAAGAAAAATGGGGTTATACAACTGTTTCTGTAGCCGATTGGGATGGAGATGGGAAAAAGGATATTGTAGCTAACTCTATTTTGGGAGAAATAATTTGGTATAAAAATACTGGGGATGTTGAGAATTTAAAAGGTCCCTATCGTGTAAAGGTGGATTGGCAAGGAAAAGATGTGCCTAAACCTGTGTGGAATTGGTGGAGTCCAGGTAAAACAGATTTAGTGACTCAATGGCGTACTACTCCCTTTGCTATAGATTGGAATCAGGATGGACTTACAGATCTTATATTGATGGATCATGAAGGATACCTCTGTTTTTATGAGAGATTTGAAATGAATGATGAATTATGGTTAAAACCAGGGAAAAGAATATTTGCAACAGAAGGTGTCATTGCTGGTTCTACAAAAAAACATGCTCCGGTTGTTAATGAACCAGGTCCTCTTCGTTTAAGTGATAAAGTGGCTGGTGCCTCTGGTAGGCGTAAGTTTTGTTTGGTAGACTGGAATAACGATGGACGTTTGGACTTAATTGTAAATACTTTGAATGCTGCATTTCTTGAGAATGTACGTCAATCCGGAGATACTATATATATTAAAAATCAGGGAAATCTTTCCACACTTCGTTTAGCTGGACATACAACAAGTCCTACTCCTATTGATTGGGATAAGGATGGTATATCTGATTTATTGGTAGGTGCGGAAGATGGATTTTTCTATATTATAAAAAATAAAACAAATAAAGAATAATATTATGAACAGATTACTTGAATCTCCTTTGTCGGGTATAATTCCGCCATTAGTAACTCCATTATTAGATAATGACAAGTTGGATATTAAAGGCTTAGAGTGTTTGATTGAGCGTCTTATTGATGGAGGTGTAAATGCTCTTTTTATCCTTGGGACAACAGGTGAAGCACAATGCCTAAGTTACAAACTACGGGAAGAAATGATTCGTGAGACTTGTCGTATCACAGCCAGTCGTCTGCCAGTGTTGGTTTGTATATCAGATACATCTATTGTAGAAAGTGTTAGACTGGCACAGATAGCAGCTAACTATGGTGCTGAAGCTGTAGTTTCTGCACCACCATATTATTTTGCTTCTGCCCAACCTGAATTAGTTGAATTTTATGATAAACTTATTAAAGATTTGCCACTACCTCTTTTTTTGTATAATATGCCTACACATACAAAAGTAAATTTTGCTCCACAAACAATCCATCGTATAGCAGAAAATCCCAAAGTAATAGGGTTTAAAGATAGTTCTGCTAATTTAGTTTACTTTCAGTCAGTAATGCATATAATGAAAGATCATTCAAATTTCTCTATGCTAGTAGGTCCTGAAGAAGTTACCGGGGAAGTTGTGCTGATGGGAGGAAATGGTGGAATTAATGGAGGTGCCAATATGTTTCCTAAGTTATATGTTGCTCTTTATAATGCTGCAAAGAGACATGATTTTGAGGAACTATATCGTTTACAAAAAATTGTGATGCAAATAAGTACTACTGTATATACCATAGGAAAATATGGTTCCAGTTATTTGAAAAGTTTAAAATGTGCTTTATCTCTTTTGGGCGTATGTAATGATTTCGTGGCATCTCCATTTAACCATTTCGAAAAAGAAGAACGTAATCAAGTAAGGATAGCATTAGAAAATTTGAATATGGATCTTGATTTGAAATCATAATTACTAAAAATTATGTCTGTAATAGATACAATAGTATTTCTAATATTTACAGGAGGAGTAGTATTGCTTGGATGTTCTTTCTTTAGTAAGAAACGAACTTCAGATGAATTTACTTCAGCCGGTCGTAGTCTTCCTGGTTGGGTAGTAGGTATGTCTATTTTGGCTACTTATGTAAGTAGTATAAGTTATTTGGCTTACCCCGGGAAAGCATATATGTCCGATTGGAATACATTTGTGTTTAGTCTTTCTATTCCTATTGCTTCTTATTTTGCAGTACGAAATTTTGTACCTTTTTGTTGTAATTTAAATAGTGTTTCTGCATATAGTTTTCTTGAAGAAAGATTTGGTGTATGGGCTAGGTTTTATACATTTATCTGTTATTTGTTGGCTCAGGTAGTGCGTATGGGTTTCATACTTTATCTTTTAGCACTACCTATGAATGCTTTATTGGGTTGGGATATTAAAACAATTATTATAGTTACAAGTGTAGCTATTATCTTTTATTCGATGTTAGGTGGATTAGAAGCTGTAATATGGACCGAAGCTATGAGTCTGTCACCTGCATTATTCACAGATGGATTTTGGAGTGCATACAAAAGTCCATTTCATGCTAATCTAACAATTGTTTTTGGCACAATAATCATATTTTTTGTTGGTTTTATTAGTGCAAACTTATTTGAACACAAGACTCTATGAAAATATGTATAAAAACAGTATTTGTTAACTTAATCATATTCTTAGTTTCTTGTAATGTAAATCATAAAAAAATGTTACAGAAACAATCTGGTATAATGGTATCTTCAGTCAATTGGGATTTAATCCTACATAATTTTAAAGCCAAACCAGATTCTTCAATAAATATGGATTATTTCAGAAATCATTATGAATTATATCCAGAACGTTGGGAAGTGGTGTTTGACTATTTAAATAATTTGAGAGCGGATTCGTTACTGTTGGGAACTGTTAACTTAAGTAATGATGTATATGTAACAATAAGCGAATACCAAACTAAGAAGAAAGAAGAGATTTGGTTTGAATCCCACCGTGAATATATTGACCTACAATACGTAATAGAAGGTAGCGAATATATAGCTCTCAGTCATAATGCAATAGAGAATATTGTTTTATATAATAAAGAAAAGGATATTGCATTTTATACAGCCAATGTGGAGAAGCAGCTCTTGGCTGATTCAACAAGGTTTTTTCTGTTTTTTCCAGAGGATTTACATCAACCTTGCATAAATATAGGTTCAAGTAAATACGTAAAAAAAATAGTAATAAAAATTAAAGTCAGTTGAAGTAGTTTATTTAACATTTGATTAACCATGAAAACAAAACACCCTAAAACAGGAATTCATTTGATTGTCTATAATTTAAAAAAAGAAGCTGATAACGCTTCCATGATCATGACCCGAAATCTATATGTATTTTATACATGAGTTAAATAATAAATATTGACTGATTGTATGCGTCGGAATAATCAGATGCTTTAACTAAATTATATTTAATATTATGAAAGGAAATAAAGAACCGGTATGCAGATTCAGTATGGTCAAGTACAGAGCTAGTGCTTTACTATTGTGCCTATTATGGATATGCATTGATTTATTAGCACAAACATCTCCTGATAAAGTGATAGTGGAGGGTGTAGTTTATGACCAAAGTGGATTTCCGCTGATTGGTGTAAATATTGTAGAGAAAGAAAATGCTTCAAGTGGGATCATTACTGATATTGATGGGCATTTTAGTATGAATGTATCTCGAAACGCTACTTTGGTATTTTCTTATGTTGGTTTTGAGAAGAAAGAACTACAATTGGTTAGTTTAAAATCCTTAACTAATTTAAAGATTGAATTGGAAGATGATACTCAAAAATTGACAGAAGTTGTGGTGGTGGGTTATGGTGTGCAGAAAAAAGCATCAATCGTTGGTGCTATTACTCAGGCTAAAGGTGATGATTTATTGAAGGTAGGAGGAACTACCAATGTATCCAGCGCTCTTACAGGTATGCTTCCTGGAGTTACAGCAATACAGTCGAGTGGAGAGCCGGGTAGTGATCAGGCACAGATAGTCATTCGAGGAAAATCTACTTGGGGAAGCACAGACCCTCTAATTTTAGTAGATGGAATTGAACGTAGTTTTAATGATATTGATCCTAATGAGATTGAGAGTTTATCAGTGTTAAAAGATGCATCTGCTACTGCTGTATATGGAGTAAAAGGTGCTAATGGTGTAATTTTAGTGACTACTAAGCGGGGAAAAGAAGGTAAAATTAAAATTAATTTCTCTTCAAATTTCGGTTTGAAAGAGCCTATAAATAATTATGAGGTACTGGATAGATTGACTGCAATGGATTTAGCTAGTGAGGCTCATGCCAATGAAGGACGTTGGGATAAGATCTATAGTGAAACCTATAAAAATAATTGGAGAAATAATACTGACCCTTATTTTTATCCAGAGCTTAATTGGAAAGATTTACTCTATAAGAAGGTTGCTTTTTCGCAACAATATAATTTGAATATGTCTGGTGGAACCTCTTTTGTTAAATACTTTGCTTCTATTGGTTATACAAAAGATGGAGATATTTTTAAAACAGAAAAGCAACCTGAATACGATCCGACTTTCAAATATGAGCGATATAATTATCGTACCAATCTTGATATGGATGTAACTAACTACACTAAAATATCTGTGAACCTTGCTGGAGATATAGCTACTCGTAATCGCCCCCTATCATATATGGGAGGAGATCCATTTAGTTCCTCATCGAGTTCCAACAATTCGAATCTATTTTCTTATATGTATCTAATGCCTAATTATGTTTATCCGTTAAGATATGAAAATGGCATTTTAGGTACAACTTCTATCGGGCGTTGGTGGAATCCCATTTACTCACTGAATTACCAGGGTAGTGCTACTCAGAAAACAAGTAGGTTATTTAGTGATGTAACTTTAAAGCAAAACTTAGATTTTATTACCAAAGGCTTGTCGGTACAGGCAAAGGTTTCGTATAACACTACATTTGCATATAATCGATTGATTAAAAAAGATATAGCTTGTATGTACTGGGAACCAGGGGCTGAGCCTATGTGGTTTCCTAATGATGAATGGGTGGAAAAACCGGCTGTATATGGTGGTGAGACATTAGATTACTCAATCAAAGATTTGTATTATGAAGCTTCGATTAATTATGCTCGTAAATTTGGTGATCATGATCTGTCTGTTTTAGGCGTTTTTAATCGTCGTAATTATGAAACGAAGCGTACTGGAACATCATTGGTTGATTTCCCGAGCTATGAAGAAAGTTGGGTAGGACGTGTTACCTATAATTATAATAATCGCTATTTTGCGGAATTTAATGGAGCATATACAGGTTCTGAAAAGTTTGCTCCAGGTAAGCGTTTTGGCTTCTTTCCTTCTATGGCAATAGGATGGATGATTACGGAAGAACCTTTTATAAAAAAAATGGATTTCTTGAGTTTCTTGACAAAAGCAAAGGTGAGATATTCATATGGTGAAGTTGGTAGTGACCATGGAGCTTCACGCTTTACATATCTTACTCAATATTCTTCTGGTAGTAATGCTACATTTGGTGACGATAAAGCATATAATGATTATATATTATATTTTGAAAGTGGGGCTGCAAATGAGAATGCAACATGGGAAACGGCACGTAAGCAAAACTTAGGTATTGAACTATCATTTTTCAACAAGCTCAATCTTGTCATAGATTTCTTTAGTGAAAAACGTGATGGTATATTAATGAAAAGAGCTAATACTGTTCCCATATGGTTTGGTCAAACTGCTCCATATGCGAATTTAGGTAAGACTAAAAATCATGGTTATGAGATAGAGGCAGAATGGCGTGATAATATTACTGATTTTCAATATTATCTTAAAGCCGGCTTCTCATTTCAAGAAAACAGAGTCGTGTTTCGTGATGATCCCATAAATCGTTTAGAATATCAAAAAAGTGCGGGTAAGCCAATAGGATATTCATCTAGATTGGATCAGATTGATATTAATCGTTCATGGGATGATGTATACAATACACCAGCCTCTATTTGGCAAAATGATTTCAGGCAACCGGGAGATTTTGTTTATAATGATTATAACGGTGATGGTGTAATTGATGATAATGATAAAGTTCCTATGAAATTAACTTCAGATCCAGCTTATACTTATTCATTTACACTTGGATTTAATTATAAGAACTTTGGTTTTAGGGCTTTATTTTATGGAGTAGCTGGAGTTGAAAAACGAACTTCCTTTTTGTGGGAATTTCCTTATGATTATGATATGGCATGGCCTGAAAGTTTAGAACGTTGGCACTGGAATAATGTGAATGCCAATAGACCTCGTTTAAGTATGAAGAATACAGCGCATATTCGTGAGTCTTCAACATATGGTTTGATGGATGCTTCTTATTTTAGATTAAAAACATTAGAGTTATCCTATGATATAAAGGCTGAAGTATTGCGTCGTTTTGTAGGCATAAACAATATGCAGGTTTATGTTAATGGTAACAACTTATTCACGATTACTTCATTTGATAACCGGATCGATCCGGAATCAGGAGGATCGGGCAGTTACCCTTTGACACGTAGATATAATATGGGATTCAGATTAACTTTCTAAATACTAATATATTATGAAAAATAAAAGTATATATCTAATTTTATCAGTCTTCATGCTACTTAGCTCATGTGAAGATTATTTGGATAAATCACCAGATATGGGAATTACAGATAAGGAAGTATTCCAGAATTATTTATCCTATAGAGGGGTTTTAGATAAAGTATATGTATTAACATGTGATCCTTTTCTTTCTACTCATGGTGGAGGACGTTTTGCCTTTGGTGACGAGGGGCTGTGTACTGCAAAAGGAACTTGTCATAGAGATTTGAATGACGGTAATTTTATGCTTACTAAAGATAACTTGGAATTAGGCTGGTACACAGGTGAAGCCATGAATTCAGTGGCTACCAATAAAATGCCAATAATTGCTATGGCTATGCGAAATTTGCGTACTGTTAATTTATGTATTAGTCGTATAGATGATCTGCAAGATGCTACTTCAGAACAGCGTGATCATCTGTTAGGTCAAGCTTATTTTTTTAGGGCTTGGAATTATTTTGAGATAATTCGTCGTTGGGGAGGTATGTTCAAGTTTGATAAAGTATTCCTGTCGGACGATGATATGGATTTTCCTCGTTTGTCTTACCATGAATCAACAGACTGGCTTGTTTCAGATCTTGAGCTTGCATATCAGCTGTTACCAGAGAAATGGGGAGCGTCAGAAAAAGGGCGTGTTACAAAAGCGGCTGCATTGGCTCTTAAAAGTATGGCACTTCTTTATTCAGCCAGCCCTTCAATGTGTCCTGAATTAAATTACAATTATGATCTTGAGATTTGTAAAAAGGCAGCTACGGCAGCATGGGAAGCTATTGATTATATTAATCGAACGGGTTGCAATAGATTAATGCCAGGAAAAACAGCAGAAGAATATTCTAAGATATTTTATAATAAGGATATCATGGCTAGTGATGAGGCCATTTTTTATCAGACTAAAAGAAATGGAAAGCGTGCTATTAGCGAATGGAATGCTAATTTCGTACCGAATTCGATGTGTGCTGCTAATGTACATTGTGCGTCTCCTACACAAAATATGGTAGATATGTTTGAAATGGCTGATGGACGTACGATCAAAGATGCAGGTGCTGATTACGATGATCAAAATCCTTATGTGAATCGTGATCCTCGGTTCTATTATGATATTTTGTACAATGGAGTGAAATGGGGAAATAATAAAGGTGTTCCTCATTATTTCGAATTATGGGAGTATAACACATATGATAACTCAAAATCAGCAGATATGATGGCTCTGTTCTCACAGACATATAATCCGCGTTGTCCATATCTTATTCGAAAATGGTGGCCTGAAACAGCCAATAAGTGGGAAAATGATTATAACTATTATATGCCTGCCATTTATATTAGGGTAGCACAGCTTTATCTTGATTTTGCCGAAGCGGCTAATGAAGCGTACGGACCCGAAACGAAGGTACCGGGTACGGATATGTCTGCTGTAGATGCTATTAATATTATTCGTAATAGAGTAGGAGCTGTTCCGGTTAGAAGTGAATACAAAGCTAATAAAGAAGTTTTCAGAGATCGTATTCGTAATGAAAGAGCCGTAGAGTTATGCTTTGAAGATCATCGTTGGTATGATATCCGTCGTTGGAGAATAGCCAAAGATGTAGTAAAGGTTATTTATAAAGCTGTAATTACTCGGACTGGTAAAGAACAGTTTCGATTTGAATATATGGAACATCCTGATTACAAGCGTGTATTCGAAGATAAACATTATTGGTATCCGATACCTAAGAGCCAAATGGAAATGCTTAATAATGTAGAGCAAAATCCTGGTTGGTAGAAAAATAACTATAAATTTTAATTTGTAGGATATGAAAACATTATATATATATATTATTCTGATGCTTCTGTTGCCATTCTTTTCAGAAAGTAACATTTATGCACAGAAAAAAAGCAAACAATATTCTGAGATAACAGCAAAAGTTGTTGATAAAGAAGGAAATCCGATACAATCGGTAAAAATAACGGTTGATGAAGGTCTTTTTGAGTCGTTTACAGATAAACAAGGAGTATTTTCCCTAAAAGTAACTAATAACAGTACATTAGTATTTGATATGCTTGGATATGATTCTAAATATTTGGAAGTATCCGCAATCAAACAGAATCCTGTAGTAATAATGGAAAAATCTATTCCTTATGGTGGAGTGGAAGACAAAGTAGAACTGCCATTTAGGGAAACTGTAGCTCGGGAAGTAGTGGGTGCCATATCAACTATAGGTGAGGATATTATTTCCAAATCCAATCAAATGAACGTGTTAAACATACTTTCTGGTAAAGCTCCTGGTCTAAATGTATCACAAGTACCAGCGGAACCGGGACGCTCAGCTACTATACTTAATATACGAGGCCTATCTCGTTCTACGACTGATAATGCTCCATTGATTATCATTGATGGTATTGAACGCCCTTTAGAAGATTTGACTCCGGAAGAGATAGAATCAATTACTGTTCTGAAAGATGCTACTTCTAAAATATTATATGGTCCTAAAGCTGTGAATGGAGTGTTGTTAGTAAAGACTAAGCGAGGGATAAAGTATAAAAGGGAACGACAATTTAATATTGAATTTGGAGCACAGCTCCCTGTGCGTATGCCTGAATACTTAAATTCGGCTGCTTATGCAACCATGTATAATCAGGCAAGATTTAATGATGGTTTATCACCTTACTATACTCAGGCTGATATTGATGGTTATCGCATGAAAACTAATTCGATACTTTATCCCGACGTTGATTTTCATAAGCTGTGTTTAAATGACCATATGAGTTATAGAAAAGCAATAGCACAGTTTCGTGGTGGAAATGAAGCAGCCCAATATTATGTAAATGCTACCTATGCTGGTTACGGTGGATATGAGGCTATAGGCAATAGCAATACTTCCAATAAATTCAATTTACGCGTAAATCTTGATTATAAAGTAAATGATTGGTTAAAGGCGTTCGTTGACATTGCAGGACAAATGGAGTTTTACACAACTAACTATATGTTAGCTGATGAACTTTTTTTTCGTTTATCTTCACATCGGCCAAACGCTTATCCCGTAAGATTCAGTGACCCAGAGAACTCTGAAACAGAAATTTATGGTGCTATGGAGAATGCTAATCTTGCTTCATCACGTGAAAATATATATGCTGAAATGCTATTAGGAGGTTCTAAAGAAAATACAGTCAGAAAGGGACAAACTAATATTGGTCTTGACTTGAGTTTGGATCGGTATGTCAAAGGGTTAAGTGCCAAAGCTTATGTAACATTTGATGTTTATAACTATTTAGTAGTAGGTAAGAATGAGAATTTTTCTTCCTATCGTCCTCTTTTTAGTAAAAATAGCTTAATAGGAAAAGAATTGCTAACAGTAGAGAAGAAAGTATCTGATAAAAGTAGAATTGAAGACCAAATGTATCGTAACTATGGTTATTTTGGACAACTGAGCTATGATCGTATATTTCGAACAAAACATCAATTAAAATCTGACTTAGTAATATTTCAAAGTAAACGGGAAAATTTGGGATCTTCACAAGATGATGTAAACAGAACTTTTGCGCTTCGTACAAATTATGTGTACAATAAAAAGTGGATTGCAGAATTGGATATGGCGGTAATGGGTAGCTCTCGTTTTGCAAAAGGAAATCGTTATGGCTATTTCCCAACAGTGGGGCTTGCTTGGATTGCTTCAGAAGAAAAATTTTTAAAAGATAAAGAATGGCTTGATTTCTTGAAAATAAAAGCTAGTACGGGGTTATTGGGTACTGATAATTATTTTGATTTTTTCCTATTTGAGTCTCGTTGGAATACTAACCAAAGCACGCATTTTGGTCCCAAACTAGAGGAAGATATAAATACATCAACTTTGGTACATGTAGGAAATCCAGATTTGACATGGGAAAAATCATTTGAAATAAATATTGGAGCAGAAGCATCATTCTTGAATTGTCTAACTGCTAATTTTAACTATTTTAATAATTATCGTTATGACATTCTTACTCCTATTACATCATTTAGTTCTATAAATGGGGGTGAATTGATGTATAGGAATTATGGAAGCGTACGCAATCAGGGAATAGAATTGGCATTAGAATATTCAGGTAATATTGGAAAATTTCATTATTCAATAGGTGGGAATACTATATGGAGCAAAGCTGTATATGAGAAAGCAGATGATATGGAAGGATTACCTTCAAACCGTAAAAAGGAGGGCAAGCCGCTTGATACCTATTTTGGACTGATGGCTGAAGGGCTTTTCAAAAGTAAAGATGAAATAGCTACACATCCTGTACAAGATTTTGGTCCTATACAGATTGGTGATGTAAAGTATACAAATATAAATAATGATAGTCGTATAAATGAGAATGATATGTTGCCAATCGGTAACGAATATCCACGTTTTCAATTTGGTCTGAATATTAATTTGGCATATAAGGGTTTTGAACTTTCTTTATCAGGTTCAGGTATGGCCCAATATGACATATATTTGAACAATTCATATTATTGGATGAGAGAAGATCAGAAATATTCCACATTTGTTAAAGAATATTTTAACCCATCTACTGGTGAGGGTAAATTCCCACGACTCAGCACACAGCAGAACCAAAATAATTACCGTTCTTCTTCTTTATGGATGCGTAGCGGAAACTTTTTCAAGTTACGTGATGCAATGTTTAGTTATTCATTACCTCAGAATATAGCGAATAAGATGACACTAAAACAAGTGAAACTGTTCGTAAGAGGGTCTAATTTATTCACAATTTCTTCCATAAAGGATCTTGATCCAGAATATATTGATGCAGGTGTAACTGGGTATCCTTTCTTCCGCTCATTTACAGGAGGAATTAATGTTGTATTCTAATTGGAAAAACAAATATAAATCTATCGAATATGAAACTACAAGATATTATAAAACAATTATTAGTTGTAGTCTTGGTTGGTCTATATGGATGTTCAGACTTTTTGGATCCCAAAATAGATGACAATTACAACGATGAAACTGTTTGGAATGACCGAACATTTGCTATGGGAGCATTGGTAGATGGTTATGCTCAGCTACCTACTTACTATGATTGCTTTTCAAACAATTATCTTGATTGTGCTACCGATAATGCTGTAACTAATGATTATAATACTCAGATTTTGAATATGGCTTTAGGTTCATGGCGTCCTGATTATAATCCTTTTGATACATGGACTAATTGTTATAGGCAAATTCGAAATATGAATTATTTTCTGGAACGGGCTTCACAAATTAAGTTTTCCAATAAAGATGAACTCAATACGATTATCCAACATCGTTCAAAAGGAGAAGCTTATTTTCTAAGAGCATGGTACCAATTTGAGTTATTAAGCCGATTTGCAGGAATTGCTACAAACGGGCAGTTGTTAGGCTTCCCGATTGTCACAGCATCTCTGCCACAAGATGAAAATATCAAGCAAGCCCGTAATTCGTTTGATGATTGTGTAAAGCAGATATACGATGATATTGACAATAGTTTGTTATATCTTCCTAAAAAATATGATGATGCAAATAATGCAGAATTGGGACCGACAAAAGAAGGTCGCGCTACCATGATAGCTGCAATGTGTTTGAAATCGCGTGTGGCACTTTATGCAGCGAGTCCATTATATACTGTAGAAAAAAATGAAGCTGAAAAAAACAAATTATGGGAATCTGCTGCTCAATATGCTATGGAGGCTATTCAGCTTAGTGGGACCTCGTTGCCGGCAATGAAAGCTGACTTTTTTGAAAAGCCTGACCATGCTGAAGTTTTGTGGCGTAACTATCAAGAAGATATTAATACTCCTGAGCAAAATAATTTCATTCCCCAGTTATATGGTTGGGGACGTACTAACCCGTCACAACAATTGGTGGATGCTTTCCCTATGAAAAACGGTTATCCTATTACTGATGTTGAACATAGCGGATATACACCTGATAATCCTTATATTGACCGTGATCCACGTTTTGATTTAGCAATTTTGTATAATGGTGCTATTTTTTCAAAAACAAAAGTTGAAACTTTTGAAGGGGGATTAGATACAGAAAGCAATAAAGAAAAGGCTACACGTACAGGTTATTATTTACGTAAGACTATAAGTGAAAATGTATCTCTCATTCCTGGACAAACTGTAACCAGAGCTAAACATCACTATTGTATTTTCCGTAAAGGCGAATTATGGTTGAACTATGCAGAAGCAGCTAACGAAGCTTGGGGACCTAAAGCTGATCCACTTGGGCTAGGTAAAACTGCAGAAACGATGTTAAAAGAATTACGTAAAAGGGCTGGAATAGATTCTGCAGATCCTTATCTTGGAGAAATGGCATCAGCTGGGAAAGATGAATTTCGTCAGTTGGTTCAGAATGAACGTCGTATTGAATTGTGTTTTGAAAATCATAGATTTTTTGATGTAAGGCGCTGGATGCTTCCTTTAGAGGTTATAAATACACCAGTAAAGGGGGTTACAATTCAAAAAAACGGTGACAAGTTTACATATGATTTTGACAGGGTTGTTGAAACGCGAAATTATCGAGATTATATGTATTATGGTCCCATTCCTGAAGCGGAAGTAAATAGTACCAATGGGCTAATTTTGCAAAATAAAGGATGGTAAAATGAGTATTCTCTTTTTTATATTTTAAAGATTAAAATCAAACAGTAATATGAAAGCTAAATTGTTTTTTTTATTAACGGTAATTTTATCTTTAACTTCTTGTCAGAAGTATGAAGATTTTATTGAGGATTTTGACTATTCCACTACTTATTTTGCGTATCAAAAGCCTGTACGTACAGTTTTTTCCGATGATCTGTCTATTGAAATAGGTGTGGTATTAGGAGGAAAGCGTGAAAATAAAACTGATGAGAGAGTAACTTTTCAAATAGAACCGGAAATGTTGCAGGATGTTGATTATGTGGGGAGCAATCAGTTTAAACTATTACCGGAGGATTATTATTCATTGAGTGATAATAATACAATTATTATTCCTAAAGGAAAATTTTTGGGAACAGTCAGATTGACCTTGAATAAAGAAAAATTTTTGATGGATCCTTTAGCAGTTGAAAGTACCTATGCTTTACCAATTCGAATAACTGAAAGTTCTACAGACCAGATTTTGAAAGGGGATATTGAGGCCGGTATTGCAGCTAAGGATTATACCATAGTAGTCATTAAATATATCAGTGAATATCATGGCGTGTACTATCATCGGGGGCAACGGACATCGTATGATAATTTAGGAAATATGATTGAAACTTTAAAGTATGTTGGAGAACATGAAGAAGATATATATATAAAAAATCTGGTGTGGAATTTGGGGACTATCAATGCTTCAAGTTTGACTACAGATGGTGTTGCGGAATTTCTATCTGGGACTTCCAAATATTCAATGGTCTTGAATATTAATGAAAACAATAGTGTATCCATCTCGGATAATCTAAGTCCGGGGAGCTCTCAAATCACAGGTATCAAGGATCTTGGTGATTCTAAGTACGACAGAGAGAAAAAGCAATTCTATTTGAATTATGAGTATATTGACGAAGCCAGCGGAATACGATATGTAATGGCTGATACTTTAATTTATCGTAATACTGAAATGGAACTGGAACTGTGGGATTAAGATATACGAGTGATGAAAAAATACTTATATACTATTATATTTGTCTGGCTATGCTTTTGTAGCCAGGCATTTGCTCAGTCTCAACCTTCTTTGTCGTTACCGTCAATTCTTAGCGACCATATGGTATTACAACAGAACTCAAAAGTGAAGTTTTGGGGCTGGACTAATCCCCGTACAACTGTACGCATTATTCCTTCATGGGGAAAAGATACCATTATCGTGAAGGCTAGTAATAGAGCACGTTTCGAGGTAGAATTACAAACTCCTCCAGCCTCAAAAAATCCCTATCAAATAGAGGTAAAGATAAAAGGTAGGGATGTAATTATTAAAGATATCCTTATTGGTGAGGTATGGTTATGCAGTGGTCAGTCTAATATGGAATGGAATTCGGTTAAGGGTATTCAAGATGTAAAAGATGAATTGCCACGTGCCAATAATTCTGAAATACGCTTTTTTACTGTAGAGAAACAAACATCTCCATTTCCTCAGGATGACTGTCGCGGTCGTTGGATGGTATGTTCTCATGAAACACTAAAATTATTTTCTGCCGTAGGTTATTTCTTTGGGAAGAAGCTTTACCAGGAATTAGATAGCCCTATTGGACTGATTAATTCTTCTTGGGGAGGAACTAATATTGAAACCTGGATGCCTTGTGAAATAATGGATGAACATCCTGAATTTGCCAAAGCGTGGCAAACCCTCAACGTAAGTACTGGCTGGGATATTTCTCCATCTACTACTTATAATGCCATGATACATCCTTTAATGCCTATGCGGCTTGCAGGTGTTATCTGGTATCAGGGCGAAGCCAATCTTGCCAATGGTAATTATTATGCAAGTATGTTTACGTCTATGATCACAGCTTGGCGTATAGGGTTTTCTGATAATGAGCTTCCGTTTTATTATGTACAAATAGCTCCGTATGCTCGTTATAAGTTTGCTTCTCGAGCTGCGGCACAAGTTAGAGAACAACAATATAAGGTATCTAAACTGCCTAATGTTGGCATGGTTGCTATACCTGATTATGTTGATAATATAAAAGACATACATCCCAGGTACAAACGTCCTGTAGGTGAACGTTTGGCACATTGGGCTCTTGGGGAGAAGTATAATAGAAAAACTGCAGCTTATAAACATCCTTCTTTTCTAAAGATGGAAAGAGAGAAATCTAGTATACGAATTTGGTTTGATAATGCTGAAACAGGGATCATATGTAAAGGTAAAGATCCGCTTACTTTGGAAATTGCGGGAGAAGATATGAAATTTGTTCCTGCTAAAGGTAAGATAGATAAGAAAACCAATACATTAATAGTCACGTCGACCAAAGTAAAATATCCTATCGCTGTACGATACAGCTTTTCTAATGATGCGATAGGCAATCTCTTTTGTTTCAACGGACTACCGGTATTGCCATTTCGTACTGATAACGAAGTCGTAGAAATATTCTAAACAGTCAGGAGTAATGAGAAAAAAAGTATTATTTATCATTTTGCTTTGTCTACTCGCGAGTCAATGTGTTTTAGCACAGAAAGTGTTTGTAGAGGGAAATATGACTGACATTTCTACGGTATCCCCTCAAACTGAGTTGTTTTTGAAGTCTAACTTATTTAAGTTTGGCAAGGAGATAAATCAACATCTTCAGGGGAAAATGTTTATTCGCCGGTTTAAATATTGCCAGTCAGCGATAAAAATAAGGAGTGAATATCCTGTTACAGTTTATTTAGCTGCCATGACACCTGTAACCAATAAAAAATGGAAGCCATTGAATGAGTCTTTTGTATCTGGAAGTCAAAGGTTCTATCTTTATAGTTACGAATTGGATAGCAGATGGATTACTGTGCCCGATATGGATGGAAACAGTTCGCTATTATTTGCATCACAAATTGAACGGGTTAATTTTCCTGTAGTGCCGGGTATAGTTATTTATAATTCAGATAATTCGGATCGTAATTTTGTAACGGATCCTGCGTTAACGGTTTTACCGAATGGTGATTACATAGCTGGGTGCAGAGCGCGTTTTAGTGGTAAAGCCGGATTTGTACGTCTTTATCGTTCCACTGATAAGGGGCAAACGTGGAAGGTACTTTCTGAGATTCCTGAAGTTGGTTTTTATAGTATTTTTGTTCATAACTCTGTTTTATATTTAATGGGCACCAAAGGAGGTTTTAATCATATGGTTATTTTACGTTCGGATAATGGAGGACGTAATTGGACTATACCCATCGACTCGAAACATGGATTACTAAGTGGAGAATCTAAAAGTTATCATTCAGCATCCGTGCCGGTGGCTTATGCAAAAGGTAGAATTTGGCGTGCTATGGAAGATAACCTTCCCAAAGGCAAGCGATATTTTAGGGCATTTATGATGTCAGCTCCTATCGATGCCAATCTTTTAGATTCGGCGGTGTGGACCCGTTCAGAGGCATTACCCTATGATTCGACTTGGCTTGGTACTGATCGGACATTCAATGGTTGGCTTGAAGGGAATGCTGTTGTTACCCGTGAAGGGGATGTGGTAGATATATTGAGGATTGAAGAGCGCAATTTTGATGGAAAGGCGGCAATGGTCAGGATTAGTGGCGATGGTAAACGAACCTATTTTGATCCTCAAACGGATATTATTGATTTGCCGGGGGCTTCTAAGAAATTTGTAATAAGATTTGACTCTATTTCCAATCTCTATTGGGCTATTACTAATCACGTATTTGAGCAAGATTTGGGGAAAGAACATTGTGGCTTATTGCGTAATAGATTGGTATTGACTTCCTCATCGAACTTACGAGATTGGCAAGTTCGGGATACGCTTATCAGTCATGAAGATCCTCATTTTCATGGTTTTCAGTATATTGATTGGCTTATTGAAGGAAATGATATTATTGCTGTTTCGCGTACAGCATTTGATGATAAGAATGGTTTACCTAAGCGACAACATGATGCTAACTATTTGACGTTTCACCGTTTTAAATCATTTAGAAAAAGTTTAAAGTCAAAAAATAAAGACCTATGATGAGAATATATTTTTTATCCATAATTCTGTTTTTATCTTTTCCAATTCTGGGAGTTGCACAAATTAGTCAAGATTTGATACCATTAAAGTCCATGGCTCCAGATGGGATCGGCCCTCTTTCTCTTCCTCATTTGCGTCATATGGTATTGGGTAGTGCGTTTGTTTATAATGGTGACTGTCCCGACCTCTTTATCACTGGGACAGGAAAAACAACGGAACTTTATCTCTATAAATGGGTGAGAAATGCGGAAAATGGTATTCCTATATTTGATAAACCTCATAAAATAACATCTCCATTTAAGTTGAAGGGTACAATATTTCAAACCGATGATCGAACTGTTCATGCTTTGTGGTTGAAAAAAGACTCTGTAATCCACACCGTTTTCAATCTTAAAAATCGATCGTTTGATAAGGTTGGAGGTATTGGACTACCTAAGTTAGCTTCTGTCCCTCAAAGTATAGCTGCACGCATAAATAAAGATCAAAGTGTAGATTTATTCTTGGAACTGGTGGGTTATAGAATTCCGGCAAAGTATGCTAACCAAAATCCTTCGAGCAAAGAATGGAGACCTTATGACGAAGCAGGTGTTTCTACTACTCCGCTTCATTATACCTATCTATGTAATATACGCTATTCTAAATTATTGTCTGGTGTTCCTTCTGTAAAACCGATGATCACTCATAGCCAGAAAGAAACTCGCTGGGGGATGATGAATATTGCGATGGTAACACTGAGAAAGAATGGTATACAGGAGTTGATATGCGGGTCAAGATTGGGGAATTTTACATACTATTCACGTCCGGAGCTTTCGCAAGATACTCTTGCTTTCCGTCATTATGTAGTAGGTCCTGATAAGATATTGTTACAGCATCCCAGCATATCGGCTTCTGTATGTTCTTATGTTGATGTTAAAAATGGGGTAACTAATATTATTGCTGGGGGCGAAGGTGCTGTTTATTTTTATAAATTTTCCGGTGAATTTACTCAGGATGGTCACCCTGTTTTCAATCAACCATTACCAGTCTTGCAAATAAATGCGGATCTTTATTGTGGAACATTACCAGTTCCAAGTGTGATAGATTGGGATGGAGACGGGAATGAAGATATTATTATTGGCAATTCAGAAGGACATGTGCTTTTCTTTAAAAATATAGGCAGTAATAATAGCCCACATTTTATACCTAAAGGAAGAGTACAAGCTAATGGTAGGGATATTCATATCCAGGCTGGATATTCAGGTAGTGTACAAGGTACTCCGGAATCTCGTTGGGGATATCTTTCTCCAACTGTTGTAGATTGGACTGGTGATGGATTGCCTGATATTATAATGGGTGATATCACTGGGAAATATACTCTTTATGTGAATAAAGGGACACTGACGGAACCAAAACTTGATGCACCTCAACCTCTTTTTTGTGAAGGACTAGAGCTGCATGGAATGTGGCGTTCAAGAGCGGCTGTGGCAAAGTTTGGTGATCGTATGGCGTTGGCGATAGTTGATGACAATGATTTATTTCATTTGTATTGGAAAATAGATAATTTCCATCTAGAAGATGGTGGTGAACTGAAACTGGAGGATGGAAGTCCTATATTAACGAGTGCCGAGCCTGCAGGAGGTACAGGAAGATGTAAACTTAATTTTTTCGATTATGATGGAGATGGACTGCTTGATTTAATTATTGGTACCGGGAGACGTTCGGCAATCCCTAATATGGAGACTGGCTATCCTTTACCTATTTTGGGAAAGAAGACGATGGGAACTCCTTTGTTTATGAAGAATGTAGGTAGCTCATCATATCCCGTTTTTGCTCATCCTTCTCCATTTAAGCATCCGGTTACGGGGTTAGTGCAACCTGGTGGCTCGCACGAAAGTGGAGCCGTAGGCACTAAGCTGGGTGGAGGGATGCAACGTAATTTATTAGTTGGGAATGAAGTTGGAAGGCTTTATTTGTTACGGGGAGAGCATTTGGAATTTATGACGGCAGATGAAGCAAAAGAATATAGAAATAAACCTAATCCATTTCCGGGATTTCCGCACCCTGGAGAAAAAACAAAATAAGCAGGTTCATATTTTCCCATATAAGTTGTCATTCTTAAATGTAAAAAATATTTATAAATGAAAACCGTTTAGGTAGATACTATAACAAAAAGAGAGTTTGTTGGATAAAAAACAAATTCTCTTTTTGTTTATATAATTAGGCTAGAATTTAAAACTCTCCGATTTTACATACACTTTGAAGTCTTTAATGCCTCCGGGCGCTTCATTTTCCATTCGTGGCAGGTACTGAATGCCACTCAATGTGTGTGTAGCTCCTAAATCTATAACCACGGAATGTGGGTATAGGCTGCCTTTGGTCGTACTCCAGTAAGTTGACTCCTGAAGGTCGAACAGCTTGTCGGCAGAACGGTTCACGTGGGCGACCTCCTCGCTGTCGGCATATTCCACAACCCAAGGTTCGCGTGACAGGCGTTCCCCGTCTTTATTCAGCACATACATTTCGGCAATGCAGGCAAGGTTTTTGTTGTCTTGTGCACTAATCGCTTCCAGACAAATGTAGCGTCCGGTAACAGGCTGTTCAAAGCGTACTTCCTGCCAGCCGTTACCCGGCTTGAAGCTTCCGCTGAAGATAGGTCTTTCTCCGGATAAGTCCAGCTTTTCACCTTCTTTACGGTGGGTCAGGGGTTTGCTGACGAGCAACCGGTCGAGCAGCGGCTCGCTCAGTCCCTCGGATTTGGCGGCTTTAGGACCTATGATGTCGAATACAAGTATTTCATTCTTTCCTTTTTTCAACCAGCATCCCGGTACGTAGAGCGTTTGTTGCGGGCCGATTTCCCAGATTCGTCCCAAAGCATACCCGTTGACGTAGACAAGACCTTTGCCCCATGTCTCGAAGTTAAGGAAAGTATCACTCGGCCTCTTTACTTGGAAAGTGGCACGGTAACATCCCGGAATGCGCTGGCCGAGACTGTCCCTCAAAGACTGTATGGGTTGGAACTTCATCTGTTGATAAAACTCGTAAGTATCTTCCAGATTATAAACCTCCCAGTCTTTCAGGTCACAGACGAAAGGATGGTCTTCTACATCCATGGAAATCTCCACGTTGCGGGTGATACCTTTGTAATCCTTGATGGCCCTTCCGAAGTTGATGCGTCCCATGGCTTCCACGAGAATGTCAAGTTGTGCGCCTTTGTTACAGGCGGGCAGGCGCAGTTTCTTTTCTCCGTTCCGGCGGTCTAGTTTGCCGATATACTTACCCTCCAGAAATATCTGTGCATAATCGTGGGCGTCGTTGACTGTGAGAGTGAAGGGGGTTGCCATCCGTGGCAGGTTTGTGCGGTAGAGGATGCTTCCGAATCCCTGGTCGTACTCTTCCATGGTACGGATGTCGCGGTCTTTCTTGGCCGCGGGCAGGTTGGAGAATAGAGGCGCTATCTCTGTAAATTCAAATTCCGGTATACATACAGGCTTGATGAGTGCCGGTACTTTGGATTGTTTTTCGCCGTTCATGTATTTTGCTAACGCTTTTCTCAGTTCCCGGTATTTGGGAGTCGTCTGTCCGGATTCGCTGATAGGTGCGTCGTAATCGTAGGAAGTTACGTCGGGGGCAAATCCGGGTGAGTTAGCTCCTGCCCAATGCCCCCAGTTTGTTCCTCCATGGGTCATATAGAGGCTGAAGGAGATATTTTTTGAGAGCATCTCTTCGATGCCTTTTATCATATCTTCCGCAGGTCTGGTTTCGTGGTTTGCTCCCCATTTGTCGAACCATCCGCTCCAGAATTCGGAGCACATCAGCGGGCTGTCCGGGCGGAGATTTTTCAGTTTGGCGAACTGTTGGTCTATGTTTGCTCCCGTACCGAAGTTCATAGTCCATATCAGGTCGTGCAGTCCGTTCTTGGTAAAGTTGGACGCCCAGTCGCATTGGAAGAGGGTGACGTCGCCGAAGTTGGCACGTACGATGTCTCTGATTTGCGATACGTAGTGTTTGTCTTCCCCATAGGAACCATACTCGTTTTCCACCTGTACCATGATGATAGGACCGCCATTGGCGATGGTCAGGTCAGCCACCTGTCCGGCCACCGCTTTTTCAAATATGCCTACACGTTCTATGAAGTAAGGGTCCGATTCGCGTAAGCGGATATCTTTCTTTTTCAGTAACCACCAGGGCAGTCCTCCCATTTCCCATTCGGCACAGACGTACGGTCCGGGACGGAGGATGACATACATCCCGTTTTGTTGGCAGAGGCGGCAGAATTCTGCCAAGTCATTCTGTCCTGTAAAGTCGAACTCTCCCGGACTCGGTTCGTGTGCATTCCAGAATACATAAAGACAAACGGTATTCATACCCAGCGCCTTGCACAGCTTGATACGCTGGTCCCAATAGGGCTTGGGTATGCGTGGATAATGCAGTTCCGCGGCTTTTACAACGAAAGGTTTGCCGTTCAACAGGAAGGTGCCTTGTCCGGCTTCAAAACGGGGTTGGTCTTCAAAACAATCTAAATTCCATTTGTCTTTCCAAGGAATGGTGATTCGATTGTCTTTAAAATAAATCGGAAGCCATACATAGCGTGAGCTTTCCAAGTCCTTCTTGTTCCAGCGGTCGAACATGGCAATGTATGCGTTCTTTTTACCCATGACTTGCTGCACATAAGTACTTTGTGCATAGAATGTTTTGTCTGCATCCGGCCCGGTACAAGGATTGCCGATGGTATGCCATTCACCCATAATGGAGTCGGCTATGGCCAGTTCCGCCTGATTGGGATCCCAGCCAGTACAGCCGGAAGAAAGAAGGTAATATTTGCCGTTATGCTTGAATACGGCAGGGGCTTCCCTACTTTTTCCAATGAAATTGCGGGTGTACCGTCCGGTGGGTCTCAGATAATCGTCTGTGAGTTCACTGATATAAAGCGTTTCATTATTTTCGGATGAGTAAAATTGATAGGCTTTGCCGTTGTCGTCTACAAAAACGGTTTGGTCGCGGCTCATGGCATTATTCGGACGGAAGCTGCCTAAGTAGGTGAATTGTCCGGTAGGAGAGTCGCTGACAGCAACTCCGGCACATGCTTTACTGTAATCGGCACTTTCCACATGTGCCCACATTACAAACTTCTTTGTTCTTTCATTGTATATGACTTTGGGACGTTCCAATACTTTACTGGGATGCAGATCGTGTGACGTATCGTCTTTTACTGCTGGGAGTACGATGCCTTCGAACTTCCAGTTCAACAGGTCTTTTGAGGAGTAACAGCCAACGCCGGTTATATCTGTTCGATAACATTCCCATGTGCCCCATTGGGGTAGGATGGTCTTGCCTTTTTTGTATTCGCCATACCAATAGTAGGTTCCTTTGTGATAAAGTATTCCGCCTCCGTGGGCATTGATGGGGTTACCATCCGTATCTTTCCATACTTCGCCCGGTGTGATAGCATAGTTGATAGGAGGGGCTGTTGTCTGTGCCTTGACCGGTAAACAGGAAAGTCCCGTAATGAATACCATGCTCCAAATAAGTGTTTTCATAGTGTAATCTATGTTGATATCGTTTGAATTAATTTTATCTGTTTGCAAAGATACAAGAAAAAAAGGTTGCGGATAGGAGAATAATATGTCAAAAAAGACCAATAATACATCGTTATACTCATTTTTGCGGGTTTGTAATCCGATACTTTCTGTAAGTTCTTCTTATATATAAGGTGTATGGCTGATGTGTTGCATAACATTGTTTAGTAACACAGACGTTTTATTGCTTTTCTTTTGATTAATTTCTAATTTGCGGCTCACTAAAATAATGGCATACGGAAGCATGCTGAGTATTCACTTTAAATCTTATATATCATGAAAGTATATCAGACGAATGAAATTAAGAACATTGCCCTCCTTGGCAATGACGGCTCGGGTAAAACCACTCTCACGGAAGCGCTGCTCTTTGAGAGTGGTATTATAAAACGTCGCGGCAGAATTACTGCCAAGAATACGGTCAGCGATTACTTCCCGGTGGAACAGGAATATGGCTATTCTGTGTTTTCCACCGTTTATCATGTGGAATGGAATGGTAAGAAACTGAATATCATAGACTGTCCGGGGAGTGACGACTTTGTGGGAGCGGCCATGACGGCGCTCAATGTAACCGATACGGCTATTCTGTTGCTGAATGGGCAATACGGCCCCGAGGTAGGTACTCAAAATCATTTCCGCTATACGGAGAAGCTGGGCAAACCGGTTATCTTCCTTGTAAACCAGCTCGACCATGAGAAGTGCGACTATGATATGGTACTGGAACAGCTGCAGTCAATTTATGGTTCTAAGGTAGTTCCCGTTCAATATCCGTTGGCTACCGGACCGAATTTCAATTCGTTGATTGATGTGCTTCTGATGAAAAAATATTCGTGGGGACCGGAAGGTGGAGCGCCCACTATAGAAGATGTTCCCGCTGAGGAAATGGAGAAAGCAACTGCCATGCATAAAGCATTGGTAGAGGCAGCTGCCGAACACGATGAAACTTTAATGGAGAAATTCTTCGAACAGGATTCCCTGACCGAAGACGAAATGCGTGAGGGTATCCGTAAAGGGCTGGCTTCTCGCGGTATGTTCCCTGTATTCTGCGTGTGTGCGGGAAAGGATATGGGTGTGCGCCGTTTGATGGAGTTCTTGGGTAATGTTGTTCCGTTTGTAGACGAAATGCCTCCGGTACACAATACACGCGGTGAAGTGGTGAAACCCGACTCCAACGGACCTACTTCCTTGTATTTCTTTAAGACTGCCGTTGAACCGCATATCGGTGACGTACAGTATTTCAAGGTGATGAGCGGCAAAGTGCACGAAGGAGATGACTTTACCAATGCCGACCGTGGCTCTAAAGAACGCATTGCGCAGATTTACGCATGTGCGGGAGCCAACCGTATCAAGGTGGAAGAAATGGTGGCCGGTGATATCGGCTGTACGGTGAAGCTGAAAGATGTGCATACGGGCAATACACTGAATGCCAAAGGCGCTGAAAACCGTTTCAACTTTATTAAATATCCGAATTCCAAATATTCCCGCGCTATCAAACCACTGAATGAAGCCGATACGGAAAAAATGATGGCTATCTTGAACCGTATGCGCGAGGAAGATCCGACATGGGTTATTGACCAGTCTAAAGAATTGCGTCAGACCATTGTACACGGGCAGGGTGAATTCCATCTGCGTACGTTGAAGTGGCGTTTGGAGAATAATGAAAAATTGCAGATTAAGTTTGAAGAACCGAGAATTCCGTATCGTGAAACTATCACGAAGGCTTCTCGAGCCGACTATCGCCATAAAAAACAATCCGGTGGTGCCGGTCAGTTTGGTGAAGTTCACTTGATTGTAGAACCTTATTATGAAGGTATGCCGATGCCGGAAACTTATAAGTTCAACGGACAGGAGTTCAAGATGAACGTGAAGGGTGTTGAGGAAGTTCCGTTGGAATGGGGTGGCAAACTGGTATTTGTAAACAGTATTGTGGGCGGTTCTATTGATGCCCGCTTCATGCCGGCCATTCTGAAAGGTATCATGTCTCGTATGGAACAAGGTCCGTTGACCGGTTCGTATGCCCGTGACGTACGTGTCATCGTGTACGACGGTAAGATGCACCCGGTAGATTCCAATGAAATCTCCTTTATGTTGGCAGGACGCAATGCGTTCAGTGAAGCGTTTAAGAATGCCGGTCCGAAGATTCTGGAACCGATATATGATGTAGAGGTGTTTGTTCCTTCCGATAAGATGGGTGATGTAATGGGCGACCTGCAGGGACGCCGTGCCATGATTATGGGTATGAACAGCGAAGCCGGCTATGAAAAGCTGATTGCTAAGGTTCCTTTGAAAGAAATGTCCTCGTATTCTACGGCATTGAGTTCATTGACGGGCGGTCGTGCTTCGTTCATTATGAAGTTCGCCAGCTATGAGCTTGTTCCGAGTGATGTACAGGATAAACTAATCAAAGAATTTGAAGCAAAACAAGCTGAAGAATAGAAAAATTAATAAATAGTTAAAGCCGTCGTTCGCTCATTGTGGGGGAATGGCGGCTTTTTTATTAACACTGATTAAGAACATAGGGAAATGTGAATGTTAATATTTAATTTTTTATTAAATTTGCAAACCAAAGGTGTCTCATTTTGTTATAATGCTCGTAATACAACTTAAAAAACCTTCTACGGTTAATTAACGAGAACACCCGGTTAAATCAGGTTAATTTGTTAGGAGTGTTAATTAGGGAGTGTTAATTTTGTGACTATGAAAAAGTCGACAATATGGATATTAGGCGTCGTTATGGGCCTTTCTTTCATCAGTTTGCTGTATCTGCAGATTAGCTATATTGAGGAAATGGTGAAGATGCGTAACGAGCAATTTGATGAATCGGTGAAGCGCGCTTTAATGGCAGCTTCAAAAGATGTGGAGTCTGCGGAGGTTGACCGCTGGTTGCGGGAGGATATCTCCGAAGCGGAAAAGAGAGCGTGGGAACAGAGTTCGCAAGGTAAAGGCGTAGCTCGGACGCAGAGCTTTACAGTGACATTGCCGGATGGGACCAGATATTCGGCTGTTGAACTGAAAACATTTACCAACGAGGCCTCGGAATTGCCGAGGGCAATGATATCGCGTAAGCATGGGACGAAAACGATACCTCAAACATCACGTTCGTTGGCAGATGCCATAAAGAATCGTTATTTGTATCAACGGGCTTTGCTGGATGAGGTGGCGTGGCAGATGATATACCGTGCCAGTGACAAGCCGATAGAGGAACGGGTAAATTTTAAGAATTTAGACCAGTATTTGAAATCGGGATTGATTGACAACGGTATTGAGTTGAATTATCACTTCAAGGTGATAGACCGGGACGGCAGGGAAGTATATCGCTGCTCGGATTATAGTGATGAAGGCGGTGAGAGTTCTTACTCACAACCCTTGTTTCTGAACGATCCGCCTGCACGTATGAGTATCGTCAAGATACATTTTCCGGGTAAACAGGATTATATTTTCGATTCGGTCAGCTTTATGATTCCGTCGATGATATTTACTTTTGTTCTGTTGATAACGTTCATCTTCACGATTTATATCGTGTTCCGGCAAAAGAAGCTGACTGAAATGAAGAATGACTTTATTAATAATATGACGCACGAGTTCAAAACACCGATTTCGACCATTTCGTTGGCGGCGCAGATGTTGAAAGACCCGGCAGTTGGTAAATCACCGGCAATGTTCCAGCATATATCGGGCGTTATTAATGATGAAACGAAACGACTTAGGTTCCAAGTGGAGAAAGTTCTCCAAATGTCGATGTTCGACCGGCAGAAGGCGACATTGAAAATGAAAGAACTGGATGCCAATGAACTGATTACCGGAGTAATCAATACGTTTACCTTGAAGGTGGAACGGTACAACGGAAAGATTGAGTCGGAACTGAAAGCAACCGATCCGGTTATTTTTGCGGATGAAATGCATATTACGAATGTGATTTTCAACCTCATGGATAATGCGGTGAAGTACAAAAGACCGGATGCAGACTTGCAGTTAATGGTGAAGACCTGGAACGAACCGGGCAAACTGATGATTTCTGTGCAAGACAACGGTATAGGTATTAAGAAAGAAAATTTGAAAAAGATATTTGATAAGTTCTATCGCGTGCATACAGGTAATCTGCACGATGTTAAAGGCTTCGGGCTTGGACTGGCTTATGTAAGAAAGATTATTCAGGATCATAAGGGAACCATCCGTGCGGAAAGTGAGCTGAATGTTGGAACTAAATTTATTATTGCATTACCTTTATTAAAAAATTGATTGATATGGATGAGAAACTGCGTATTTTATTGTGCGAAGATGATGAGAATCTTGGCATGCTTTTAAGAGAATATTTACAGGCTAAAGGCTATGCAGCCGAGTTATATCCTGATGGAGAGGCCGGATATAAGGCTTTCCTGAAAAACAAATATGACTTGTGCGTATTTGACGTAATGATGCCGAAGAAAGACGGTTTTACATTGGCGCAAGAAGTTCGTGCTGCAAATGCTGAAATCCCCGTTATCTTCTTGACAGCCAAAACTTTGAAAGAAGATATTTTGGAAGGTTTCAAAATCGGTGCGGATGATTACATCACCAAACCGTTCAGTATGGAAGAACTTACTTTCAGAATTGAGGCTATCTTGAGACGTGTTCGTGGCAAGAAGAACAAAGAAAGTAGTATTTACAAGATTGGTAAGTTTACTTTTGACACTCAGAAACAGATTTTGTCAACACCGGAGAAACAGACTAAATTGACTACAAAAGAGTCGGAATTGCTGGGCTTGCTTTGTGCGCATGCTAATGAAATCTTGCAGCGTGACTTTGCATTGAAGACTATCTGGATTGATGATAACTACTTCAATGCACGCAGCATGGACGTATATATTACCAAACTGCGTAAGCACCTGAAAGAAGATGAATCTATTGAGATTATCAATATTCACGGAAAGGGATATAAACTTATTACTCCGGAAGCTGAGTCCTAACGGGCTCGGTCTCCAGACAGTGGAAAATAAAAAAAGGCGGTTGCATTGCAATCGCCTTTTTTTATTTCTTTTTCTCGGTATTAATCAGCAATTCTCTTGTTGATAAGGATGTAAGAAATCAATCCTATTACAACTAAAACAGCGCTGGTTCCCAGAATCGCGTTGTTATTTACATTGCCGGTAAAAGAACATGCAACCAAGATTACAGCTCCTACCAAGATTAATATCAATCCCAGATTTTTTAATAAGCCTTTCATATGTGTGTATTTTAATAGATTATTATTTTCGTATTCTTGTCACAAAGAAAAGCATAATTCTTTAACAAGCGAAATTATTTTTGCAAAAAAACTATTATTCAACCTAATTTAATGAAGAACGAAGGACAAAATAATTTTTCATTCTTCATTTTCCTAGTCTTTCGTATTGAAAAATATTTTTCTCAGCACTTCCTGGCTCACACTTAGTTCTTCAATAGTAATACCTTGTAATGCTTCTTTCAGTGTTTGATTGGCAATGACACGAGCACGCTCCTCCAACTCCTTACCGTCTTTGGTAAGGTGTATCAGATTGGTGCGGCGGTCTTTTTTATCAGAAATGCGTACTACAAGATGCTGGCGTTCCATGTTGTCTATGAGACGGGTCATGCTGGGCTTGTCTTTAAAAGTTGCATTACACAACTCTTGTTGTGTCACCCCGTCTTTTTCCCATAAGAAGATGAGGACAGTCCATTGTTCGGGAGTGATTTCCAAACCGTTCTGTCTGAAGTTGCGTGATAATTTGCGGTTAATGGCTGCGGATACTTTGCCATTGAGTATGGCAAATATCAGCCGGATATCAAAGTTGAATTGCTCTATCATGAAATTATTGTTTAAACAACTTTGCAAATATAGTATAAGTTGGATACAATACAAAATAAGTCCGCTTATTTTTGTAGTTCAAAATAAAATGCTTACCTTTGCACCCGCATTTAATAAACGAATAATTTATTTATTTAATTAAACGAGTATGAATCAATACGAAACCGTTTTCATTTTGACTCCCGTTTTGTCTGATGTTCAGATGAAGGAAGCGGTAGAAAAATTCAAAGGCATCCTTACTGCTGAAGGTGCTGAGATTGTAAATGAAGAAAACTGGGGACTGAAAAAGCTGGCTTATCCAATCCAGAAGAAGTCAACCGGTTTCTATCAGCTGATTGAGTTCAATGCAGAACCTACTGTAATTGAGAAACTGGAATTAAACTTCCGTCGTGACGAGCGCGTTATCCGCTTCTTGACTTTCAAGCAAGACAAGTACGCTGCTGAATACGCTGCAAAGAGAAGAAGTGTTAAATCAACTAAAAAGGAGGATTAATCATGGCACAACAAGTTCAATCAGAAATCAGATATTTAACTCCGCCCTCAGTAGACGTTAAGAAGAAAAAATACTGCCGTTTCAAAAAGAGCGGTATTAAGTACATCGATTACAAAGATCCTGAATTCTTGAAGAAATTCTTGAATGAACAAGGTAAAATCCTTCCGCGTCGTATTACAGGTACTTCTTTGAAGTTCCAACGTCGTGTAGCTCAAGCTGTGAAGAGAGCACGTCACTTGGCGTTGCTGCCTTATGTAACTGACATGATGAAATAATAGGAGGAGGAAAGTATGGAAATTATATTGAAAGAAGACATAGTAAACTTGGGTTATAAGAACGATATCGTAACCGTTAAGTCCGGTTATGGTCGTAACTACCTCATCCCGACAGGAAAAGCTGTCATTGCTTCTCCTGCTGCAAAGAAAATGCTGGCTGAAGAGTTGAAACAACGCGCTCACAAGTTGGAGAAAATCAAAAAGGATGCTGAAGAACTGGCTGCTAAACTGGAAGGCGTATCTTTGAAGATTGCTACTAAGGTTAGCGCAACCGGCACTATCTTCGGTTCAGTTGGTAATATCCAGATTGCTGAAGAGCTGGCTAAATTGGGTCACAACATCGATCGTAAGATTATCGTTGTTAAAGACGCAGTGAAGGAAATTGGTAACTACAAAGCTATCGTTAAATTGCACAAGGAAGTTTCTGTAGAAATTCCTTTCGAAGTAGTTGCTGAAGAAGCATAATATAGAATTCTATATAAAGGGAGAAGCCCGGTTTCTGAAAAGAGACCGGGCTTTTTTTTGATTTCCAGTCATTCAGAGCGAAGCGAAGAATCTCCTTTCTTGGTGGATATAGGGAAGAGATTCTTCGCTTCGCTCTGAATGACTGGAAATGGTAAAACTGTTTTGTAGGTCACTTGCAAAACTATGTGGAGAAATAGATATACTTACGGGCATAAAAAAAGTCTGCCCGTACTTTCGTACGTCAGACTTTCAATTCTCTCTAATGTTGTACTGAAATTATTCAGCTACAACTGCTGCGCTATCTACTGCAGTAGTATCAGCTACTGCTGCGGCTGCTGCTTCAGCTGCGGCTGCTTCTACAGCTGCGATTGAGTCAGCGATGCGGATTGAGTCAGCTGTTGCTTGTTCAGCGTTAGCTGCTTTGTTACCACAAGATGCGAAAGATACTGCTACGATAGCTACGGCCATCAAAACTAATTTTTTCATTTTCTTTACTTTTAAAACGTAATACAATCAATTGCTTTATTAAAACGATGCAAAGGTATGTACTTTTTAGATACGTTGTTCTTAAAACCCCAACTTTTTTTATAATTTTTTTTGAGGATAGCCCGTTTTTTGCGCTTTTGGTATGTTTTATAACATATTAAACCTCTGCAATGCTGTTATATAGATACCTTTTGATACTTCTTTTGGGCGTTTTTTCAAATTCTGTCGGATAAAGCTGTATTTGGCTGACCTTTTCGTAAGCGGCAACGCTGTTATTCAGGTTTTTGAGATTTTCGTCCATAATGGTCTTTATATTCTCCGGATTATTCAGTCCTAAGGAGTCCAGAGCTTCATAGTCGGCATAGACTAAGGCTACCAGTTTCTTGTTGCGTTCAATAACAAGGCTTTCCAAAACAAACGGCATATTATTGAGACGAGCCTCTATTTCCTCCGGGAAAATATTTTGTCCGCTGGAGCTAAGAATCATCGTTTTGCTACGTCCGCGTATGTAGAGATTGTTGTTTTCGTCCAAAGTGCCTAAATCACCGGTACGCAACCAGCCGTCTTCGGTAAACACTTCTTTGGTGGCTTCCTGATTCTTGTAGTAGCCGGCCATTACATTTTCACCGCGCACTTGTATTTCTCCGAGGCGGTCGTCCGGATTTTCCTTGTAGATACGGGCTTCCATGATGTCAAGCACCCGTCCGGAGGAGGTCGGTACAAATTCATTCCATGGGGCGTAGCTGATAAGCGGAGCGCATTCTGTCATGCCGTAACCGATGGTAAACGGAAATTTGATACGATGAAAGAACTCTTCCACTTCCGGATTCATGGCGGCGCCGCCAATGATAACTTCCTTGAACCTGCCCCCCAGCGCATCTACCAGTTTCTTACGGATTTGTCCGTATATCTGTCCGTCCAGCAATGGGATGCTGAGCGCCCATTTCATTGATTTTTTATTGATAATGGGTTGGATGACATTCTTGTATATCTTTTCGATAACGAGGGGTACGGTTATAATCAGATTCGGTTTTACTTCTTCAAATGCTTTCATCAGGATTTTGGGAGAGGGCACTTTGCCCAACAGTGTGACGTGAGTACCCACGGCAGTGGCGGTCAGAAAATCGAAAGCGCAACCGTAAGCATGAGCTAATGGCAGGAACGAAAGCACTTTATCACCTTTCTTCAGTAATTCGGTGCGAATGCCGAAAGTTACGTTTCCTGCCAGATTATTTCCTGTCAGCATAACGCCTTTGCTGAAACCGGTAGTGCCGGAGGTGTAGTTCAGCAACATTATCTTGTCATTGGAGAGCTCCGTATAGGTTACATCTTTTTGTGTGAAACCATTCGGATAGGTTTCTTCCATTTTGTCATCCAAGCGTCTGAGGAAGCGTTGGATAGTCTCTCCGTCACGCTGGTACAAACAGCGGAAATCATTGAGAGAGAATACGCCGCGCAAGCCGGTAAGCCGTTCCTCCTCCAGATGTTCCCAAATGGCATCGCTGGTAAAAAGGAATACGGATTCGGAATGGTTGACGATATGATGTACGTCATTGGGGTTGAAGTCCTGCAGGATAGGAACCACGATGCCGCCATAGGTGATAACGGCCATATAGGCAATGCACCAGCGGGCGTTGTTCTTGCCGATAACGGCGATTTTGTCGCCGCGGCGCAGGCTGCAATGCTTGAACAGCAAGTGCAATTTGGCAATTTCTTGCGCTACTTCTCCATAGGTGTAGCTTTCGTTTTCTCCATAATCGGTGTAGCAGGGGAGATCCCAATTCTCGCGGAAACTATGCTCGTATAGCTTGATAAAGTTTTCTTGTATCATTGCACGTTTTTTGATGAATTGTGCAAAAGTAGGAAAAATATAATAATAATGTGTACCTTTGTCGTGAAAATGTGATTTAGGCTCATGATAGATACCAATATATTTCAAGATAAGACAGCGGTTTACTATACGTTGGGTTGCAAGCTGAACTTCTCTGAAACCTCGACTATCGGTAAGATTTTGCGGGAGGCAGGAGTGCGTACGGCACGCAAGGGAGAGAAAGCGGATATATGTGTGGTTAATACCTGTTCGGTGACCGAGGTGGCGGACAAGAAGTGCCGTCAGGCTATCCATCGGTTGGTGAAGCAACATCCGGGCGCCTTTGTGGTGGTGACGGGCTGCTATGCCCAGCTGAAGCCTGATGCTGTGGCAAAGATAGAAGGGGTGGATGTGGTTCTGGGTGCGGAGCAAAAGAAAGACCTGCTTCAGTATCTGGGCGATTTGCAAAAACACGAAAGCGGCGAGGCTTACACCTCTGCTTTGAAAGATATACGTTCGTTTGCTCCGTCGTGTTCGCGCGGCGACCGCACCCGTTTCTTCCTGAAGGTGCAGGACGGTTGCGATTATTACTGTTCTTATTGCACCATACCTTTTGCCCGCGGGCGCAGCCGCAACGGAAGTATTGCTTCCCTTGTGGAACAGGCCCGTCAGGCGGCGGCCGAAGGCGGTAAGGAAATTGTATTGACCGGAGTCAACATAGGCGATTTCGGCAAGACGACGGGTGAAACCTTTTTTGATTTGGTGAAAGCGTTGGACGAGGTGGAGGGTATCGAACGTTATCGTATTTCTTCTATCGAACCTAATCTGCTGACGGATGAAATCATAGAGTTCGTGTCCCGTTCCAAACGGTTCATGCCCCATTTCCACATCCCGTTGCAGTCGGGTAGCGATGAAGTGCTGAAGCTGATGCGCAGACGGTATGACACGGCTTTGTTCGCTTCTAAGGTGAAGAAGATAAAGGAAGTGATGCCCGATGCTTTTATCGGGGTGGATGTGATTGTAGGCACGCGCGGAGAGACGGAAGAATACTTTGAACAGGCATACCGTTTCATCCGGAGCTTGGACGTGACGCAGCTTCATGTGTTCAGCTATTCCGAGCGTCCGGGTACGCAGGCTTTAAAGATAGACTATGTGGTATCTTCCGAAGAAAAACACAGGCGCAGCCAGCTTCTGCTGGAGTTGTCGGAGGAAAAGACACGTGCGTTCTATGCCCGTCATATCGGACAGACGATGCCGGTTTTGTTGGAGCGCTCCAAGCCGGGAACACCGATGCACGGCTTCACTCCGAATTATATCCGGGTGGAAGTTCCGCATGATGATGCGCTGGACAATCAAGTGGTTTCGGTGCGTATGGGCGAGTTCAATGAAGACGGCACGGCGCTTTTGGGCGTGCTTGGCGGTGAGTGATGAGGGTTTAGTGATAAGTGATTAGTAATTAGCGAAGTGAAATCGAGATTAATCTATTGGCTGACTTATGCGGGTATGTGGCTGTTGGCACTGCTGCCTTTCAAGGCGCTCTATGCGCTGTCCGACGGATTTTGCTTTTTGATGCACCACGTTGCCCATTACCGGCGAAGGGTGGTGCGTAATAATCTGCGCAATGCATTTCCGGAAAAGTCCGAAGCCGAGTTACGGGCGATAGAACGTAAGTTCTACCGTTACATCTGCGATTATATGCTGGAGGAGGTAAAGATGCTGCGTATGTCTTTCGAAGAGCTTTGCCGCCGCATGAAGTATGAGAATAAGGAAGAGTTCCTTGCCATGATTGAAAAACATGGCGGCATCGTGTTGCTCATTCCCCATTATGCGAATTTTGAATGGATTATAGGCATGGGCGCTGTCATGCAGGAAGGAGACATACCGGTGCAAATCTACAAACCGCTGCATAACAGATATCTGGATGCGATGTTCAAGCGCATTCGTGCCCGTTTCGGCGGTTACAATGTGCCGAAACATTCTACGGCGCGTGAAATTATAAAACTGCGTCGTGACAATAAGCGCGTGGCGGTAGGAATGATTACCGACCAGTCTCCCAATATTAATGAGGCGCATTATTGGACCACTTTCCTGAATCAAGATACCGGCTTCATGGACGGTGCCGAGCGCATAGCCAAACTGATGGACTTCCCTGTGTTTTATTGTGAACTGAAGAAACAGGACAGAGGATATTGCAACGTACAATTTGACTTGATAACTGAAACTCCCAAAGAAACAGCTGACGGGGAGATAACGGAACTTTTTGCCCGCCGTCTGGAACAAACCATTCATCGTGAACCGGCTTACTGGTTCTGGTCGCACAAACGTTGGAAACTAAAGCGTGAGGATGCCGTGAGACATGGATAAGATAGCCGTTGTCATATTGAACTGGAATGGATGTGAAATGCTTCGCTCATTTCTTCCTTCCGTGGTGCGCTATTCCGAGGCGGATGGCGCGGTGGTCTATGTGGCGGATAACGGCTCGACGGATGATTCCGTTGAAATGCTTCGCCGGGAGTTCCCTTCCGTACACCTTATTATATTAGACCGTAATCAGGGATTTGCCGAAGGCTACAACTTGGCTTTGCAACAAGTGTCCGCCGAATATGTGGTACTGCTGAACTCCGATGTGGAAGTGACCGGGCACTGGCTTGCGCCACTTGTAAGCTATATGGATGCACATCCCGAAGTGGCGGCGTGTCAGCCTAAGATACGCAGTTGGCGGCATAAGGAGCTGTTTGAGTATGCAGGTGCTGCAGGCGGATTTATAGACCGCTACGGTTATCCCTTTTGCCGGGGACGCATAATGGGAGTAGTGGAGCGTGACACCGGACAATATGATACTGTCATTCCGGTGTTTTGGGCTACGGGGGCTGCGCTGTTCATCCGTCAGAAAGACTATCAAGATGCAGGCGGGCTGGACGGACGCTTCTTTGCCCATATGGAGGAGATAGACCTGTGCTGGCGGCTTCGTGCCCGTGGGCGGATGTTGGTCTGTGTGCCTCTGAGTACCGTCTACCACGTGGGCGGCGCAACATTAAAGAAAGAGAATCCCCGTAAGACTTTTCTCAATTTCCGTAACAATCTTGTAATGCTGTATAAGAATCTGCCGCAGGAAGAACTGGCTTCTGTGATGCGCGTGCGTGCAGCGCTCGATTATGTGGCGGCACTGAACTTTCTGCTGAAAGGCGAGTTTTCAAATATGTGGGCGGTGATTCGTGCACGTCGTGCTTTCCATTCGCTCCGTCCCTCGTTTGCGGCAGCCCGCGAAGAGAATCTGAAAAAAACATCCCTCCTGATAATCCCCGAACGGGCAAAAAACAGTATCTTGGCACAGTTTTATCTGCATGGGAAGAGACTCTTCTCCCGCTTGTAAGAACTGTAATCTGTTTCTGATTGTTTATTTTTTAAAGTTACTTGCTTATGGACAAATTGGTTAGAAAGATTGGATTGGTGGCGCATGATGCCATGAAGAAAGACCTTATAGAATGGGTACTTTGGAATTCGGAGTTATTGATGGGGCATAAATTCTATTGCACAGGCACTACGGGAACGCTTATTCTGGAAGCCCTGAAAGAGAAGCATCCCGATGTGGAGTGGGATTTTACCATCCTCAAGTCCGGTCCTTTGGGCGGTGACCAGCAAATGGGTTCGCGCATTGTGGACGGAGAGATAGATTATCTTTTCTTCTTTACAGACCCCATGACTTTGCAGCCGCACGATACGGACGTCAAGGCCCTGACGCGCCTTGCCGGGGTGGAGAACATTGTGTTCTGCTGCAACCGCAGTACGGCAGACCATATCATTTCGAGTCCGTTATTCATTGACCCTACTTACGAACGTACCGTTCCCGATTATAGCACCTATGCCAAGAGGTTCGAAAACAAACCGGTTGTTGCCGAGGCGGTGGAGTCGGCAAAGAAACGGAAACGGAAGAAATAACATCTATTTAGATTTGTGCCACCGTGGTGGCACAGTTTTGCCATTGGGTTGGCACGGTTGTGCCATCGAATAGGCAAAGTTGTGCCATCACGATGGCACAACTTTGCTCTATGCAGTTCTTTCTGCGTTGATTTCTACTCCTGCCGCTTCAATATCCGCTCCCATTGGCGGATTCCGTTTGGACAGTTTCAGGTCTATACTTTCTACGGTAGGAAAATCGCGGAACAGGCGTTCTACAATGCGTCCGCAAACGTGTTCCAATAATTTGGAAGGGATAGCCATCTCTTCCTTCACTGCTTCATACACATCGGCATAACTCACCGTGTTTGTCACATCGTCTGTCTCTGCGGCGAGGGTGATATCCGTTTTTAGTCTTAAATCAATGATAAAGTCATTGCCTACTATGGTTTCCTGTTCACCAACGCCATGATAGGCGAAGAAGTGCATCCGGTCTAAAAATATGTAGCTGGTCATGCTCAATGAATATATTTCTTAAAGTACAAACATATGGATAAAATCTTTGTTCTACAACAATCAGGGCGTGAATGCCGAATATTTTGATAAAAAAAAGACGTGAGTTTTTTCTTTTTAATAATATTTCTATACCTTTGAGGAAAATTCAGTGGCGACTGAAGTTTGATTTTTTAGAGAAAGTATTATTAGAAGCGTTGTGCTTTGTCCTCTTCGATGAAAACCTAGGAAATTTTCATTTAGATAGATGTAGGACAGCACAGTGGATTCTCACGTTTACAGCGTGGGACTGCTGTCTGTTTACATCTTATCGGGCTTTCCTAGGGCCTTCATCGGAGAAACAGCACGCAGCTCCACGTTTCTGTTTTTAGATAACCGGTCCTTGCGGGAGCTTGGAAGGACGTATGCTAACCTTTCTGCCTATGCAGAGTAGGGAGCGTTATTACAAGCTATGCGACTAGGAATGCTCGTTTTCTTATTATCGGCTTTTCTTTCTGTCCCGGCATACGCCCAATGGGACAACGGAAAAGGTATCAATCGCAACAATCATTCATTGCTGGTGAAAACCAATGCTGTGGGGTGGGGCATGCTGGCCATGAATATGGCGGTAGAGTATGATGTCTCGCGTGCGGTTTCCGTGGTACTGCCGGTCTACTATTCTCCTTTCAATTATGGCAATCGCAAGTTGCGTACATTCTGTGTGCAGCCCGGGGTGCGTTACTGGTTTGAACGTGTGGACGGATTGTTTGCCGGTGCGCACGTGGGCGTAGCTACTTATAACTATGCCAAAAAAGGCGGCACTTACCGCTATCAGGACAGTGACGCGGATTCTCCCCTGTTCAATATCGGTGTAGACACAGGCTATCGATTGCCGCTTGACAAGCATCACCGCTGGTGCGTGGAGTTTTCTCTGGGCTTGGGTTATGCTTACTTGCACTACGACCGTTTTTTCAATATCCCCAACGGGGCATATGTGGATACTCGCACTAAGAACTTCTTCGGAATAGACCATGTAGGTGTTTCGTTTGGCTATCGTATAGATTGGAAAGGAGGCCGCAGATGAAACGTTTATTCTCCCTATATATAAATAAGGTGTATGCCCATAGCGTATTTAGCATTGTCTTATGCCTGCCGCTTTTCTTACTGACAGCCTGCGGTGTACACGAACTGCCCGAAGACGGTGGCGTCGACCCTACGGTTGTGCACACTACTATCGTGCTGTTGCCCGGTGCAGACATGACTCCTTTTGATATTCCCGAATTTTCCACGCGTGCAGCCGACGGACATACGTACGAAGTGCGCTATCAGGTGGAAGTTTATGCCGACGACAAGTACGACCAAAATTTGCAATTCCGCCGCACGCTCACCTATCCCGAGGGCTATACGGGGGAAGTCGCTTTGGAATGCGACCTCCATGCCCGCAACTATCGTGTGGTGGCATGGCGCGACTTTGTACCTGCAGGCACTTCCGATGATTGTTTTTATAGCACCGAAGACTTTTCGGCTATCAAGCTGAATGGCGATTACGTGGGCGGAACTGACTACAAGGATGTCTTTTCGGGACAGGTATCGCTCAACCTCACCTCCTATCATTGCGATTTGGAAACTGAGCACAGAGAGGAGATGCGGTTGGAACGCCCGTTGGCAAAGATTATGCTGGTGACGACGGATGTCATTAAATACTTTGATAATTTGAAACAGACGGAAAACAAAATTGCAGCCGATGATAGAACTACATCCCGTACGACCGATGTAGAGGATCTTACGTTGAAGGTGCTTTATTCCGGTTACTTCCCTACGGGCTTCGACCTCTCACTTAATCGCCCTAACAAAGTAGATACCGGTGTGAGCTTTTCCTCTGTACCTATATCCATTTCGGATACGGAAGCTTGTTTGGCTTTCGACTATGTATTGGTGAACGGTGCACAATCCGCCGTTACGGTAGATATGATTATCTATAATAAAGACGGGGTGGAAGTGAACAGCATAGGTGGTGTGGAGATACCCATTGAACGAAACAAGATAACGACTGTGAGAGACGCTTTTTTAACTCGTGATTTTGATCCGAGTATCGGTGTAGACCCAAGCTTTAATGGCGAAATAAATGTGGTAATACCTTGATTTTCGATATAAACAAAATAAATAATGTTTCACAAACAACAAGTAGTATGAAAAAGTATTTTTCACTTATGGCAGGGATTATCCTGCTCTTGTTCGCCGCTTGTCAGAATGATGAGTTGGTGAATGGAGATGGCAAAGAAGTGTCCGTTTCCTTTGACGTACAGATACCGGACGACGGTGCTGTTACACGGGCGGAGACAAAAACTAATGGTGACGGAACAACAGTAAACCGTTGCATTTTGGAAATCTATCAGGGAGACCAACTTTATGGCACACGCCATATAGCGGCTATGAGCGGCAAAACAGTTACATTCTCGGATATTCGTCTGGTGACATCACAGACTTATCAATTTGTATTTTGGGCAGACCATGTGGCTGATGCATCGTCTGCGATTACTTCCGATCTGCATTATACAACGACTAGTGCGGACGGATTGAAAAACATTACTTTCACATCGGGTTATACCGGTAATGATGAAACACGGGATGCTTTTTTCTGCACTATGGAGAAAACGGTGACAGCTGCTTTTACGGAAAACATTAAGTTAACTCGTCCGTTTGGCCAGTTAAATATCAAGACTACTGATTGGGCGGATATTCCTACCACCAAGTCGGAATTGAAACCGGCTAAGGCTTCGTTAACTTTCAAAACAGATTTGTATACAGCATTTAATGCTTTGAGTGGAGATGCATCAGGCGCTCAAAAACTTTCTTATCAAGCTCCTGTATCGGTGGTTAATGCTCAAGACGGTACATTGACTTTGGACTATATTCTTGCTCCAAGTACCGGGCAGTTGCCGTTGGATATAACGCTTACTACTTATAAAGAAGACGGGTCAACGAGTATTACATCAAAAGATTTGACGTCTATTCCTGTCCAGCGTAACTATAAAACCAATGTAAGCGGCAAGTTGCTGACAGTGTCCGGAGAGGTTAATGTGGAAGTGAAGCCTGCATTTAATAAAGATAATATTGAAATAAAGGTGAAGGAAGTGGCTACCGTATCGGAAGTTGCGGCAGCTTTAGCTGAGTGTGACAATGTAGTGGTGACGGAAGCTCCGACTACAGAAACTACTATTTCATTGCCGAAATCATCTGCTGCCGACAGAGAATTGTCTATCACCTTGCCGACAACAGATAAACAGATAACGATTCAGTATGATACAAATTCATCTTCAGGTAGCAATGTCCCTAAAGTATTGAACATTACTATACCCAATGCCAATGCAGCACTTGTGATTGAAGCAGCGGAAACCACTGTTTATTTGAATGGAACAAAATATGCGAGTGTTACAGCCGGTACTGCTCCCAATACTCTTGTCATCGGAGCGGGTGTTGAAGTAACGAGCTTGACGGTGAATGCCGGTAACGTTAAAGTAATTGGTAACGGTAAGATAGGTAGTATTTCTAAGGGAAGCAGCTATCAAGGTACAGCCTATATCATAGCCTCCGACCAAGCGACGCTTCCTACTGATTTAAGTGGTTTTACAGTGATTGCTTCGGAAGAAGCCATTGCCATAAAAGAAGCCCTTGCTAAGGGTGAGGCTTATACGTTGAAAGAAGATGCCGATATAACGAATGCAAGCGTCGTTGTTCCTGTCAATAAGGTTGCAACACTGGATTTGAACGGTTATACGATTACAGCTGCTAATAGTAGCCCCATTTCCGGTACTCCGGGAATAGGCAGCATTACCGTACAGGGTCAGTTGACACTGAAAGACAGCAAGGGTAATGGTAAAATTATAGGAAGCAAAGACTATAATAGTGCTACAGATGGCAACGGAGTAGTTGTTGTTGATGGTGAAAATGCTTTCTTGGAAATGCTGAGTGGAACTATTTATGCTGTCAGAAATAATGCGGCAGCTAATGGACAGTACGGTATAATCGTCTCCGATGGTGGTGACTTTACCATGAAAGGAGGTAGAATAGAAGTCGGTTGGTGTGCTGTTGGCGGTAATGGTATTGATAAGACAAAAAATAGTATAATCAAAATAGAAGGTGGTGAGCTGGTTTCTACGTCAGACTATGTGCTCTATTTGCCTCACGCTGGTGAAACAACGATTTCCGGTGGAACTATTGTCGGTGCGGCAGGTGGTGTATGTATCCAACGCGGTATATTGAATATTTCCGGAACTGCGGATATTTGTAGCTTGGGTACAGGTGATACAGGAGATTGGAGTGATGGTACAGGCGGTAAGGTTAATACCGCATTGATGGTTTCCGCTAAATATGGAGACTGTACAGTGAATATCAGCGGTGGAAAGTTGACAGCTGCAAAAGACCTTATATTCCTCAAAGAAAAGAGTAATTTCCAACAGAATGTAACCGTTACGGGCGGAACGTTCTCTGATGCCAGCTTACTTGGCTATCTTGGCGCTAATGCCAATGTTAAGGTGAAAATGACAGCTGACAAATCTTGCGGAGGTTTTGTAACCAATAACGGACAAGTAGTAGATATAGATTTGAATCAGCATACACTTACGTTAGCTAATCCTACTGTTGGTTCGGAAGGTACTAAAACCAATAGCTGCCAGTTGCTGAAGGGGTCTAAAGTTACTTTCAGAAATGGAAAATTGCAAAGTGATAATGAGCGTATAATGATTCAAAATTATAGCGAATTGCTTTTGGATAATGTTACAGTTGAAGCTCTTAAAGCGGATTATGTAGTATCCAACAATAATGAAAGCTGTACAATCAATAATAGTACGATAAATGCCGGTACTGGCAAGTTTGCTTTCGATGTATGTTCTTTTAGTTCGTATGCAGGTGTAGTTGTTACTGTAAATGGCGGTAGTATTATTAACGGAAAGGTTGAATTTAGTGGTAACAATGGTAAGAAGAACGGTAAACTTATTGTTAATAGCGGTACTTTCAATGGCAATTTAGATGTAACTCCGGCTTATTATGACAGTGTAAACAAAAATATCATCATCAATGGTGGTGAGTTCGGCAAGTATACCGGTTGGAGTGATTATAAGTAAAAACCAAATAGAATTATATCTTGTATGAAAAACTTATTGTTATTAGCGACAAGTATTATCTTGTTGGTTTTCACAGCCTGTCAAAATGATGAGCTGGTGAATGGGGGAGACGGTAGTGAAGTGCCGGTATCTTTCAGTGTACAAGTGTCCGGTGGTAATGAATCTGTCAATACGCGTGCAGGAGGGGAGCCGCAACCGGGAGACGGCTCAAAGGTAAATCGCTGTATCTTGGAGGTCTATTTGAATGATGTGCTTTATACACGCAGTATTGCCAAAGTAGTGGGTAAGGCAGCTACATTTGATATACGCTTGGTTACTTCACAAACCTATAACTTTGTGTTTTGGGCAGATAATGTGGTTGATAATTCTTCCGATGAGAACATCAAGTTGGATAATCACTACAATACTGCTAATGGTCTGAATAACATTACAATGACAGGCAATTACTATGGAAGTAGCAAGGACGACACGCGTGATGCTTTCTTTGTTAGTAAATCGATGGAGGTTAACAAGGCTTTCTCTCTGAATGTTTCGTTAACCCGTCCTTTCGGTCAATTGAATATCAAGACTACCGATATTAATGATATTAAGTCGGATGCGTTGAAGCCAAAAGGTGCGCAACTGGTATTTGCAAAAATATATAAAGGTTTCAATGCGGTTACGGGTGAGGTGCAAGGTGAACAGACTGAACAGGCTTATTATGCTACGGCTGATGTAGTAGATGCTGACGGTAATCTGACCCTTGATTATCTTTTCGCTCCCAAAGATAATAGCAAAGATTATCCGGTAAATATGACTTTGAGTGTGCATAAGGCTGATGGTTCTAAAATCACTGATAAATCATTGGTAAACATACCTATCAGACGTAACTATAAAACCAATGTTACCGGTAACTTGATGACGGTAGGTGGTAAGTTTACAGTGACGGTAGAACCTGTCTTTAGCACTCCCGACATCAGCCATGAGATTGCGGAAGCAAAAAGTGTGGCTGAAGTAACCAATCTTTTGAAAACGCATGCCAATGTGGTACTGACAGAAGAAGCGATAAATTCAGTAGGTTCGTCTGAACCTGTAAAAGTAGAGATGCCGGTATTGGCTGCCAGTGAAGACGCTACTACACCACGGTCGGTAACAATTCCTGCAACTACGAAGAAGGTTGTAATAGCGAATGCAACAACGACAGAAAGTAATACGGCAGTTTTAAAAGAAGTGACTGTAAACGTATCTACAGCGAGTGAAGTTGAAATTAATTCAGAAAAAACAACTTTCACCGCTACCGGAACAAGTATAGCACAGCTTACCGCTACTACTGCAGAGAATACATTGATTGTTAGTAGTGAATTAACTATTACTAAACTGATTTTGAAGAAGGGTGGGGTAAGATTGTATGGTAAAGTTTCCGAAATACAAAAGGAATCTGGTTGGAATAGCCATATCTATCGTTGTGTATCTTCTCAACAAGATGTAGACAATCTGTTGGCGGACAACGTTACCGGTTATGAGCAAATCTTGATTGACCAGCCTGTTAGCGGAACGCTTGACTTTAAAGGGACGTCCGAACTTATTAAACCAATGTTTGTTTCACAAAATGTGGAGATTAATAATTTGAAGCTGACATCAGGTGGAGAAGGTACATTTAATGTGATGGGTGATGATTTACGGGTGAAATTGAGTAATTCTACTATTACAAATACCGAACAAAAAATAGATCCTTCTTGTGGAATACAATGTATTGGTCTTAATCCTCATCTTGAACTGTATGGCTCTAATGTTGTGACTACCGGCAAGTCAATTCGTGGAATAACTATCGGAGGTAATGCAAACTCTGAGGTGGCTTCTTCTCCTTATATTTTATTGGATGCAACGAGTATTCGTGCTAATGCAACAGCTATTGGAAATGCGGCATATGATGCCGGACAAGTAAATGCGTTTATGGGGCGTTCTTACTCTCGTGGTATTAATTATTATAATATGACTGGTAAGCACGACTTGATTATTAGAAATAAGTCATCAATAGAAGGTTATTATTATGCCGTAAACCAGACATTCTTTGGTGGTCAGCTTATAGCAAACGTAACTGATTCCTATATGGATGGTCGTTGTGCTTTCAATGTCCGTAATTCTTATAATGAAATTACGGTGTCAAAATCTGTTTTGGTAGGGCGCAATTATTTTCAAGGACCAACTGAAGAATTTGGAGCGATAGTATTGAATCGTGATGATGATGTGCATATGGCAGACTATACAACAGTGAACATTATCGATACGGATATTTATTCCCGTACCAATCCGAATACGGACTATAATCGTCAGTTTAGTGTTGATGCTCGTTCCGATTATAATATGATAAACCTGAAAGGAACTACCAAGTTGTATGAACTTGTAGGAGAGTCCGATACTCCTCGTTTGCCGTATTTCGTGATAGACAGACGTGGCACGAATAAGTGTAATGTTGATTCCGGTGTTACTATTGCAAACGGTATGGAAGGCGCTGTTGTTTTTGGATTAGAGTAAGAATAATATTTTAGAAAAAAGAGTGTGTTTATACACACTCTTTTATATAGAACTATACTTTTTGAGTCAATAAGGAAAGTGTTCTGATTTAATTCGGAAGTATAGTGATTTGTTTGTTTGCTTTCCCTGCGTTGTGAAACGCGGGGAATTTTTGTTTATAGGGTATGCTCACTCTAAAATACAAAAATAGAGTGATGATATGTCAAAATAGACTGAATGTATCAAAATGTAAAAGCCCTATCATTCTGTCATTCAGAGAATCTTGCGATGAAGAATCTCCTCTCTTATGTATGCAGAGAAGAGATTCTTCACTTTGTTCAGAATGACAGAATGATAGGGCTTTTACATTTTGACACACCCCCTCTGTTTTGATACGTCACTTTATTATTAGAGAAAATTCCGTTTACCGTCCGGTTTGTACAACCAGCTCTTTTATTTTCTCATTCAAGCTTTCGGCTTTCATCAGTTGTTCCAGTGTCAGGTGCATACGCCAACGCCAGTAGTGGCGCGGATTGGCAGGTACGTTGATACGCTCTTCCTGTGCATTCGGGTTACGCCATTTTCCGTCCATCGACAACCAGTCTTGCAAGGAAAGAATGCAAAGGATGGAATTGCTGTACAGATGCTTGCGCACTACCTCCTCGCAAAGTTCGGGAGTGGCAACCGCAGGTGCGGCACCGTAATGTCCGAGCATAGTGTTGTAGTAGCGTTGTGTTTGCAGGAAGTCTTCTTCCCACCAGCCGCGTAGCGTGGACATATCGTGTGTGGATATGGTACAGACGGAGCGATACGGATACCAGTCCGGATGCCCGAACTCTTGTGCCGGGTCTTTGGGCATACGCTGTATTTCCAAAGAGAGGATGCGCAAGTCATTCATCACCCATGCCACGCAATCGGGAATCATACCCAAATCCTCACCGCATACCAGCATCCGGGTAGATTGCGTCAGCTGCGGCAGTTTATTCATGGCTTGCTCACGCCAGAATTCGTTGTGGCGGTGATAGTAGTATTGATCGTACAGGCGGTTGAAAGCTGCCTTTTCCCAATCGTTCAGCGAACGGTAGATGTAGTCGTGCTGCACACCGATGCGCGGGTGATACTTGTGCGGGTCGTGGCGGTCGGGCACAAACAGTACGTCACTGATAAGCGCATACAGACCGTCGCGTACCCAAATGCTGTCTTCATCCGTCTTGCCTGCAAAGTAGGCTTCCACCTTACGTTGGGTGTCGAATTCGGAACGCATCCGGTAGATTTCCCAAGTGTCCGTCGGTTCGATGAAGGTCTGCTTTACGTAATCGGTATGTGGGCCGAACATCTGTCCGAGGAAGTACTCGTGTATGTACGGTTTCAGGAATTCATCGCGGAAGGGTAGTCCATAGCTCTCTATCTCCTCGCGCGTCATAGGCAGGGCGGGTACAAATTGCCCCAACAAGCCGTGTACGGCATTCATGGGAATTTCCCAAATTCGGAAGAAACCGAGAATATGATCGATGCGATAGGCGTCGAAGTATTCCGCCATTTTGCGGAAACGTTTCATCCACCAGGCATAACCGTCTTTCTCCATGACATCCCAGTTGTAAGTGGGGAATCCCCAGTTCTGTCCGTTTACGGAGAAGTCATCGGGCGGAGCGCCGGCTTGTCCGTTCAGGTTGAAATAGTGGGGTTCTGTCCATGCCTCTACGCTGTTGCGGCTGATGCCGATGGGGATGTCGCCTTTCAATACCACACCGTTGGCGCGTGCGTGTTCGGTGGCGGCAAGCAGTTGCAGGTGCAGGTTGAACTGGATGTAATAGTAGATGGCGATATGCGGATAATCGGCAGACTCCGGTTGGCATAGCTTTTCAATCTCTTTGACATCGTAGCTGTTGTATTTGGGCCACTCACGGAAGTTGGGGGTTTTGTAAGCATCGCGCAGGTAGCTGAATACGGCATATGGCTGCAACCATTCCTTGTTGGACTCGAAGAATTCACGGAAAGCTACCGAAGCCAGCACTTTTTCTCCTTCTTGCTTGAAGATGAGATGGAAATACTCCCATTTGGTTTTGTTGACCGCTTCGTAATCGACCGTGGGCAGGGCATTCAGTTCTTTCTGACGTTTGTTGAATTCTGCCATAACCTTTTTATCTTTCAATGTACCCAGCTGTTTCAGGTCGGTATACATCGGGTGGAAGGCATAAATGGAGATACTGTTGTAAGGATAAGAGTCCGTCCACGTATGCGTCATGGTGGTGTCGTTGATGGGCAGAATCTGTACAGCCTTCTGCCGGGTGCTTACCGCCCAGTCTATCATACGTTTGAGGTCGCCGAAATCGCCTACGCCGAAACTCTTCTCGGAGCGGAGTGAGAATACGGGTACGGCAACGCCTGCACCTTTCCAAGCGGGAAGGCTGAAGTAGACATAGCGGTCGCCGATAACCAGTGTTTCGTTGGCGCCTGTTTGCGGGTCTGCCATATATCGGTTCGGGTTGTTTTCCCAGCAAACGGCACGGCGTTCTTTCTTATTGTACAAGATGAATTTGTATTCCAACGGGAATTTGATTTTGGAGGAATCCACTTCTATCTGCCATTCCGGAAAGTTGGCATCGCTCATAAGGATGGCTTTGTCGGGATTCCAGTCTCCGAATGTCGGTTGGTTTCCACAGATACCCAAACAGTGGTCGCTGTCGATACAGGGAGCATATGCCTTTATCAGCAATCCTTTCTTATGCCCTTTGGGGGCGGCGCTGCGTTCGCGGTGTGCCAAGAGTGATTCCGTAAAGGCGGAGGTGTAAAAGTATTGTTGCTCCGGCAGGTTTTTCCAGCAATCCTGTATCCGGTAAATCTTCTTGGAGGTCCCGGAGAGATAAAGCGTACGGGGCAGGTTTTTCCACTCTGCACGTATGGGGCTACCATCGCGGAAAATATAATAGCTGTATTGGACAAGCCCGTTTTCCGGCACTGCAATGTTTGCTTCTGCGGTCCAGTGAATACCGTCTACGGTTTGTAGCGGAAGTGCTTTGTCGGGATGTTCGTTTCCGAGTTCAGGAATGGAGCCTAAAACTCTGACTTCTTCACCCCAATTGGTTCTGTACTCGATATTAAATGATAAAGTCATATATATTAGATTTAGAAATAACAATAGCTGCAATGATTATGCAAGTATAAAAAATATTCCTCATAATCATGCAGCTATTGTCAGCTATCTCGTTTAAATTCCTATGCAAACGTTTGTGCTTGCCGGGGCTTATCCGCAACGGGATGCACCGCAAGTGGTACAGATGAGGCAGCCTTCCTGATAAACCAGCGTTTCATTGCCGCAGTTCGGGCATTTCTTGCCTTTGGCTTCCGTTCCGTCCATTACGTATTTCTTCAATGCGCGTTCCACGCCGTTCTTCCATGTATTGATATTTTCGCTGTCCAGCTGCAGTGAACTTACCAACTTCATAACCTGCTCGATAGGCATACGGTAGCGCAATACGCCGGAGATGAGTTTGGCATAGTTCCAGTATTCTTTGTTGAACTTCTCGGACAGTCCCTCGATGGTGACTTTGTAACCGCGTTTGTTCTCAAACTGGAAGTCGTAGCGCTTGTTGCCGCTTTCGTCGACGTTCTTGATGATGTGCCCTGTCGACACGTTCTTTGGAAGGATGATACCTTCGTCGTCATCTTGAAGACCGGTGAATATTTCGTAAGGATGTCCGTCCAGCAGACCGACGAATGCCACCCATTTTTCCTTATTGTTCTGGAAGCGTACAACGTCGGCTTCAAGTACTTTCGGGCGGGTTTCTACAACCGTAGGCGGTTTGCACGGCGGAAGTTCCTCCTTCTTTTCGCTCTTGGCGGAAATCAGTACGCCCGAGCGCGAACCGTCGCGATAGACCGTACAACCTTTGCAGCCGGATTTCCATGCTTCGACGTACAGGCGGTTTACCAGTTCTTCGTCCACATCGTTCGGCAGATTAATGGTGACGCTGATGGAATGGTCTACCCACTTCTGGATGCGTCCCTGCATCTTGACTTTCATCAGCCAGTCCACGTCGTTGGAAGTCGCTTTGTAATAAGGTGACTTTTCAACCAGTGCGTCTATTTCTTCCTGTGTATAGCGCTTGGCGGGGTCGTATCCTTGTGCTTCCATCCAAGTCACGAACTTGGGGTGGAATACAATGTATTCTTCAAAAGCGTCTCCGGTTTCGTCAACGAAATCGATGTGTACGTTGGAGTCGTTCGGATTGACTTTGCGGCGGCGTTTGTAGACGGGCAGGAATACGGGTTCGATGCCGGAAGTAGTCTGCGTCATCAGACTTGTTGTACCTGTCGGTGCAATGGTGAGACAGGCAATGTTGCGACGTCCGTATTTCTTCATTTCCTCATACAGTTCGGGGTCAGCCTCGCGCAAGCGGTTGATGAACGGATTGTTCTTTTCGCGCTCACTGTCGTACACCTCGAAAGCACCGCGTTCTTTTGCCATCTCTACGGAAGAACGGTATGCGCTCAGCGCTACTGTCTTGTGTACTTTTTCTGCAAATTCAGTTGCTTCTTCCGTTCCGTAACGCAATCCTAATGCTGCAAGCATATCACCTTCGGCGGTGATGCCTACACCGGTACGACGCCCCTGGCCGCTCTTCTTGTATATCTTCTGCCACAAAACGCTTTCAGTATGTTTCACATCTTCGTTTTCGGGGTCGGCATCAATTTTTGCCATGATACGTTCAATCTTCTCCAACTCGAGGTCGATGATGTCGTCCATGATGCGTTGCGCCAGCGCTACGTGTTTCTTAAACAGGTCGAAATCGAAGTAAGCATCCGGCTTAAACGGATTGACTACGTATGAATATAAGTTGATGGCCAGCAAACGGCAGGAATCGTAAGGGCACAAAGGAATTTCACCGCAAGGATTGGTGGATACGGTGCGGTAGCCCAAGTCTGCATAGCAATCGGGTACGGATTCCTTTAGGATTGTGTCCCAAAAGAGTACACCGGGTTCGGCGGACTTCCATGCGTTGTGCACGATTTTCTTCCACAAATCTGTTGCGCTGATTTCTTTCTGGAATACAGGTTCCGTTGCATCAATGGGGTACTGTTGTACAAATGGTTTGCCGTCAATGGCGGCTTGCATGAAGGCATCGGTCAGCTTTACGGAAACATTGGCACCCGTAACCTTGCCTTCTGTCATCTTCGCATCTATAAATGCTTCCGAGTCAGGATGTTTGATGGATACGCTCAACATCAACGCTCCACGACGGCCGTCTTGGGCAACTTCGCGGGTGGAGTTGGAATAGCGCTCCATGAAAGGAACCAATCCGGTTGAAGTTAAAGCGGAGTTTTTTACAGGAGAGCCTTTGGGACGGATGTGTGACAGGTCGTGTCCTACCCCGCCGCGGCGTTTCATCAGCTGTACTTGTTCTTCGTCTACTTTAAAGATTGCACCGTAAGAATCGGCTTCACCGTCTACGCCTATCACAAAACAGTTGGAAAGGGAAGCTACCTGATAGTTGTTGCCGATACCGGTCATCGGACTTCCTTGCGGAACGATGTATCTGAAGTGGTTCAACAAGCCGAAGAGCTCTTCGGAACTTAGTGCGTTAGGGTACTTAGCCTCAATGCGGGCTACCTCATTGGCTATTCTCCAATGCATGTCTTCCGGAGACTTCTCGTAAATATTTCCGAAAGAGTCTTTGACTGCGTATTTGTTCACCCAAACCCTTGCAGCCAGTTCGTCACCTTGAAAGTATCGTAAAGATTCTTCGTAGGCTTCGTCATAAGAATAAATTTTCTTTTCCACGATGCAATATCTCTTAGATTTAATTGTAAATAAGTAAAAGTGTAGAAGTTGTACTTATCGCTAACAAATGTGTTTGCAAATCTATGAATGTTTTTTGTTATAGCAAAATAAAAAGAGATGTTTTTATTAACCGAATGCAAGTTTACCGATTTGAAAAGTTAATAGTTTGATTTTCATAAAAATAACTTTTTTGAATGGATAAAAAGTTTTCCAAAAAGAAAATCGGGTGTAGACTTATTGTGCAATAGGTTTATTCTTTTTAGCAAACATGACAGAATATATTTGGAGCTGTTAAATGATATTCTGTGTTTCTTTTTATATATTTGCAAAAAAAAGAAAGAATGGAAAGCTTAAAACAAAGGAGAACTATTCGTAAATATCAGCAGAAAGATATTTCTTCTGATTTGTTAAATGATTTGCTTGAAACCTCTTTTCGTGCTTCTACGGTTGGGAATATGCAGGTTTATAGTGTGATTGTAACCCGTGATGCCGAACGTAAAGCCAAGTTGGCGCCGGCACATTTCAATCAGCCTATGGTGCAGACGGCACCGGTAGTTCTTACGTTTTGTATAGACTTACGCCGTTTTAGTAAATGGTGTGAACTGCGCAAGGCGGAGCCGGGATATGACAACTTTGAATGGTTTGTCACCGGAGCCGTAGATACTTTATTAGCGGCGCAAACCTTCTGTGTTGCAGCCGAGGAAAAAGGATTGGGTATCTGTTATTTGGGTACTACTACCTATAATCCCCAAATGATTATCGAAGCGTTGGAATTGCCGGAACTGGTTTTTCCTATTACCACTGTTACGGTGGGTTGGCCTGCGGAAACTCCCGCACAAGTAGACCGCCTGCCTTTGGAAGCTATTGTCCACGAGGAAACTTATCACGACTACACCCCGGAAGCTATTGACCGCCTGTATGCTTATAAGGAGTCTTTGCCTGAAAACAAACAGTTTGTAATTGAAAATAACAAAGAAACACTGGCCCAAGTCTTTACGGACGTACGTTATACAAAGAAAGATAGCGAAGCGATGTCCGAAAATCTTTGGAAAGTAATGAAGGAACAAGGATTTTAGATGAAGTATAATTGTTATGCTACGTTTTTCATAAGTAAATTCATGGGTAAATTTATGGATAAATTCATAAGTAAACGCACATAATTGACTTATAGTATCTGTCATTCAGAGCGAAGCGAAGAATCTACTCCCTTTTTGCATACATAAAGAGAAGAGATTCTTCGCTTCGCTCTGAATGACAGATACTATTTTTTTATGTTTACTTATGCCTTATGCTTAAATTCAGTTTCCTTTTTTCAATTCCGCCTGAATCTCATCAATTTCAGCGCGGAATGATTTATCCACTTCTTTTAGCTGTTTAATGGTTTTGCAGGCGTGTAACACGGTAGCATGGTCTTTGTTACCGATTAATGTACCTATTTTGGCTGTGGAGAAGTCTGTATGGTTCTTTGCCAAGTACATAGCTATCTGACGTGCTTGCACCACTTCGCGCTTACGCGATTTGGTATGTATGGCGGCATTTTCCAAGCCAAAGTGCTTACATACGGTAGTGATAATGTCGTCGATGGTTATGGCTTTGCTTTCGCTGTTCACAACCTTGCGTACGATGCGTTGCGCCAAATCCAAGTCAATCTCCTTATTGTATATGGTGGAGTGAGCCATGATGGAAATGACGATACCCTCCAAGTCACGGACGCTGTTGCCTACATTTTCGGCTATATAGTCGATAACTTCCGGCGGGAATTGCAAACCGTCGCGATGTATCTTGTTGCGCAGAATGTTCTTGCGTAATTCTACTGTCGGCTTTTCCAGTTCCGCCACCATTCCCCATTTGAAACGCGTAATCAAGCGTTCTTCCATGCCTTGAAGCAACACGGGAGCGCGGTCTGATGTCAGGATAAGCTGTTTTCCGTTCTGATGCAGATGATTGAAAATGTGGAAGAACGTATTTTGCGTTTTGGTAACGCCTGCGAACTCCTGAATATCATCAATAATCAATATATCAATTGTTTGGTAGAAGTTGATGAAGTCGTTGGTCGTGTTGTTGCGCACGGAATCGGTGTATTGTACCTGAAACAAATGTGCAGATACGTATAATACCCGTTTCTCCGGATACAGTTCCTTGATTTTTGTACCGATGGCATTGGCAAGGTGAGTTTTTCCCACGCCTGATGCCCCGTATAAAAACAACGGATTGAATATCGTTTTGGCAGGGTTCAGCGCTACTGCTTCTGCAACGCTGCGAGAAAGTTTGTTGCTATATCCTTCAATAAATGTGTCGAAGTTGTATTCCGGATTCAGATGCGGGTCTAAATCGGGAACAGGCATTTGTGGAATAGCCTTGTCTATCGTTTGTTTTTGTGGTATAATAGTGCGATGGGTAGATTCATAGTTTACGGTCTTCTCCGGCCGTGAACTCTTATCCACCATAACATTATACATCAACTTTGTTCCCTCACCGATTACCTTATAAAGGGTCTTACGCAACAAGTCTACAAATTTATCCTCCAGAAACTCATAAAAGAACTGGCTGGGAACTTGTACAACGAGCGTTTTGTCCTCATATTTTAAGGGAATAATGGGGAGAAACCAAGTTTTATATGTCTGTTCCGGAACATTGTCTCTAATGATTTCAAGACAGCGGTTCCACAATCCGACATGATCCTGTTCACTCATAACGGCTACTGATACATTTATTAATTAAGCAAAACTTCTACGTTTGCAAAATTGGCAATCTTATTTGAGAAAAACAAATCTCTTTTTTCTTGTGTTTTTCAAGAAAATAATAATCTCTTTACTTTCAGCTACTTATCGAAATATATGAAAACTATGCCTTTGAAGAAGCTCTTGCTTTTATATAATAGCTTGTAATATAGTGTGTTATCTTCTATTTGCGGGGCTGCGTACTCTTTGAGCACGGAGTATATATAAACCTCTTTTTTACTCTATACACAGACCTATCAAGGACTTTCTCTTCCATGACAGATTGTCCTTGCTATTTAGACAAAATCTATATAAACAGATTTTTCTACTTATCTTTCTTGCCGAATAAAGAGAAGTGGACGTAGCGTTTGGGGTGGGATTTCAGGTCCTCCAACAAGCTCGCCGCATTTGCTGTTGTGGCATTCAGATTATTGTAAAGTGAAGGGTCGTTCAGTAATAATCCTACTGTATTGTCTTTACGGTTTAATTTGTCTGTAATCATTTTTACGTTAGCCAACGTCGAGTCTATGCTTTGCATGGCCGTTGCGTAGTCTATCTCTTTTAAATTGTTGGAAATGAGTACAAAGTTATCCCCAATGGTATTCAGCTTTCCTGTGAGCTGTGGAATATCCTTGTTCATCAGTGTTTGCAGCTGTCCGCTGGTTACGGCCAAGTTGGCTGTGAGGTTCTGCACGTTGTGCAGAGTGGCAGGGATGGCGGGGTCTGCCAACACCATATTCAAAGAACCGAGGATAGAGTCCAGCTTGGGCAACATCTTTTCCAATTGCGGCATCATGGTGGCTACTTTTTCCATCATCCCGTTGTTGAGAGTACCGGGAATCGTGTCGCCTATCTGATATTTCTCACGCGGATTGTTGGCAAGGAGAAGATTCATCTTGACGCCGCCTAACATTTCCGCCGTCAATTCGGCAGTGCTTCCTTTGGGGATGCGCAGGTCAGTATTGACGTCTATCTCCGCAACCACCTTTCCGGGTTGGGTATAATCATAATACAAATCGCGCACGATACCTACGCGGAAACCGTCGGCAAAGACGGGGCTTGATTTGGTGAGCCCGTTGACATTATGAAACTTAACGTAGAAATAGCTGGAAGGCTTGAACATATTAATGCCTTTCAGGTAATTGATGCCATATACTAATATGCAGAGCGCAGCTATTCCTGCAATTCCTATTCTGACTTCTTTGGTAATATACTTCATGATGTATTCTATTTATTTCTTTTTGTTTTTAAATTCGTTGATGGCAGCGTTTACATTCATTTTCTTGCCGTTTTTAAAGGCTATGATGAAAGCGTCTTTAAACTGTGCCGTAATAGAGCGTTTGGTACGCAGCACCTTATTGTAATCGGAAGATGCGCCATACGTATATTTGTACAGGCCGCCTTCTTGGTAATAATCCACATTTTTCAGTCCCTTTAGCCTCTTGTCGTTCTTGGCCAGCGGACGGGAGGATGTGAGTATCTGTATCTTAAACACAGGGCCATTATCTTCTGTTTGTGCGGCAACGGTTTTTTCTTCTGTTTTCGGCGTTGTGCCGGCAGGCGGAGCGGTTTCTTTTTCCTCTTCCGGCTGCGGTATGTCTTCCGGCAGAATGGTCTGGCTGCTTCCGTTCAATCGTATCTCCTGCTCACGCTTATAGGTGAGGAAGGCACGGAAAATTCCGTTGGCAAGAGTGGCGGTTCCGGACTCCGTGTTTAGGTAGCGTTCCTCTTCAGGGGTAGATATAAAGCCTAACTCAACCAGAATGCTTGGCATGGCGCTGGCTTTCAGAACCAGAAACCCCGCTTGGTGTACGCCCCGGTCTACCCGTCGGCAGGTATTGCGGAAGTGTTTCTGCACGAGCGAGGCCAAATGTACGCTTTGCGACATATACTTGTCCTGCATGAACTCGAAGATGATATAAGATTCGGCGGAATTGGGATTGAATCCTGCATAGCGTGTCTTATAATCGCTTTCATAAAGAATAACCGAGTTCTCCCGTTTGGCCACTTCGAGGTTGGCATCCGATTTGGCAAGACCTAACGTCCAAGTGGACGCACCCTTGGCTGTGCGGTTTTTGGCAAGCGCATTGGTATGGATTGAGATAAAAAGGTCGGCTTTGGCGTCGTTGGCAATCTCCGCACGCCGGTTCAGCGGGATAAAGACATCTCGTGTACGGGTATAGACAACCTTTACGTCCGGACAATTCTTTTGTATCTGTTTGCCGAGTTTGAGTGCAACATTCAGGTTGATATTCTTTTCTTTGGAAATCTTGCCGATGGCGCCGGGGTCGTGTCCCCCGTGTCCGGCATCGATAACGACAACAAAATCCTTCGCTTCAGCACTGCCGCTACAAAAAGGAGAAGTGAGCAGCCCCAAGCAAATACCTATATATAATATGTATCGTTTATATAGTTTCATATAAAAATCGTTGCAAAGATAATGCAAAGGTCTTTTTCAATTGGCAAAGGTAGTGTAATTTTATAGAAAACTTACACTTTGCTTTCAAGTTTTGTTTGTAACGGCTTCTTTTTCTATGGTCTTAAAGTCGGCTTTCCATGTATTTGTTATCTGCGCTTATAGTTTTACTCCCTTTCTTTACTAATATCTTTTCTTTCCACAGGTGTGTTCTTTTCATACAACAGCTTTGTTTCTTTCGTACAACAGCTGTTGTATGAAAAGAACACATCTGTAGAAAGGATAAATAGTAGTATACATCTATATACTTGCCGGACAGACGGTAAAAAGAATGTAGCGGATATGACTAAAAGAAATCCTCAGATGCGTTTTTATTGATAATATCCGTAACTTTGCACGCAAATATTAATTGGTAGATACTGGTATGCTTCTTCGTTTTATAAAGAATTGGACATTGCCTTTGGCAATGCTTGCCGGTACTTTGGGATATTTCTTCTTGGCGAGAATCCCTTTGTTTGCACCGGCCAAACCCTGTTTGAACGGGTTGATAGCCCTCCTTACTCCGGCTCTGATTTTTGCACAGCTGCTTCTGACTTTTTGTAAGGTAGAGGTGCGCGAACTGAAGCCGAAAGCGTGGCACGGTTGGTTGTTGCTGTTTCAGGCGGTTGCGTGTCTGGTGGTTGCGGCCTTGCTGATATGCTGTCCGATGGAGGAGATGTATCGGGAAGTTTTTGAGGGGGCTATGGTATGCCTTATCTGTCCTACTGCCACTGCGGCTGCGGTCATTACGGGTAAGTTGGGCGGAAGTGCGGCAAGTCTGACTACTTATACGCTATTGTCCAATTTGTTGGCGGCGATGGCCGTGCCTCTGGTATTCCCTTTGGTGGAACCTCATGCTGACATCACTTTTTTTGCAGCGTTCCTGAAGATATTGAGCAAAGTGTTTCCGCTGTTGCTGCTGCCATTTTTTCTGGCTTGTGCCCTGCGTGCTTTTGCACCTCGCATCCACCGTTTTCTGTTGGATTTTCATGACGCTGCCTTCTACTTGTGGGCAGTGGCGCTTGCCATCGTGTCCGGACAGACGGTACGTTCATTGGTGAATAGCGATGCGCCGGTGTTTGTGGAAGTTCTGATTGCTTTGGCGGGCTTGGCGACCTGCTGCATCCAGTTCTATTTAGGCAAGAGAATTGGCGGGCATTACAAAGAACGAATCAGTGGCGGACAGGCATTGGGACAGAAAAATACGGTGCTTGCCATTTGGATGGCTTATACTTATCTGAATCCGCTTTCTTCGGTGGGACCGGGATCGTATGTGCTGTGGCAGAATATTATCAATAGCTATCAGTTGTGGAAAAAGAGAAAGAGAGAGTCCTGACTCCTTTTAGAAAGGAGAGGTACATTAAGATACTATTCATCATATCCCAGTTTCTTTTCATTATAGTCTGATGCGATATACGTGGGTCGTCCTTTGGTTTCTTTGAAGATACGTCCGATATATTCCCCGATAACACCCAATGAAAACAGCTGAATACCGCCTAAAAATAGGATGACAACGATTAAAGTGGGGAAACCGGCAGCTTGGTCACCGTAAATGATAGTCTTTATTAAAAAATAGATGGCATAGATAAAGCTGGAAATCGAACAGATGATGCCGCATACGGTAGCGATGCGCAAGGGGGCGGTAGAGGAAGAGGTTATTCCTTCGATTGCCAGATTCAGTAGTTTGAAGAAACTCCAAGATGAATGCCCTGCAAGGCGGTCGCCCCGGTCGAATTCTATGCTTTTCTTTTGATAGCCTATCCAGCAAAACAGTCCTTTGGTGTACCGCTCCTGTTCGCGCAGGCGTCTTAGTGTCAATACGCAGCGGCGGTCGAGCAAACGGAAGTCGCCTACATTTGGCAGAATATCTATCCGGCTCATGTTCTGCAGAATTTTGTAGAAGGCGAGTGACAGCCGACGGCGCACCCAGCTTTCCTCTCCGCGGTTGCGGCGTTTGGCATAGATGTCGTCATACCCTTCTTCCCAGTATTGCAGCATCCGGTCTACAAGTTCGGGGGGATCTTGCAAATCGGCATCCATTACTACACAGCAATCGCCGGTTGTATAGTCAAAACCTGCCAGCATGGCTATCTCTTTGCCGAAGTTGCGTGAAAGGTTTACGAAGTTCACCCTGCTGTCCGTCTGCCTGAGTTGGCGGATAACATCCAGCGTCCTGTCACTGCTGCCGTCGTTTATAAATAAGATTTCCCACTCGTAGGTGTCGTTGCGCTTGACAAGTTCTATTAAGCGTTGATACAAGGTGGGGAGCATGGCTTCTTCATTATAGACCGGAATCAGTAGGGTTACTTTCTTCATTTCATAAATATGTATGATAAATACTTCGCAAATATATTACTTTTAAAGAAGTTTTGAACAATATTGCCTTGAAAACATCAGCCGTGCCGTTTGAAAACAAAACGTACCAATAAAAAGTTGACCGGAATGGCGATGACGAATACGGGAACAGGGGCGAAGGGTTTCGGCAGTCCCAACCAAAGAAATATATTCAGTAGCCCGATGTGTAGCAGGTAGTTGAATAAATGTGCTCCGCCAAAACCGAAAGCCTTTCCCCATGACGGTTTTTTACCGAATGTAAAGTAGGCGGTAAGGTAGAAATTGGCGATGAAGCTGAGTGCATAACCGAGGGTGTAGGCTATGTTGACATTGATGAGCCTTTGAAGCAGGAGGTATATGCCGTAGTGCAAGGCGGTTGCAAAAACTCCTACCAAGATAAAACGTACGAATTCGGGGACTCTTTTTAATTGCTTCATTTTAGGTTGACACTATCATTGGGACGGCAAAGTTAGGTATTGTAATAGAATAATTCGTATTTTTGCAGCGTGAAAATGTAAAAACAGAAATATATGTCAGACAGAAAGATAGCGTTCTGGTTCATTGCACTGTTAAGCGTGCTTGTGTTGGTTCCCTTTTTAGGAGAAACCATATTCTATTCAAAAGGCGAACCGCGTGAAGCGATAGTTGCGTATACCATGCTGGAAAGCGGCAACTGGATACTTCCAACGAATTACGGGGTGGAAATCGCTTATAAGCCTCCTTTCCTCTATTGGTCAATAGCTGTTATATCGTCAATTCTGGGAGGTGTGTCGGAATTTTCGGCGCGTATGCCGTCGGCGCTTGCTTTTCTGGCTATGCAATTGGTGTTCTTCGGCTTCGTTGCCAAGCGGAAAGACGTAAAAACGGCACTCCTCACTTCCATTCTTCTTCTGTCTTCTTTTGAGGTGCATCGCGCGGCGGTGGCTTGCAGGCTGGATATGTTGCAGGTTTCTCTTATTGTGATATCACTGTGCCTGCTTTTCCGGTGGGACGAGAAGAATTGCAAGGGAGTTCCCTGGCTGGCAGTCCTGCTGATGGCATGCGCTACATTGACGAAGGGACCGGTCGGATCCATATTCCCTTGTCTGTGCATCGGTATCTATCAGCTGTTGCGTGGGCGGACGTTCGGAAAGACGTTCTTTTCTCTGTTGGGCGTCGGACTATTGTCTCTCATACCTTTGGGTGTCTGGTTCTGGGCAGCCTATCAGCAGGGAGGAGAGGCGTTCGTTAATTTGATGTTGGAAGAGAATACCGGACGCTTTTTCCGGAAAATGTCTTATGAGTCACATGAAAATCCGATATGGTATAACTTCCTGACCCTTATTTGGGGATGGATACCGTGGACGTTGGTTTTGATTATTTCCCTTTTCGGACTGAAATGGAAAGAAATACATATCTTGCCGGCAGGGAGTTCTGTAAGTGAACGCTTAAAGAAAGCATGGGGTAAATTCCGTTCTCAATCACCGTTGCAGCTTTTTACGTGGGTGGTGGTGCTGACGATATTCATCTTTTATTGTATCCCCAAAAGCAAGCGCAGCGTATATTTATTGCCAATCTACCCTTTCATGGGAATGCTGATTGCCGAATATTTGTTGGCATTGGTGCAGCGGGGTGCAAAAGTCTTTAAGATTTCCGCATGGATTTTTGCTTCATTGGCTGTACTGCTTACGGTTACTTTCTTTGCCGTGCGTCTGGGCATGGTTCCTGACAGTGTTTGGGGAACGGGCAGACACGCTGCCGAGAATATAGCGTTTATGAATGCGTTGCAGGCTGTGCCGCTGTCATTTTCAAAGTGGCTGATTGTTTTCCTACCGTTGCTGGCTGCAATCTGCCTGTTGTATACACTGATGAAATGTGCAGACGCACGCCCTCTTTTGTATGGTGTGGCGGGATGTATGTTATGCATTTTTGTGTCATTGGATGCCGTGTACCAGCCTACTGTTTTGGCTGTGAAATCGGATAAGCCTTTGGCGGCCCGCCTCAATGAACTGGAGCCGCAAGGCACGGTGTATTCATATGGGGAAAATGTGAAATTCTACGGGATGAATTATTATTTAGGCGATCGTGTACGCATCTTTAATCTGTTCCAACCCGACGCCGGATATGTTTTGGTCATAGATAGCCGGCAAGAGGAATTCTTGCGGGAAAATAAGGATATATACCGGGTGGAGGAAGTCTATCGCACTCCATTGCGTAGCGGTGAGATGCGTCAGAAAGTTACGGTTTATAAATTCAACAAGAAATAAGATGCTGCCTGTAGAGTTGATTGATAAATATTATCCGGAGGAGAACGAACTGAAGCATATACTTCTGACTCATAGCCGTTCGGTTGCCGATAAGGCCTTGTGGATTGCCGACAATCACCCGGAACTGTCTTTGGATAGGGATTTTCTGTACGAAGCGTCTATGCTGCATGATATAGGTATATTCCTGACGGATGCCGATGGCATTTATTGCTTCGGAGATAAGCCTTACATCTGTCATGGCTATTTAGGGGCGGATTTGGTACGTTCGGAGGGGTATCCGCGTCATGCTTTGGTTTGTGAAAGGCACACCGGAGCCGGCCTTTCCCTGGAAGATATTGTTGCGCAGAGTTTGCCTGTTCCCCATAGGGATATGCTTCCGGTTAGTATGGAGGAGCAAGTTGTTTGTTTTGCCGACAAGTTTTACTCCAAGACGCATTTGGACCGGGAAAAAAGCGTAGATAAGGCACGGAAAAGCTTGCAACGCTATGGTGAAGCCGGTCTGCAACGCTTTGATCATTGGTGCGAACTGTTCCTGTAAGCAATCTAAATTTCTTTAAAAAGGGAGATTATCCGTATAAATTACGTACTTTTGCCCCTTCAAGCGTAAACTATTAGTTAATGACGCCATTGAAAGCAAATACATTCATATCATTCATACTACTATTTGTCTTACTCCTTCTTTCCGGTGAGGCTGCTTCGCAACGTCGTCGGCGAGGTTTTGTACCGCCCGAAAGACAGAAAGTGGACTCTTTGCAAGTGGATTCTCTGCAAATGGATACATTGGCTGTTCCTATCAAGAAGAAACAGCCTTTGGATGCTCCCGTCACCTATGAGGCAAATGACTCTATCGTATTTGCGCAGGGCGGATATGCGCATTTGTACGGACAGGGAAAGGTGAACTATCAGCAGATAGAACTGGCGGCTGACGTTATCACCATGAATATGGATAGCAGTACGGTATATGCCCATGGAGTGGAAGATACTTTAGGCGTGAAGAAGGGAACTCCGGTATTCAAGGATGGGGAAACTCCGTATGAAACAAATACCATCCGTTATAATTTTAAAAGTAAAAAGGGGGTTATCAGTAATGTAGTCAGCCAACAAGGAGAAGGCTACGTAACCGGAAACAACGCGAAGAAGGGGGCAAACGATGAGCTGTACATGAAAAGCGGCAGGTATACCACCTGTGACCATCATGAACATCCCCACTTTTATATGCAGATGACCTACGCCAAAGTGCGCCCAAAGAAGAATATCGTAACGGGACCTGCCTATCTGGTGGTTGAAGACGTCCCTTTGCCGCTTGCCGTGCCGTTTTTCTTTTTTCCGTTCTCGAGTAGCTATTCGTCCGGTTTTCTTATGCCTACGTATATGGACGACTCCAGTCGCGGTTTTGGCTTGACAGACGGTGGGTATTATTTTGCTATCAGTGATAAGATGGACTTAAAACTGAGGGCTGATATCTTTACGAAAGGCTCGTGGGCTTTGAATGCCGAGTCTAATTATATCAAACGCTACAAGTATTCCGGTTTGCTTCAGGCAAGCTATCAGGTAACCAAGACCGGAGACAAAGGGTTGCCGGATTATTCTGTGGCTAAGGACTTCAAGATTGTTTGGTCTCACAGACAGGACGCGAAAGCTAATCCGAACCAAACTTTTTCTGCCAGTGTGAATTTCGCAACCAGTAGTTATGAGCGTACTAACATCGGAAATATGTACAACTCGAATGCGATGTCGCAGAATACGAAGACTTCAAGTATCAGTTACTCCCGCTATTTTTTCGACAGGAAACTGACGATTGCGGCAACTACCAATATTGCGCAGACCATGAGAGACTCTTCGGTCAATGTTACTTTGCCCGATTTGAATATTTCTTTATCCACTCTCTATCCTTTCAAGCGCAAGAAAGCGGCAGGTGAAGAAAGATGGTATGAAAAGATTTCAGTACGGTATACAGGCCGTCTGACTAATAGTATCCAGACAAAAGACAACCTTCTGTTTAAATCCAATCTGATAAAGGATTGGAAGAATGGTATGAAGCATGAGATACCGGTCAGCGCTACTTTTACCTTGTTCAAATACTTTAATGTAACGCCTTCCGTCAGCTATACGGAGCGTTGGTATACGCGTAAGGTGATGAAGGATTGGGATCCCAATTTAGGGACGAGCGGTGCGGAAGTTGCTACCGATACGATTTACGGATTTCATCGTGTATATAATTACAATGCCAGTCTGGGTATCAATACGAAGATATATGGTATGTACAATCCCATATTTTTTCCTAAGAAGAAGATACAGATTCGTCATGTCATAACTCCCTCTGTGAGTATAAGCGCGGCTCCGGACTTTGGCTCTTCCCGTTACGGCTATTACGATTCTTACATCAAGAATTATGCAGACGGCAGACGTGACACGATTACGTATTCTCCCTATTCGGGACAAGCGTTTGACGTGCCGGGAAGGGGTAAACAGGGAAATATAACCTTCAGTATTTCCAATAACTTGGAAATGAAGTATTATAACAGCAAGAAGGACACTGTGAAGAAGGTCAGTCTGATTGATGAGTTGGGTGCTAATATCAGTTATAATATGGCTGCTGCAACACGCCCATGGAGCGATCTTGGTTTGAATTTGCGTTTGAAGCTAAGCAAGAATTATACATTCAGTATGAGTTCTTCTTTCAAAACATACGGTTATAAGTTCGACAAGAATGGCAATGTAGTGGATAATGACCGTACGGAGTGGGCTTATGGACGTTTCGGTATTTTTCAAGGTTACGGGTCTTCCTTTAGTTACACCTTTAACAACGATACGTGGAAAAAGTGGAAAGAGAAGCTGAGTGGAAACAAAGATACTGATAAGGAGAAAAAAGATGAAGCGGATTCAGAAGAGGGAGACGCTGCGGAAGCAAGTGCTGATGAGTCCGGTGTTCCTAAGAAGAAAGTAGAAAAAGCGGCAGTTGATGCCGACGGATATCAGGTATTCAAAATGCCGTGGTCTTTGAACTTCAATTATAGCTTTAATATTTCAGAAGACCGCAGCAAGCCTATTAATAGGGAGAAAATGCGTTATCCGTACCGTTATACTCATAATCTGAGTGCTTCCGGTAATATAAAGTTATCTAATAAATGGGCGGTCAGCTTTAACTCCGGTTACGACTTTGAAGCAAAGAAAATAGTACAGACCACCTTTAATATAACACGTGACCTCCATTGCTTCAGCATGTCAGCCAGTTTATCCCCGTTCGGACAATGGAAATACTATAATTTTACTATCCGTGCCAATGCAAGTATCTTGCAAGACCTGAAATGGGAGCAGAGAAGCCAGACGCAAAGTAATATTCAGTGGTACTAATCATAATTTAGGTACGGATTTACTTTATTCTTTTTCCGTGAAATCCGTGTAATCCGTGCCTAAAAAAACATCAAGTACATTTTGACGCCCCCATTTATATCAGTGTCGCTTTACCATTTAATCTCTTCCTGCCCGTGTGCTTTCAAGTATTCGTTGGTCTTACTGAAATGTTTGTTCCCGAAGAAGCCGTTATAGGCAGAGAGGGGAGAAGGATGTGCAGATGTTAATACTAAGTGTTTGTTACGATCTATAAAAGCGCCTTTTCGTTGTGCATAGGCTCCCCATAGTATAAAGACCAAATGTTCACGCTCTTCGGCAAGGATGCGGATGGCGGCATCTGTAAATGTTTCCCAACCGCGGTTTTGGTGGGAACCGGCTTGATGGGCACGCACTGTAAGGGTGGCGTTGAGTAATAATACGCCTTGCTCCGCCCAACGGGTTAAATTGCCGGTAGATGGTGCATCTGTACCGATGTCGGCTTTGATTTCTTTGAAGATGTTGATTAGGGAAGGAGGGAAAGGTACACCGTCATTTACAGAAAAACAAAGTCCGTGTGCTTGTCCCGGTCCGTGATACGGGTCTTGACCGATAATCACAACTTTTACTTTATCAAAAGGGCATAGGTTGAAAGCATTGAATATCAATTTTCCCGGTGGGTATATGGTGCATTTGCCATATTCCTCACGTACGAAATTCGTTAATGTATAAAAGTAATCTTTTTCAAACTCAGGCTGTAAACGCGTTTTCCAGCTATCTTCTATCTGAACATTCATAATTGCAGGCATTAGTAGTTTAGGACGCTAAGATACAAATATTTCATCATAGAGCATACAGAGTCCCGTAGAGTTTTTTATTTCGCTTTAAAACTCTACGGGACTCTGTGTATTTGCGACTATAATCAGATTAAATGTATGTCGTGTGCTTTGCATTCCCGGCGCATATCTTCGGGCCAGATGCTGGCTTGTATCTCTCCGATATGTGCTTTACGCAGATAGAACATACATAGTCGGGATTGTCCGATGCCGCCACCGATAGAAAGCGGGAGGGCATCTCCCATTAAGCGTTTGTGGAAGTAAAGTTCCAGACGTTTTTCTTCTCCTTCTTGTTTGAGTTGGCGTTGGAGTGCCTCCTTATCAACGCGAATACCCATTGAGGATAGTTCCACACTGCGTTGCAGAACATCGTCCCAGAGTAATAAATCGCCGTTCAGTCCGGGCAGGCTGTTTAATCCGGGAGTGGTGTAGTCGTCGTAGTCCGGTGCACGTCCGTCATGCTTCTTGCCATCGCCCAGTTTGCAACCGATACCTATGATAAACACGGCACCGAACTTTTTAGCAATAGCATGCTCACGGCATTTTGGCTCTAAGTTGGGATACAATTGACGTAGTTCTTCCGCATGGATGAAATGTAATTTCTGTGGCAAACAGGGTTTGATTTGCGGATACATTTCATATACCATATATTCTGTACGAACCATTGCTGCATAAATACGGGTGACAATTTCTTTCAAGAAATCGATATTGCGGTCTTGGTCAGTGATAACACGTTCCCAGTCCCATTGGTCTACATATAAGGAATGCAGGTTACCTAATTCCTCGTCTGCCCGGATAGCATTCATGTCAGTGTAAATGCCGTATCCCGGTTCTATATGATACTCGGCAAGTGTCAATCGTTTCCATTTGGCAAGCGAATGTACCACTTCCGCCTGCGCATCGCCCAAATCTTTGATGGGAAAAGATACTGCCCGTTCCACACCGTTGAGGTCATCGTTGATACCCATGCCTTTCAATACAAAGAGCGGGGCGGTGACACGACGCAGGCGAAGTTCGGAAGAGAGGTTCAACTGGAAGAACTCTTTAATCTGTTTAATACCTAATTCCGTTTGTTTTAAGTCCAATAAAGGTTTATATCCTTCAGGTTTTATCAGGTAGCTCATAGGTTTAATGTCTATAACTTCTATTAATTTGTCCGGCAAAGATAGGAATAATATTAATACTTGCTTCTATTTTGAGTAAAAAAAGAACAAAATGTTTGTATATGTTCCTTAGGTGCTCTCAAAATAATAGCAAGAATGTTTTAAGCAAACAGATAGAAAAAACAGGTGAAGATTAGGAATATGCGAAGATTTTTTCTACTTTTGCATCCGAATTAAGGCTCCGTAGCTTAGTGAATAGAGCGTCAGATTCCGGTTCTGAAGGTCGTGCGTTTGAATCGCACCGGGGTCACTAAATGGAAACTCCCTTTGCAAACTTGATTGCAAAGGGAGTTCGTTTATTATAATAAGTCTGGTTTAGAAGTAGAATGTCATATTCAAAGCGCCGCCAAGGCTTTCTGTTCCGATATGGAAACCTCTGTCGCCCGGGCTTGTGATATCTGTTCTTTCCTCAATAGCTCCAAGTGATACATTGTAGCCTTCGCTTTTTGTATAAGACTGGGATCCGAACTCATAGTAGGCAGTGATATTAACTTCAGCACCTAAAGAGATTTTGGGAGCTACAAACCATTCTACACCGATGCTACCGGTCAAGCCGGTATAAAAGTTGCCATTACTTTTGACTTCTGTCGGACGGTATCCGTTTTGGTATGAGAATATTGTTGTAGGGGTCTGATTGACAGCTGTCATCTCATTACCATATTCATACGTTGTTTTTTGTGATTGAACGGCAAATAGGATGCCGGCTCCAAATACTCCTTGTACCCTTCGCGAACCTTTGCGATATTCTATGCCTAAGTTAAGACTCATTCCGTTGTTGTTTGTGCGGCATGCGTCAATTACCTTGTCCTCACTTAATGGGTTGTCCATAACGGCTTTGTCATCCGTGGTGTAATATCGGTCTTTGTCCGAACCGAACATGAAACCTACGTTTGCACGTAAACCGATATTGTCAGTCAGCATATATTTGGCCAAAATGGATACATCCGGTATTAAGCCGAATTTCTCATTATCTTTGGTGAAAGGAGTACCTCCACCGAAAATCTCATCGTCATTTCCACCAATATGCTTCAATAAAGGTATTACATTAACACCGACAGCCCAATCTCCTTCTTCCGGAAGATACTGCTTAGCGGTATTTCCTTGTGCATTTGCTCCCATTAATGGCAGCAAAGCAATTATTATAATTGATACTATTTTCTTCATATGTTTATCACTGTTTTATTTGAAAGTATCTACGTTGTACCAAGTATATTTATTGTATACATCTTCGTTTTCAGCATTATCAAACGGATTGAATACCATCTTAACCGAAACAACGGGAGCACTGATTGGAGTAAAGTTATACCAACCGGATATACCTTCAAGTGTATTGTAAAAATCGGAATCTACTTGATTGTATGTTCCTTTGCCAATAATTACACCGGAAGTTCCGTTGTAGTAATTGAAGCTGTTAGCTGTGTATGGCGCTACCTTAGTAGTAATCAAGACATCACTCCATGTTGTTTCCTTTGACGGGATGCTGAAGATTGCGTATCCATTATTGTTTGTAGTGGCTCCATAGAGTCTGATGTCATCGTTGCCATCACCGTCTTCATCACTGTCATAAGAAACCTCAATTACAACGTCAATGTCGGAAGTGAGTTTGAAGATAGGGGTATGGTCATTTATTCCGTTTGATTCGTAACTGTTTTCTCCTACCTTAACTTGTAATTCTACGGTTTCCGGATAGCCCACCTCTGAATTGCGTGGTGTAAAGCCACATAAAACATCTTTTAATACGATGTCATAAGGATGAACTGTTTCTGTGAAATTAGCCTTGAAAATAACTTCTTGTGCTTCAAAAACAGGTTTTTCATTTTCCCATGATACCAGCATATTACGTTTTCCTACATAAGGCTTGGTTTGAACAGTTACCGCTGTACCTTCGGCTCTGTCTATTGCCGGAACTTCTACCTCGTACTGACCGCTTTCGTCTGTCAATGCTATATAGGTGGTATACCCTGTCGCTTGCCCTTTAGGATCTAATGATGAATTTGCAATTTTTACAAATACAGTGTCCTTAGCGTAAGGTTTAATTATTTCTGTGAATTTACCATTCTGGTAGGACTGTCCCTCATTAAAAGTAATGATACCTTTAATTTTTGCTTTACCTTTGATGTCATTGGCTGACAAGGATGTTTGATCCTCTGAACAGGAGGAAACCGCTACTGCTGTAATAGCAACGGCAATGAATAATTTGAATTTGTTTAGCATGTTCATAATTTAGAATGTTGAATTAATTAATAAAAATTGATGGCGCAAATGTATACGTATTTTATATTATAGCCAAATAAAATCTAAATTATTTTAATGCAAGTTTCTTTTATAAAAAATTAAATATACAAAGTATTATATTTTGTACAATGCAATATTATTGCCGGCTTTGATAAAAGCTGACAAGATAGAAAGCGGGTAGAGTCTGTTTAAAGAAGATATGGTAATTCCCGGTGGAGTGTCTCCCAGTTATTGCAGAAAGCCTGCATGGAAGGAAATAATAGATTGGCGCCTGCATCCAATAACACTTGTCCGTCCAGCGGACCGGTATTGACAGCAACTGTAAATATTCCCGCTGCCGCCCCGGCTTGTACACCGATAGGGGCATTTTCTACGACGATAGCTTCATTGGCCTTGACTCCGGCTTTCTCCAATCCCATAAGATAAGGTTCAGGATTGGGTTTACCGTATTTCACATCGAAAGCAGTTACCATATGTTCACGCCGGAACATACCGGGAAAGTTATGGGCGAGACGGTTTAACAGAGAACGCTGACCGGAACCGGTAACCAAGACGGGAGTTAATCCTGCCGCTTTTACCTTCTGTAATATTTCCCAAGAGCCGGGCATACGTTCGGGTTCGGGATGCTTGTTGAACTCCGTGCTCTTCTCGGCATAGATACTCTCTATCATTTCGGGAGTAGCATCCTTGCCGTATTGACGTTGATATACAAGATTGATTGTAGCAGCTCCGGTGCGTCCTTCGTGCATATAAGCCTCTTCACGACTTAGATGCAATCCGTGCCGCTCCATCACCTTATGCCAGGCATCGGCATGGTAGGGCATGGAATTGAATAGTACGCCGTCCATGTCAAAAAGGACAGCTTTTAATTGGATATTGGAGTGCCCGTGCTCTTGTAAATAGCGGGCGATTGATTCTTCAAACACTTGGTAAATTGAGAGTTAAGAATTGAAAATTAAAAAATAGAGGATGGATAAATTAAGAGTTGAGAATAAAGAAACAGCTCCTTGATATTGCGCATGATATTCGTGCGCAGCTATTTCTCAATTCCCAACCCTCAATTTTCAATTTATTACAGTCTTGCCTGAATAGCTTTGGATTCTTCTTCGTAACCCGGTTTGTTCAGTAAGGCAAACATATTCTTCTTGTAAGCCTCTACACCCGGTTGGTTGAATGGATTGACACCCAAGAGGTAACCGCTGATGCCGCATGCCTTTTCAAAGAAATAGAGCAATCCGCCGATACTTTCTTCGTTCAGTGCAGGGATAACGATACGCATATTGGGTACGCCACCGTCTACGTGAGCCAGCTGTGTGCCGAGTTCTGCCATCTTGTTCACTTCGTCTACGTGCTTGCCGGCGAGGAAGTTCAGGCCGTCGAGGTTGGCTTCATCCGAAGGAACTTGCAGTGAGTATTGGGTCTTTTCTACTGAAATGACAGTTTCATAAATGGTACGTTCACCCTCCTGAATCCATTGTCCCATAGAGTGCAGGTCGGTAGAGAAATCTACAGATGCAGGGAAGATACCCTTGTTTTCTTTACCTTCGGATTCACCGTAGAGTTGTTTCCACCATTCGCTTACGTAGTGCAGTTTGGGGTTGAAGTTTACGAGAATTTCAATCTTCTTGCCATTCTTGTAAAGTTCGTTGCGGGTAGCTGCATAGATGGCTGCCGGGTTTTCTGCGAACGGAACATCCTTACCGCAAGTTTTTTCCATGGCAGCTGCGCCGGCTACCAGCTTCTCGATGTCGAAGCCTGCAACTGCAATGGGCAGCAAACCTACCGGGGTGAGTACAGAGAAACGTCCGCCTACGTTGTCGGGAATAATGAAAGATTTGTAACCTTCATTGTCGGCTGTAACACGTGCAGCACCTTTCTTGGCGTCTGTAACGGCAACAATCACTTTCTTTGCCATGTCTTTGCCGCGTTGGTCTTCGCATTGCTTTTTCAGCAGGCGGAAAGCCAAAGCTGTTTCAGTAGTAGTTCCTGATTTGGAAATATTGATGACACCGAATTTCTTGTCTTTCAGATATTCGGTAAGTTCGTACAGATAATCTTCACCGATGTTGTGTCCTGCATACAGGATGACCGGACCGTTCTTCTTGTCTTGCAACCAAGTGAAACTGTTTGACAAAGCCTCGATTACGGCACGCGCACCGAGGTAGCTTCCGCCAATTCCGGCAACAATCACTACTTCACAGTTCTCACGTAGCACTTGCGCAGTAGCTTTCAGGTCTGCCAAATGCTCTTTTGTGATGGAAGAAGGAAGGTGCAGCCAGCCTAAAAAGTCATTACCTTTACCAGTGCCATTTTCCAATGCTTCTTGTGCAACCTTAACTTGAGCTTCGTAGGCGAAAACGTTTTCTTTGGAAATGAATCCAAGAGTCTTTTCAATGTTCAAACTAATCATAATATTATAGGTTTTAAATTCTATATTTAGTTCTTCCTGTCCCTTTCCCCGTATTTACCGGAAAGAGTCAGTCAGTAACTTGATTTCAATCATCGGTGAGATGCGTTCGTATAAGATGTTGTACACAGCATCCAGTATCGGCATATTCACGTGATAATGCTTGTTGATTTCCTTGATACATTTGGTTCCGTAATAGCCTTCGGCTATCATTTCCATCTCTATCTGGGCGCTTTTTACGGAATATCCCTTGCCTATCATCGTACCGAACGTGCGGTTGCGGCTGAAGTTGGAGTATCCCGTTACCAGCATGTCACCCAGATAAACAGAATCACTGATGTTTCTGTTCAGCGGATGTACGGTTTGCAGGAAGCGGTCCATCTCTTGGATGGCGTTGGACATGAGTACCGCCTGGAAATTGTCGCCATACTTCAAACCGCTGCAAATCCCTGCGGCAATGGCATATACGTTTTTGAGTACGGAACCGTATTCAATGCCGGCCACGTCGTTGCTGACGGAAGTCTTGATGAATGAACTTGCCAGACGACGGGAAAACTTGTCCGCCTTGTCTATATCGGGACAGGCTATCGTGAGATAAGAAAGCCGTTCGAGTGCGACCTCCTCCGCATGGCAGGGACCTGCCAGTACGGCAATGTTCTCCGCCGGTACACCGTATTCTTTCGTGAAGTATTCCGATACAATCACGTTATCATCGGGTACGATACCCTTGATGGCTGTGATAATGAGTTTATCCTTGATTTTTGTCTTCAGCTTCTTTAAGTGAGCTTTCAGATAAGGAGAAGGAGTCACAAAGATAAGCGTATCCGATTCCTTGACAACATCGTTGATGTTTGAGTTGAAATTGATACGCTTGGTATCAAACTTGACGCCCGTCAGGTAGGCAGGGTTATGACCGAGACGCTTAAAATCGGCAATGCGGTCATCGCGCCGCATATACCAATTTATAGTATCTTCTTGCGCCAATACCATTTTAGCAATGGCAGTGGCCCAGCTTCCTCCGCCCATAATGGCTATCTTACCGGGTAGTTTCATTTCTTAGATTTTCTCAACCCAACCTTCCACGTCTTTCACAGTCGGATTTGCCAGTTCTAATTTATATTTCTTGTTGATGCCGCAAATGTCCATATGCAACTTTTGCGGGTTTACATCTTTCATGTCGCTAACCAAGTTGTAGCCGGCCTTCTGGATAACTGCCACCCATTCTTCCGGAATGCCCAATTCCATAAATTTGGCAGGCGCATCTTTCGGAGTAACCTTTTCGGGGCGCATCTGCGGGAAGAACAATACTTCCTGAATAAATGCCTGTCCGGTCATCAGCATGGTCAGACGGTCGATGCCGATACCGATACCCGATGTGGGAGGCATACCGTATTGCAGCGCTTTCAGGAAATCCTGGTCGATAAACATGGCCTCGTCGTCACCCTTTTCACTCAGTTTCAACTGCTCTTTGAAGCGTTCTTCCTGGTCGATGGGGTCGTTCAGCTCACTGTATGCGTTGGCCAGCTCTTTGCCGTTTACCATCAGTTCGAAGCGTTCGGTCAGTCCCGGTTTGCTGCGGTGCATTTTGGTCAGCGGGCTCATTTCCACCGGATAGTCGGTGATGAAAGTAGGCTGTATGAATGTGCCTTCACAGAATTCGCCGAAGATTTCGTCTATCAGCTTGCCTTTGCCCATGGTGTCGTCAATCTCCATTTTCAGTTCGCGGCACACCTGGCGGATTTCTTCCTCGCTCTTGCCGTTGAGGTCGTAGCCGGTCTTTTCCTTGATGGCATCCAGGATGGGCAGACGGCGGTAAGGAGCCTTGAAGCTGATGGTCTTTCCATCGATGGTAGTCTCTGTGCCGCCGTTTACTGCGATACAGATGCGTTCGAGGAGCTTCTCGGTGAATCCCATCATCCAATTGTAGTCCTTATATTGTACGTACAGCTCTACGCAAGTAAATTCCGGGTTGTGGTTTTTGTCCATACCCTCGTTGCGGAAGTTCTTTCCGATTTCGTATACACCCTCAAAACCGCCTACGATGAGTCTCTTCAGGTAAAGCTCGGTGGCGATGCGCAGGTAGAGATCCATGTCCAGTGAGTTGTGGTGGGTTGTGAAAGGGCGTGCGCTTGCACCGCCGGGGATGGATTGCAGTATCGGTGTTTCCACTTCCGTATAGCCGGCTTCGTCCAGTACGGCACGCATGGTCTTGATGATTGTGGCGCGCTTCTGGAACGTTTCTTTGACGCCGTCGTTCACGATGAGGTCTACGTAACGCTGGCGGTAACGCAGTTCCGGGTCGTCGAACGAGTCGTAAGCCACGCCATCCTTATATTTTACGATAGGAAGCGGCTTGATACTCTTGGCAAGCACGGTCAGCTTTTGGGCATGGATGCTGATTTCGCCCATTTGAGTGCGGAATACAAAGCCTTCGATGCCGATGAAGTCGCCTAAATCGAGCAAGCGTTTGAATACGGTATTATACATTTCCTTGTCTTCGCCCGGGCAGATGTCGTCGCGGGTGATATATACTTGGATACGGCCTTTAGAGTCCTGTAACTCGATAAAAGACGCTTTCCCCATAACACGGCGGCTCATGATGCGTCCGGCTACGGATACGTGACGCGGTTCGGCGTCATCTTGAAATTCTTTTTTGATATCGGTAGAGAAAGCGTTGGTTACATACTCTGCTGCGGGATAGGGTTCGATGCCCATCGCGCGAAGTTCATTCATGCTGTTGCGACGAATGATTTCTTGTTCACTTAGTTCTAATACGTTCATTTCGCTATAATTCACTCAATTTGGGGACAAAAATACGAAACATTTTTCAGAAAGCGAACCTTTAGGGGAATTTATTCACCGCAGAGACCGTGTACGCTGTGGCGGGCTGTTAAGTATTCATCGGGCAAGGTCTTGGAAAAAGATAGCTTCGGATAGGGAAGAAGATGGTCTGACTCCGCCGGAAAGCCTGTCTAAGATAGGGGATGAACTTTATCTCCAGCCTGAAGATGAGCATCTCCAACCTAAAGATAAAACTTAAAGTCGGGTTGAACCTTCCTTCATCCCTATACCTGATATTTTTCTGATAGGAGGAAGGGTGGCTCTTCTTTAAGATGAAGCGGGGGCGCTTGCTCACCTGACGAATTTTGAGTACCTTTGCACCCTCGAATAATAGGTAAAAAGTATGGCAGGACAAAAAACGCCCACAGCGTTGGGTACAGAGAATATTGGAAAACTATTGATGCAGTATGCCGTACCGGCAATTATTGCCATGACGGCGTCTTCCTTATATAATATGGTGGATAGTATTTTCATCGGCCACGGCGTGGGTACGATGGCTATTTCGGGGTTGGCGTTGACTTTTCCGTTGATGAACCTTGCGGCAGCTTTCGGGTCGCTGGTCGGTGTAGGAGCGTCTACACTGATTTCCGTCAAGCTGGGGCAGAAAGACTATGATACGGCTCAACGGGTGTTGGGCAATGTTTTCGTGCTGAATATCCTGCTGGGGGTGGCTTTTACGGTGGTTGTAATGGCATTCCTCGACCCTATTCTTTACTTCTTCGGCGGCAGTGACGAAACCGTGGGATATGCGCGCGACTATATGCAGATTATCCTTCTCGGCAATGCCGTTACGCATCTTTATTTGGGATTGAATGCGGTGCTGCGCTCTTCGGGACATCCGCAGAAGGCGATGTATGCCACTATCGCTACGGTAGTTATCAACACGATACTCGACCCGGTGTTTATCTATGGTTTTGGATGGGGCATTCGCGGGGCGGCTATTGCCACGATTGTGGCGCAGGTTATATCCTTGATGTGGCAGCTCAAGATATTCAGTAACAAAGATGAACTGTTGCATTTTCATCGCGGCATCTTCCGGTTGAAGCGTAAGATTGTCTTTGATTCGCTGGCTATCGGTATGTCTCCGTTCTTGATGAATATGGCGGCCTGCTTCATCGTAATCCTTATCAATCAGGGATTGAAAAAGTATGGCGGCGATTTGGCTATCGGTGCGTTTGGTATTGTCAACCGGCTGGTATTCATTATTGTGATGATTGTGATGGGGTTGAATCAGGGAATGCAGCCCATTGCAGGCTATAATTTTGGCGCCAAACAATACGGACGTGTCACCAAGACACTGAAACTGACAATAATCTATGCAACGGGGGTCACGACTTTCGGCTTTATTGTAGGTATGCTGTTCTCCGATTTGGTGGTCAGTATCTTTACATCGGACGCCGAACTGATAGACCTTTCGGCAAAAGGGTTGCGCATTGTAGTGATGTTTTTCCCAATCATCGGCTTTCAAATGGTTACGGCCAACTTCTTCCAGAGCATAGGAATGGCGAGTAAGGCAATATTTCTTTCCCTTACCCGCCAGATGGTGGTGTTGCTCCCCTGTCTGATAATTCTGCCTCGTTTTTTCGGTGCGGCAGGCGTGTGGTACAGTATGCCGATTTCCGACTTGCTGGCCAGCCTGATAGCGGCGGCAATGCTGACGTGGCAGTTCCGAAAGTTTAAGGCACAGGCGCAGGGGGCTTGATGGCTTTGCGGATACGTCAGTTGGGGAGTGGAACCATGGGCCTGCGTCCGTGATTCAGCTTTAATCCTAATTTGTAGGATTCAGGACCATGGAGATTCTTTATGTCCATCTCGCCAAGATTGACCAAAATACCGCGTGCCATAAGTCCGGCATCTTCGTTCGCTTTGCGCGGAAGATTTTCGGCTTTGTCTTTCAAGTCTGCCAGATGAACGCGGATGGCGGGTTGCATGGCTTTATCCAAAGACAGGCATTCCAATAAAGAATAACCGATTTTTCTGTCAGCCTCTTTATCCGGATTATTCAGGAGTTCGATTCCTTTGGCGGTTTCTCCCAGATAGGCGGCTGCGTAGGCGGCTTCGCAAGCTATGTAGGGGTCTGCATCATTCAGCAGGGCGAGCAGAGGGGCGGGGCAGCTTTTTAATTCTCCTTTGCTTCCCAGTTGCGCCAAGCCAACGGATGCCCAATAACGCATTTCGGGATATTGGCTGGATAATGCTTTCTCGAATATGGGGGCATTGCTTGCTGTGGCTGTGCCTGCCAGTTCTACGAGATTATACAGTTCGTCTAAAGGATATTTCTCTTTGCGCACTTTATCATATAATACCACATTCTCGCGGGAAGTAGGCATGAAGAAACCCAAGTCTTTGGTGGCACGGATATGGTTGGAGAGAGCTTTACGCATCTTTACCAGCACTTCTGCGTATTCAGGAGAATCGGACAGGTTGTGCAATTCACCCGGGTCCTTCTCAAGGTCGAACAGCATTTCGGCAGGATGAGCATTGAAGGTTTGCGCCCAGTCGGGGTTGGTGTTATGTCCGCCTAAGACCAGTTTGTCCCATGCTTTGTTGGACGGCATGCCCCATTGGTAGTAATTTCGCAAGGCAAACTGACGGTAAGGTATGTAGCTGCGGATGTATTTAAATCGCCCGTCGGTTGCGGCGCGTACCGGCATGAAGTGGTGCAGCTGATTGGCCGCTAATGCGAACTGAATTTCCCGCTTTTCATCGGAAGCGTACTTCCCGAATAAAGCCTTGCCTTGCATATGCTTGGGCGGTTTTATGCCTGCAAGGCTGAGTACGGTAGGACCTAAGTCTGTGAAGTTGACCAAGGAGTATTCTTTTCCGGATGTTTTCTTTCCTGCCAGATGTTGCCATTTGGGTGGAAAATAGGCTATCATGGGTACTTTCAAGCCGCTTTCGTATAAATAACCCTTACCGCGTGGAACACAACCTCCATGGTCGCTGAAGAAGAAGATTATTGTGTTATCGTCCAATCCTTTTTCCTTTAGGTCTTTCAGGAAGAATCCCAGCCATGTGTCCACATCTTGTACGGCTTCCAAATGGCCTGCATAGTCGGAACGTACTTCGGGCAGGTCGGGCACGTAAGAGGGCAGGGTGAGCAATTCGGGATAGATACCCTCTGTGGTGTAATCTCTTCGTCCGTCGGTGTGGAAAGTACGGATGCGTCCCATATGCGAGGTTACTGTATTGTATACGGCAAAGAAGGGCTGGTCTTCACCGCGTTTCGGACTGTTGTAAGAGGCTGTTGTTGTACATTCGTCCCAACAACTTTTGTTGTCTGTGGTGGAGTTGTAATGCGTTTTGCTGTTGTTGGTGCAGTAATATCCAGCTTCACGCAGCCATTGCGGGAAGAAGATGTTTGCCGGAGTATCATATGACACCGGATGCACATCCATTCCGTAGGTGGAGGAGTAACAACCGGTAATCAGTGATGAGCGTGCAGCCGAACTTTGCGGAGCCACCGACCATGCGTTCATGAATTGTATGCCGCGGGTGGCAAGGCTGTCCGCGTTGGGCGTATGTACATCCTTGTTGCCGTAACAACCGAATTCATATGCGCTGGTGTCTTCAAATGTGAGCCAAAGGATATTGGGCCTTTCGTTCTTTTTACTGTCTGCTGCATCTGCCTGGGTAGTGTGCAGTCCACAAAAAACAGAACACATTAATAAAGGGAAGTTTTTCATATTATATCAGTTTTTAGTAATAACCGCTAAGGTAGGGCATTTGGGCTGACAAGTATATTTCATGTGTTCAAAAAACTGCTAATATTGTTTCCATACATAATTATTCAACAAATTTGATGATGATTCAACAAATTTATGGAACGGGTAAACGTATGTTGCGGTCTATTGGAGAAAATAGTGATGGCATATGCGCGGAATGCTTTATTTTTGAAAAAATAAATCTAATAATATGAATGGTATGAGAAACATAGTTTTAGCGGTGTTTGTGTTTGCGCTGTCTTTCCCGGGACAAGTCCGTGCCGGAAATCCTGTTTATTCTGATAAATCCCTGCGTAATGATGCGGAGAAACTGCTGGTAGAGTGGGTGGACGCTTTGCTGACCTATCAATGTGAAGGGCTGCATCCGGCACTTGACGGTGGCATTCTGTGTCCTGCCTGTGCCCGTATCCACGGGCGGATAGGAGATACCGTTTTGCCCTTGATGTATCTGGCGGACAAAACCGGTAATGATAAATATCTGCTTGCCGCTAAAAAACTGATGAAATGGATGGAAAATGTGCACCGTCCGGACGGGGCTTGGATGAACGACGTTCATGTGTCGGATTGGAGTGGGACGACTGTGTTTGCGGCTATCGCTTTGTATGAGGCTTTGCATTATCATGGGCATCTGTTGGATGACTCCACCCGGAATCATTGGAAACGGCAATTACTGGAAGCCGGTGAATTTATGATGAAAAATCCCCAGATGTACAGCCGCCGTATGCAGGGAAAAATGAAACGTCTGAATAATGTGAACTATTCGGCTTCGGTGACATATGCCTTGCAGGCTCTCGGCGAGATGTTCAACCGTCCGGATTTTAAAGAAGAAGCCCGGATTGTGGCTTCAGATTTAAAGAAGTTCTTTACGACGAATGATTTCTTTCTGTACGGTGAAGGACCAAAGATATGGACACCTACAAAAAACGGTTGCCTTCCTGTAGATTTGGGTTATAATATAGAGGAGTCTTTGCCTAATTTGGCCTATTATGCTCTGATGGTGAACGACCGGGAATTATTGTCTGTGGTGGAACGTTCCATGAACACTCATTTGGAATTTATGCTGCCCGACGGAGCATGGGACAACAGTTGGGGGACACGTAGCTTCAAGTGGACATACTGGGGAGGACGCACAAGCGACGGTTTTATGGGCGGTTATTATGCCATGGCGGATAACCATCCGGAGTATCTGGAAGCTATCAACCGCAATATACAGTTATTGAAGAAATCAACATATAACGGTTTGCTTCATGCAGGACGCGACTATCAAGCCTCCGGAATTCCGGCGTGCATTCATCATACATTTGGGCATGCCAAAGCATTGACTGCCTTTTTGGAGCTTCCGCCTGTCAAGACACAGCAGTACAAGGCTTTGCCACGCGACACGGCTTATGGAGTGAAATATTTCCGGGATATTCGTACTTGGTTGGTTGCAGAAGGTCCGTGGCGTTCTACATGTACCGGCTTTGACGCTGAATATAAGGTAAAGGGGACCCATCCGATGGGAGGAGCTGTTTCGCTGTTATGGCATGAAGAGGCAGGCCCGGTATTTGCGGCTACCACAAACCGGTACGAACTGATAGAGGCACCTAATATGCAGAGTAATAGTCGTGAGTATATCATGAGCGGAACTCCTCGCGTGGAAATGGTGCAATACGGAACGGTTTACAGTAATCTGGATGACTTGGATACGGATATAACTTATGTAAAGGAGAAAGATATGCATCGCTTCCATGTCAATACTCATTTGGTAGATGCCGACCAGCAAACTCCGGTTCAAGGTTCAATACCTGTCAACATGGATTATGTATATTCCAAACAAGGGTTGTTGATAGAAGTGGATTACTGTCCTTTGACGGCCTGTTTGGTCTTGCCGGTTATCGCTTCTCCTTCAGAGGTGGTGACTATTACTCCGAAGGGTATGCGTGTTCAAAAAGAGAATGGCATTTTGGAGGTAGTTTGTGTCAGTGGTCAGCTGAAAGTCGCTCCGACCGATAAGGACGGACGGATATTCGTTCCCGTACCGGGTTTTTCTTTTGTACCTTTGCAAGTACTGCCTGAGGAAGGAGATAAGAAAATTCAAGTTAAAATCATATATAATTAATATATTTTTGTTTCTTTGTTCTGTATTAATATGTAATATATATGAGAATTCTTCGGTCTTTGTTAACATTCTTTGGGGCATTCTTGGCCGGTATCGGATATGCCGGTGGTATAGACGATATGCATTTCACACATATTGGCTTGGAAGAAGGCCTTTCACATTGTACGATATTCGGAATAAATCAGGATAAGGAAGGTAATTTGTGGTTTGCTACTTATGACGGGGTTAATAAGTACGATGGCTATAATTTTACCGTCTATCGGCATCAATATACGAATCCCCAAAGCATAGCTTGCGATATTAGCCGTTGCGTCACAGTTGATGACTCCGGAAGGGTATGGATTGGTACAAGAGAGGGATTGTCCCTTTATAACCGGAATCAGGACACTTTCTCGAATTATGTTTATAAAAGAAATGGCTATAAGGTAGCTGTCACCTGTATTGCACCAATGAATGAGGATTATCTGATGTTGGGTACGGCAAATGAAATATTACTGTTTGACATTAATCAGGGGCGTATTCTGAATGATACGCTGCCGCATCCGGCACATTTGCTGAGTGCTACCGCTATGGTTCGTCAAGGAGATAATATTTATATAGGGGCAAAAGAGGCGCTTTATGCTTATTCTTTAACAAAAGGAACCTTAGAGAAGCTATTGGATATGCCGGCGAGCGTTCAGATACATTCGATTTTCTGCCAAATGTTTAGCCGGATATGGATAGCGACGGAAGGTGAAGGGCTGTATATGTATGATACTAAGTCTAAAGCTTTGAAGAATTATAGGCATGAGGAGGGAAATTCCGGCTTGAATTCAAACTATGTTCGTTCTTTGGCTGTGGATCAGCAAAACCGGTTGTGGGTTGGTACTTATGGCGGTTTGAATATTTATGAAGAGAGTAAAGACCGTTTTTTGTCCATAAAGAATTCTATGGTGCAGGACGCGAGTTTGTCACAGAACTCTGTCCGCAGCATCTTTATGGATTCGCAAGGCGGAATGTGGTTGGGCACTTATTGGGGCGGATTGAATTATTATCATCCTTTATGTAATCGCTTCCAGCATATTAAGCATATTCCATTCGCTAATTCAATCAGTGATAATGTGGTCAGTTGCATAGTGGAGGATAAAGCAAAGAACCTATGGATTGGGACTAATGGAGGGGGCTTGAATTTTTATGACAGTGCATCGAAGACTTATAAATGCTATTTATTGAATTCCGGTTCATCCAAAGCTACGTCTTCCAAAGATATAAAAACGGTTTATGTGGATGAGCGGACTGATAATATATATATCGGAGCACATGCCGGCGGCATGATTGTGCTGAACCGTAGGACAGGACAACAAAGATTCTTTAATACCCAAAACAGCGATTTGCCCAGTAATAATGTTTATTCTATTTTACCGGACGGGTATGGAGGGCTTTGGATAGCATCGTTGAATGCTTTAATCCATTATGATATAGCTAATAATCATTTTCAGACGGTGGATAGAGACAGTAAAGGGCATCGGCTGCAAGAGTTTAATGGTGTGTTGTTCCGGGATTCGAAAAGACGTATCTGGGCAGGAGGAGAAATGGGGCTTTCAATTTATAATCAAACCAATACATCTTTGACAATCAATACGGATTATGACATTGCTCCCATATTGCAGAGGTCTTTTATCAATTGTTTTTATGAATCTGCATCCGGGCATATATGGGTTGGAACACGTAATGGACTCTTTGCCCTGAAAGAAAGTACAAAAGACTTTCTGCAATATACAACAGCAGACGGTCTGCCGAGCAATGTTATTTATGGCATATTGGAAGATAGCTATGGACGTTTGTGGATAAGTACCAATCAGGGTTTGAGCTGTCTGAACCCGGAAAATAGAAAATTGCGTAATTTTACTATAGTAGACGGCTTGCAGAGCAATCAGTTCAATGCCGGTTCTTTTTGCCGCATCAGTAATGGAAATATGCTTTTTGGAGGAATTAACGGGATTACTTCATTTCGTCCCGAAACGCTTATAGACAATCCGTATTCTCCCAAGCCGGTTGTAAATAAGTTGTATGTATCCAATAAAGAGGTGCTGCCCGGTGATGAAACCGGTATCCTGAAGAAATGTATAGAGAACGGAGATTATATAACATTGACTTCTTCTCAGAGTTCTTTTGCTATTTCATTTGTCGTTTCAAACTATATTGCCGGAAAGCATAACACTTTTGCCTATAAGTTGGAAGGGTATAATGATTCATGGTACAGCCAGGATAATATAAATCTGGTTTCTTACTCAAACCTGCCTGCAGGAGACTATACATTCTATTTAAAAGCCGCCAATAATGATGGAAAATGGAGTGAGGTGCTCGAAGCTCTCCATATACGGGTGCTTCCGGTATGGTATCGTACCTGGTGGGCGATTTCCGTGTTGGTTGTTTTGTGTGCGGCATTGTTGTTTGGTATATTGCGCTTTTTCTGGTTGCGCAAAAATATGCAGGCTGAGATCCTAATGGAGCGGTTGGATAAAGAGAAGCAGGAAGAAATCAGCCAGATGAAAATTCGTTTTTATATTGACATCTCCCATGAACTTCGCACCCCTCTTACTTTAATTGTTGCTCCGTTACAAGAACTTTTAGAGCGTATTAAAGGGCATTGGGAGCATGAAAAATTATCGTATATTCAACGTAATACCAATCGTTTGCTGCATTTGGTCAATCAGCTCATGGATTATCGCCGTGCCGAATTGGGAATTTTTAAGTTAAGACCGATATATGCTAATGCTTATAAGAAGGTACTGAATTGCTTCCTGAATTATGAAAGCTTGTCAAAACGGAAAGATATAGATTATAATCTGTATACGGAATTGCAGGATGAAGAACTGTTGTTTGATGAAACTTATTTGGATTTAATTGTAAATAACCTGCTTTCAAACGCCTTTAAGTATACAGAAAAAGGAGAATGTATCACGGTACGGCTTTATAAAGAAGATACTAATCTTGTTTTGCAGGTCATTGATACAGGTGTCGGTATCCCGGAAGAAAAACAGAAAAAGATATTCGAACGTTTTTATCAGGTAGAAAACGGACATGAAGGAAGCGGCATCGGTTTGTCTTTAGTTCAGCGGTTGGTAGAGCTACATCATGGGCGGATTGTTTTAGAAAGTAAAGTGGGTGAAGGGTCGACCTTTTCAGTTTATATTCCACAGGATAAATCGGTGTATAGTTCCGAGGAATTGCTTCAACAGGAAGGCGATTCGGAAGAGCAGCGCGCCTACTATACAAATGCGCATGATATCTATGTTGGCGATGAAGAACTGTCGGAGACCAGTGTGTTGACAGATGAAGAAAAGGAAAAACGGGGTACTGTCTTGGTTGTGGATGATAATCAGGAACTTCGACAATATTTGGTAGGTGGGTTGTCAAGTGATTTTAGCTTGTTGGAAGCGGATAATGGGCAGAAGGCATTGGATTTGTTGAAAGGGCAAGAGGTCGATTTGGTTATTACTGATGTAATGATGCCTGTAATGGATGGCGTGAAATTATGTAAAGCTATAAAACAAAATATACGTACTTGCCATATCCCCGTATATATGTTGTCGGCAAAGGCTGACATAAAATATCAGTTGGAGGGACTTCAAGTCGGAGCGGATGATTATATTCCTAAACCTTTCTCCATGCCCATTCTGAAAACTAAGATTCTGAATGTGTTGCGTACTCGTTATCGTGTTTTTGAACGCTACTCCAATACAACGGAAGTGGAGCCTGAGAAGCTGGCGAATAATACAATGGATGAAGAGTTATTAAGAAGAGCTATAACTATCATCGAGAAGAATATGGATAATGTGGAATTCTCAACCGAATTGTTTGCCAGGGAAATGAACATGAGCCGTTCTAATCTTCATTTGAAGTTGAAAGCGATTACCGGTAAGTCAGCTATAGACTTTATCCATAAAATAAGATTTAACCGTGCGTGTCAATTATTGAAAGAGGGTAAATATTCTGTTTCGGAGATTAGTTTTATGGTAGGTTATAACTCGCCTTCTTATTTTGCCGCGCGTTTTAAGAAATATATGGGATGTTTGCCTACGGAGTATGGGAAAAATAATATATGATGTTACTATGAACAAGCGAATTATGCTATTTGTGCAGCTGGTTTGCCTCTCACTGACGTTGTGGGGGCAAACGAATATGTCCGGATTTTCCATAACAAAGGAGGATAGTTTGCAGCATGAGGGCAAATCCGTGGAACTTATCAAGATAGTAAATAAAAACGGAATGACTGTTAAAGTGACAAACTATGCGGCTTCCTTAGCATATGTGTCCGCACCGGACAGAAATGGTGTGTTTGAACCGGTGGTTTTAGGGCTTGATAGCCTGTGTTACTACTTTGGCAGGCAACCTAAGCTTGGCGCTACGGTAGGACGTTTTGCCAATAGAATTAAAAATGCGGAACTAGCTTTGGACGGTAAAGTCTATCATTTAGATAAAAACAGTAAGGAACACTCTATTCATGGCGGTATAAAAGGGTTTCATTTGCAAGTCTTTAAGACAGATACTTGTTATACCGCAGGAGATACGGCGATTGTCGTGTTTAAATATCTCAGTCCCGATATGGAAGGTGGCTTCCCCGGAAATCTCAGCCTTTCATTGGCTTATAAATTTACTAATGACAATGAGCTTATTTTGGATTATGTTGCATCTACGGATAAGCCTACTGTAATAAACCTGACCAATCATAGCTATTTTAATTTGACGGGGTGCAAAGAATCAATCTTGAATCATTATTATATGATTAAGGGAGATTCTATTACATTGGTAAACTCTACAGGCATACCGACCGGAGAACTTATGTCTGTAGTGGGAATGAAATATGATTTTAGAACCTTACAACCTATAAAACGGCGTATAGAGCAATCAGGAAAGGGATATGATACCAATTACAAACTCAATAAAGCGCCGGGTAGTTTGGCATTTGTAGCCCAAGTAGTGGATTCTGTGTCCGGTAGAGTTTTGAAAGCATATACTACGGAACCGGGAATGCAGTTTTATACCCCCGGTTCGGACTTGAGTTATCTGAAAGGAGTTGGGCATTTGCGCTATGGAAAGTTTTTCGGGTTTTGTCTTGAGATGCAGCATTTTCCGGATTCTCCGCATCATCCGCAATTTCCTACAACTGTATTGTTACCCGGAGAAACCTATCGCCAAACGACTATATATAAATTTGAAATATTATAAGTATTTAAATAATTATCAAACAAAAACAGATTATGAAAACAAAAAATTGGAAAAAGTATGTATGCTTGGCTGGAATTTTTTTATTTATGCTTCCCGGAATATACGCTGCACAAGATGGAAACGGTAGGACAGCAGGTGAACCGATAAAAAAAACACGCAGTGAAACTTTTATTAGCGGAGAAAAAGAATGGGAACCGGCCGGTACGGGTGTTACTCGCCAGATTATGGGTTATGACGGACAAGTGATGCTGGTGAAAGTGAAGTTTGAGAAAGGAGCTATAGGAACCCCTCATGCCCATTACCATACGCAAACGACTTATGTGGCAAGCGGAAAGTTTGAGTTTACAGTAGGGAATGAGAAGAAAATAGTGAAAGCCGGTGATGGCATTTATATTGAACCGGATATTCTGCATGGTTGTGTTTGTTTGGAGCCGGGTGTGCTCATAGATTGTTTTGCTCCGATGAGAGCTGATTTTTTGAAATAAAATTAGTGGCAGACTTAGTAGAAAAGACAGCTTGATTAACGAATATTAGTACGACAAGAGATATTTACTTGATAAAGAAAAACGAGCCTGTGTATATGTGTGGCCTTGTTTTCAATACAAAAATATCCTTTATTGTACAAAAATAGCATTTGAAAAGTGTAAAAGTGTGATGAATAAAAACAATACTTTTACACTTTTTTTAGCATTTGCAGTATGTTTGCTGTCGAAAAAATTATTTCTAACGTAGAACCTTAGATTTATTTATTATGTACAAATTAAAAGAACTATTTTTAATGTTAATCCTCGTCTTTGTGAGTATGTCTGCATATGCGCAAAGTTTGACTGTAACCGGAAAAGTCATTGATAACGAAGGATATGAAGTAATCGGTGGTAGTGTTACTATTAAAGGTGCTGCCGGTGTAGGAACAGTTACAGACGTGAATGGTAACTATTCTTTGAAAGTAAATGATGCATCTAAAGATGTGTTGGTATTTTCGTATGTGGGTATGACTCCCCAAGAAGTAAAGGTTAATGGTAAAAACGTAATCGATGTAACATTGAAAGCTGACGCTGTAATGTTGGATGAAGTGGTCGCAATCGGTTATGCTACAGTTAAACGTAAAGATTTAACAGGGTCTGTAGCATCAGTTAACAGCAAAGAACTATCTAAAGTGCCAACGAGTGATATAACCCAAGCATTGGCAGGACGTATGGCCGGTGTGCAGGTGACACAGAGTGAAGGCGCTCCCGGTTCATCTATCTCAATTCGTGTTCGTGGGGGTATTTCTATTACTCAGAGTAATGAACCTCTTTACATCATTGACGGTTTCCCCAGTGAAGACGGTATGTCTACTCTTGACCCGGCGGAAATTGAAACGATTGACATTTTGAAGGATGCTTCCGCTACCGCTATTTATGGTGCTCGTGGTGCGAATGGTGTTGTTGTTATTACTACAAAGAGTGGTGGTAAAGACGGTAAGGCTACTGTTACTTTCGATAGTTATGTAGGCTTTAAGAAAGTAGCCAAGAAATTGGATGTACTTTCTACCAGAGAGTTTGCCATGTTGGATTATGAACGTCGTTATTATAGTGCTCTTACGGCTAAAAACAGTACTCAGGAAAACTTGGATAAAGCTGTTGCTGATTTTGAAAAGCTATATGGAAAGTATGCTGACATCGATGCTAACTATGCTAACCGTGCAGGTATCGATTGGCAGGATGAAACATTGGGACGTACTGCATTGACGCAGAATTATCGCGTAGGTGTTTCAGGCGGAACAGAAAAGTTGAATTATAACTTGGCGTATTCTTATTATGATGAAGAGGGAGCTATGGTGTACAGTGGTAACAAGAAGCATAACATCTCGTTCAGTATGAATCATAAACTGAACGAACGTTTAAGCGTTAATGCTCGTGTTAGCTATGACCAAATGAAAATTTACGGTATGGGTACCTCCGAAGGTGGTGACCGTTTCAATAAAATGCAGCACATCCTGCAGTACCGTCCGATGGTAGGTATCGGTGGTACAGACGATTTGTTGTTAGGTGATGAAGACCCGCTTTTGGTGGATGATACCGGTAATGTGATGCAGAATCCTTTACTTTCTGCTGCCGAAGAGACTAAAGACCGTGAATATCGTACATTCCAGGCTAATGGAGGTTTCACTTTGAAATTGTTTAAAGGATTCTCTTTCCGTAACACAACGGGTATGCGCTATCAAACACGTCGCAATGATATATTCTATGGTGATAAGTCTATAACAGCTAAGCGTTCAAGTATTAATGGTAGCATTGAGAATATAGAAAACGGTAGCTTCCAAACGTCGAATGTGTTGAATTATAACTGGTCTGGCAAGGGACACGATATAACTGCCATGGTTGGTCAGGAATACGTTAATCGTTGGAACCGTCGCTTTTCGGCTGCTGCCGCCAACTTTCCGAACGATGATATAGGTTTGGGAGACCTTTCGTTGGGCTTGCCGACTGCGGTTTCGTCTTCCGAAAATTACGATGATAAGCTGCTTTCTTTCTTTGCACGTTTCAACTACGATTTCAGAGACAAATATTTGTTTACTGCTTCGTTCCGTGCAGACGGTTCTTCTAAGTTCGGTAAGAATAACAAGTGGGGATATTTCCCTGCATTCTCTGCAGCTTGGCGTTTGGGCGAAGAAGAGTTTATTAAGGATTTGAACATCTTCTCTGACTTGAAAGTGCGTGTGGGTTATGGTATGGCCGGTAACAACCGTATTGACAGTTATCTGAGCTTGCCGATGCTAAGTTCGGTTACTTATCCTAACGGTGACTCTACACAGCCCGGTTATATATCCAAGCAGATACCTAATCCCGATCTTAAATGGGAAGCTAACAAAACATTCAACTTTGGTCTCGACTTCGGTTTCTTTAACCAACGCCTGACTATTTCTCCTGAGTTTTATATCAACCGCAGTAGCAATCTGTTGTTGAGTGCCAAATTGCCTACGTCATCCGGTTATGATACGATGGTTATCAATGCCGGTGAAACGGAAAATAAGGGTATTGACTTGACAATCAATTCTACCAACATCATGACTAAAGACTTCACTTGGAATACAGCTGTAACGGTTTCACACAATAAGAACTCGGTAAAACAGTTGACCGGTGAAGATGTACAACTTTGGGAAGCTAACTTCGGTTACAACCAGAATACGCATATTATCGGTGTGAATCAGCCATTAGGACAGATGTATGGATATGTAACAGACGGTCTGTATCAGGTATCTGACTTTGATTATGATGCAGCTTCAAATACTTATACGTTAAAAGATGGTATACCTTATTCCGGTAAAAAGGCAGATGTCAAACCGGGTATGTGGAAATTCAAGAATGTAGATGGTAGCGAAGACAACAAGATTACAGAAAATGACAAGACTGTGATTGGTAACGCTTATCCCAAGTTCTACGGTGGTATCAACAATACTTTCACTTATAAAGACTTCGATTTGAGTATCTTTTTGACTTACAGCTTTGGCAACGATGTGTTCAATGCTACCAAGCTGACAAATACTAAGACTGCTTTGCAGAATAAAAATGTATTGGATATCGCCAACTCCAGCAACCGTTGGGTAATGGTGAACAAGAAGGGTGAATGGATTACAGATCCCCAAGAAATGGAAGAAATGAATAGAGGCAAAACAATTGCTGCCGTATATGACAATGAGATTGGTGATACTTATATTCATTCATGGGCTGTAGAAGACGGTTCTTATTTGAAGTTGAGTAATATCACGTTGGGTTATACATTCCCGAGAAAGATGCTCAATAAGATTGGTATCAGTAAACTGCGTCTTTATGCTACAGGTTCCAATCTGTTGACTTGGACTAAATATTCAGGTTTTGATCCTGAAGTTTCTACAATGGGTAACGGTTTGACGCCGGGTGTGGACTTTGGTGCTTATCCTAAGAGCCGCTCGTTCGTTTTCGGTATTAATTTAGCTTTCTAATAACCTTAAAAGGAGAATAAGATGAAAAAATATAAAATGATTGCGCTCAGCGCACTGATTGCAGTAGGATTCACCTCTTGCGAATTGGATGAAAAACCTACTTCTTACTATGAGAAGGATGCTTATTTTCAGACATATAATCATGCAAAAATGGCAGTGGTGGGTATTTATGACTGTTTGGCCATAGATAAACATTATGGACAGTTTGAAATGGCTATGCCGGCTTCGGATGATACCTATTATATAAATGGTACCGGAACAGACAATACGCGCCGTGATATTGCGCATTATACAGTGAAAACAACCAATACGTGGATTGCCGATTTGTGGAAGTATAAGTATATGGGTATAGACCGTGCCAATTACGCCATTGAGAATATTAAGAAAATGGAAGGGTATGAAGAAAGTACCGAACTGCAGGAACTGGTAGCTGAAGCGCGTTTCTTGCGTGCATTCTTGGCTTTCGACTTGGTTAAATATTGGGGAGATGTCCCATTTAAAACCGAATATACTTTTTCATATAATGATATTAACAATGGTCGTGTAAGTCGTGAAGAAATATATGATTACATTATTGACGACTTGAATTTTGCAAAAAACAACTTGCAACAAGCAAGTGCGGAACTTTCTCCGGAAGTTCCTTCACAGGGAGCAGCTCATGCTTTATTGATGCGTGTCTATTTGCAACGTGCCGGTTACAGCTTGCAACAAAATGGAAACCTTACTCGACCGGACGAAGCAAAACGTAAAGAATATTTTGAGGCTGTAATCACAGAATGGACTACTTTCCAGAGCAAAGGTTATCATGGCTTTTATGACGGCGACAACAGTTTTAAAGAATTGTTTATCGGCTATTCAGCCGGTGTCTTGAACTCTAAAGAAAGTCTGTGGGAAATAGCCTTTAATCCTACGGGAAGCGGTTATAAAGATAACTCCGGAACTTGGGCTACGTATAACGGACCGTTGGTGGAAGCTCCGGGTGCAGGCGCTCCGAAAGAAGTCATGGGACGTGCCAATGCTTTCTTCCGTGTGATGCCTGCTTGGAAAGATTTCTTCGAAGCAAATGATAAGCGCAGGGATGTAATGATATGTGATTATCAATACAAATGGGATGCAGATAAAAAGGCGCATAAAAAGACTGTAAATAAGAAACTGCAGGATTGGTATCCGGGTAAGTGGCGTAGAGAGTGGATGCCGTTGGGCTTTATAGATCCTAACAATACAGGTGTCAACTATTGTCCTTTGCGCTACGCTGATGTAGTGTTGATGGCAGCCGAGGCTTATAATGAAACAGGTAACACCCCGAAAGCTTGGGAACTGTTAAACGATGTTAGAGGGCGTGCGGGTGCTACTAAAACTAATTCTTTGCAAGAATATAAGAATGTGCAAAAGAAGTTGTACGATCTGCCTTTCTTCAATGGTGGCGACAATGCTGATAATTTCCGTACTGCCCTTTATTGGGAGCGTGGCTTTGAATTGGCTTTTGAAGGTCAGCGAAAATATGATTTATTGCGTTGGGGTATCTTGGGCGATGCATTGAAGTTGTTCCAAACTAAGATGGATAAATCATTGAATGGTAAATATGTGGCTGGTGACAACTTTGTGAAAGGCAAGCATGAACTCTTTCCTATACCATTGGGAGAATTACAAGCTAATCCTGCTTTGAATAACCAAAATAATCCCGGTTATGAATAAATAGGTTTATTGTTATAGACGAATAGCAGAGATAATTCTGCTTTGAATATTGAAAGGTGTTTCAGGGTTGGCAAAGCCACAAAGCTATTTTGTTTTGTGTCAACCCTGTTAAACATCTTTTTGACTTTTCAGAGATTGTAAACATACCAATTGAAATGAGTTGTTCGATTGATAAAATAAAATAGGAGATAGTATACGAAATGAAAAAAATATCATCGTTTAGTTTTATTCTTATAATATTGTGCGGATTCTCTGCTTGTTCTTCCAAACAATCAAGTGAGGATTATACTTGGCTGAAGCACGCCATAGATGTTTCTGCCGAACAGCTGAAATATACTGTGAATGATGTGGGAGATTCCGTTTGGCTGCCCCGTTCTGTTTGGACAAGTTATGGTACAGACTTTTTGTGTACCCAATTAGAGAAAGATCCGCTAACTTTTGCAGACTCCTTGCGGGTGAAGCCTGTTAAAGGGGAAGTAGGCTCCCGTCGTTATTGCTTTTCTATTTATGATTGGACGAGTGGTTTCTTTCCGGGTAATTTATGGTATGCTTACCAACTGACGGGTGATGAAGGACTGAAAAAGGACGCTGTCAAGTTCACAAACTACTTATATCCTTTGCGTGAATATAAAGGTACGCATGACATCGGTTTTATGATGAACTGCAGTTACGGTAATGCTTATCGCCTGTGTCCGGCTGACAGTGTTCGCCAAGCACTGGTACAGACTGCCGATAACTTGTGCGGTCGTTTTAACCCGGAAATAGGTTGCATCCGTTCATGGGATTTCGGTAAATGGAATTTCCCTGTTATCATTGATAATATGATGAATCTGGATTTGTTGTTCTATGTCAGTCATCTCACCGGTGATGATAAATATAAGGAGCTTGCCCTGAAACATGCAAAAACAACGATGAATAATCATTTTAGGGATGATTGTTCATCCTATCATGTAGTCAGCTATAATAATGACGGAACAGTAGAAAAGAAATGTACGCATCAAGGGCAGAATGACAACTCTTCATGGGCACGCGGACAGGCATGGGGTGTATATGGCTATACATCTTGTTATCGTGAATCAAAAGATGCAGGATTCCTGCAACAAGCTAAGAATATAGCCGCGCTGATTATGGAACGTGTAAAAACCGATGATGCAATTCCTTTGTGGGATTATGATGCACCGGATATCTCCCGGACACCTCGTGACGCATCTGCCGCTTCTATTACCGCTTCTGCCTTTATAGAATTGAGTACGCTGACCGAAGACGGGCAAATCTATTTTGATTATGCTGAAAAGTTGCTCAAAAGCCTTTCATCGGATGCCTATCTGGCAAAGGTAGGTACCAATCAAGGTTTTATATTGATGCATTCTACCGGGTCATTACCCAATGGTTCTGAAATAGATACACCGATTAACTATGCCGACTATTACTATCTGGAGGCATTGCTTCGTTATATGCAGGTGAAAGGCATTGATTACAAGAATATTTAATCTTATTATTTATATATCATGAAAGTAGTAAAATACATTTTAAGCGCTCTCTTCTTGGCTATTACCATTGTTGTAGATGCACAGCAGCTCCGGAAAGAAGCTTTTGAACTGCTGAATCTGGATTATCCGGGTTTGGAGAAAGTAAAAACAGCGTACTCACAACAGAAATGGAATGAAGCCGCACAAGAGTTATTGAATTATTACCGTAACCGTACAAATATCATACATCCCGACGTTGACTTGAAGAACCTCACCCTGTCAAAGGAAGAACAGAAATGGGCGGACGATGCTTTGGAGCACACTTTTTTTGTACATAAAGGCTATCAGCCCTCATACAACTACGGTAAGGATATCAACTGGGAATATTGGCCTGTGAAGGATAATGAGTTGCGTTGGCAGCTTCACCGCCACAAATGGTTTACCCCTATGGGTAAGGCCTATCGTATGTCGGGTGATGAGAAGTATGCCAAGGAATGGGCTTTTCAATATCTCGATTGGATTAAAAAGAATCCGCTGACTCAGGTCAAGAAAGAAGAGTTCGAGTTGGTCAGTGCCGGCGAGATAAGAGACAACGCGGATAATGTTCGTTTTGCATGGCGCCCGCTGGAAGTCAGCAACCGTCTGCAGGACCAGACCGGTCAGTTCCTTTTGTTCTGCACATCAAAGGCATTTACACCGGAATTCCTGACAGAGTTTCTGGTGAATTACCACCGCCACGGTGAATTTATTTTAGGGAATTACTCGGACCAAGGTAATCACCTGCTGTTTGAAGCGCAGCGTATGGTATATGCCGGTGTTTTCTTCCCGGAATTCAAAGATGCCGCCGCTTGGAGAGAGAGTGGAATTAATATTCTGAATCGCGAAATCAAGAAGCAAGTATATAATGACGGCGGTCAGTATGAGTTAGACCCTCACTATCACTTGGCGGCAATCAATATATTCTGCAAGGCTCTGCGTATGGCGGATTGTAATGGATTTCGCAATGAATTCCCGACAGAATATTTGGATACAATAAAGAGTATGATTGAGTTTTATACCAATATTTGTTTTCCCGATTATACCAATCCTTGTTTCAGTGATGCCAAGTTAGGCGATTATAAGTCTGAACTTGCCAATTACCGTGACTGGCTCGCACTCTTTCCGGAGAATGAGTGGATACGCTATTATGCCACAGAAGGTCGTGAAGGCTCTACTTTGCCTTATCTGTCTCATGGTGCGTTGACATCGGGTTTCTTCACTTTCAGAAATGGTTGGAAAAAGGATGCGACCGTAATGGTAGTGAAAGCCGGCCCTAAGGGTGAATGGCATTGCCAACCGGATAACGGTACTTTCGAACTTTGGTTTAACGGCAAGAATCTGTTCCCCGATTCGGGTACATATGTCTATGCAGGAGATGCTGAAGTGATGAAACTGCGCAATTGGTTCCGCCAGACACGTGTGCACAATACGTTGACGTTGGATGGCCGTAACCTTGAGACTACACAGTCTGCAACCAAGTTATGGCAACCGGAAGGTAAGGAACAAATCTTGGTTACTGAAAATCCGAGTTACAAAGGTTTGAAGCATCGTCGTACGGTATTCTTTGTCGACCGGACCTATTATGTCATAGTAGATGAGGTGGTTGGTGATGCTGAAGGAACGGTTAACCTGAATTATCACTTCTGTGAGGGCACGGTGAATATCGATGCAAAGAAGAATATGATAACCACGGCATACGAAGGTCCGAGTAATGTGAAGTTGCAATGCTTCCCGGAAATGAAAGCCTCCTTGAAAGAGATAGAAGGCTGGCGTTCCACCGCCTATCGCCAACGCGTACCCCGCACTTCCTTGTCTTTCGATGTAAACAAGGGCAATGCGGATGCCATACGTTATATAACGATTATTTATCCGGTAAAAGATGTTGCTGCCTATCCGGTTCTTAAGGCAAAATTCTTGAACAAGGGTTTTGATGAGAAAGGCGTGAAGGTGGAAGTTTCTGTTAACGGTACGACTCGCCGGTTGGAATCTCTGTTGAAGTAAACCAAATGAGTGTTTAAGAAACAAGGATTCTCTGCCCGAACTTGATATTTAGCAGGAGAATACTTATATTTGCTACCAATCATTCAGAAAACATATCTATGGACAATAAATTTGTAGTAAATATAGGTCGTCAGTTGGGTAGCGGCGGACGAGAGATAGGAGAGAAGCTGGCTGTCCGGTTGGGCATTGACTTCTATGATAAAGAACTGATTAATCTTGCTTCCGAAGAAAGCGGATTATGCAGGGAGTTTTTCGAGAAAGCCGATGAAAAGGCTTCTCAGGGAATTATAGGCGGCTTGTTTGGTATGCGCTTCCCGTTTATCAGCGACGGGGCCATGCCTGCAACCAATTGCTTGAGTAACGATGCACTGTTTAAGGTGCAAAGCGATGTGATACGCAAACTGGCTTCCGAGAAGTCCTGTCTGTTCGTCGGGCGTTGTGCCGACTATATTCTGCGGGATAATCCGCGTTGTGTCAACATCTTTATCTCCGCATCGCGTGAAGATCGTATAGCCCGTTTATGCCGTCTGCACTCTATCTCCGAGAATGCAGCAGAGGAGAAGATGAACAAAGCGGATAAACGACGTGCGGAATATTATAACTACTATAGTTATAAGACTTGGGGAGCGGCAGCCACCTATCATCTGTGCATTGACTCGTCTGTATTGGGAATTGATGAAACGGTCGGTTATATAGAAGGGTTCATAAGGAAGAAGCTGAATTTATGAAAAGCCCGCTAAATAAACTTTATAATAATTGAAAATAAACGGTGATGTGCCAAAACGAATGAGAACTAAAATTCGTTTTGGCACATCACCATTTATTAATAGCGTTGAAAACGCTTTGAACCAATTTCTACATCATTGCCAGCAGTATCATCTGTCCTGCCAGAATACGCAGGAACATCGTCAACGGATAAACCGTAGAATAGCCTACTGACGGCGCATCGTTACCCGATGCCTGATTGGAATATGCCAATGCGGGCGGGTCGGTATTACTACCGGCAATCAAACCCATTAACGTGAAGTAGTTTACCTTGCAATAAAGGCGGGCTATAATGCCGATTACCAGCAATGGAATGGTTGTAATCAAGAAACCATAACCTACATACGACAAACCGCTTCCTTCCACTACCGTCTGTACAAAATGCTCTCCCGCTTCTATACCTACACTGGCAAGGAAGAGCACGATACCTATTTCACGCAACATCAAGTTAGCGCTCATGGTAGTGTACGTCACAAGATGCAGTTTATGTCCGAAGCGTCCGATAAGGATAGCCACAACCAGCGGGCCGCCTGCCAGACCTAACTTCACCGGAGTCGGCATACCGGGGAATGCGATAGGAAGGCTACCCAGCAAGATACCGAGGAATATGCCGACGAAGATGGTTACGATGTTCGGTGTGTCCAAACGTTTCAATTGGTTACCCAATACGCCGGCTACACGCTCTACGGCATCCTGTTGGCCTACGACCATTACGCGGTCACCTACTTGGAGTACAAGGTTGGGATCGGCAAACAAGTCCATACCCGAACGGTTGATGCGTGTTACATTTACGCCGTACATACTGCGGAAGTGCATGCTTCCCAGTTTCTTTCCATTGATTTCCGATTTGGTAACCAAGATACGTCGTGACACCATAGGAGTGTCCTGCTTTTCCCAATCCACTTGGATTTCCTTACCGATAAAGGCAGTCACAGCCTCAGCATCCTCTTCGGAACATACAATAAACAACTGGTCGCCGATGTGGAATTCCGTATCTTGATTCGGGATGCTGACGTGTCCTTCATGGCGAATGCGGGAGCATACGAAAGAGCGTCCCAAAAAGTCCTTTACCTGAATCAGCTTCTTGCTGTCGATAGCCTCATTACGCACTTCCAAATGCAGCATATGCGGCATATGCTTCATATCTGCTTCTTGCGTATTAAGCTGTTCTTCTTCTTTCTTCAAGTTAATGCGGCAGATATAGCGTACGGCGATAATGGAGCCGATGATGCCGACTACACCAAGCGGGTAAGCACAGGCATATCCCAGCGCAATTGGGTCTCCTGTATAATTCAGCTGGTTCAGCGCTTCTTGGGCAGCACCCAAACCGGGAGTATTGGTTACGGCTCCGTACAGAATACCTACTATCATCGGCAGGTCTATATTTCCGTCGATGAAGTAAATGCTCAGTGCGACAATGATATTCAGTGCTACAATACCCACAGCAAGCATATTCAGCGTCATACCTCCTTTCTTGAAAGAAGAGAAGAACGACGGTCCTACTTGCAGACCGATACAGAACACAAATAAAATCAAACCGAATTCGCGGATGAAATGTAAAATGTGTGTTTCACCTGTAAATCCAAAATGTCCCATTAGAATACCGGTGAAGAGTACAAATGTGACTCCCAGCGATACCCCGAAAACTTTAATCTTGCCCAACAGTACCCCCACAGATATAACGAATGCATATAAGCAAACGATATGAGCGACGGATGAAGGGTCCCAAAGAAGACTTTCTAACCAGTTCATAGTACCTTATTATATGTTGCTTTTAAAATTTTTGCGCAAAATTACTTAATAAAGAGGAGCTAACAAAGGGTTTGCCTTTCTTTTTGTAATACCAACTTTGCAAAAACAAGGCGTATGCGGGGAATATGTCTGAAATAAGGATAAACATAGTGCCATCTGTAAGTGCAATTTTCCCTAAAAAGCCTTTTTGTTTTAAGTATTTCCTTATATTTGCAAGTCTCTTGATGACAAAATGAATACTATTCATCTATTTTAATTTTAAATAAACTATGGCAGACAGTAAAGAAAAACTCTTCTCGGACTTTTCTCCGGTTTCTACGGAACAGTGGATGGAGAAAGTAACCGCAGACTTAAAAGGTGCGGACTTTGAGAAAAAGCTCGTTTGGAGGACGAATGAAGGATTCAAAGTGAAACCTTTCTATCGTATGGAAGACCTCGAAGGTTTGAAGACCACAAATGCCCTTCCCGGTGAGTTCCCGTATCTTAGAGGTACAAAGAAAAACAACAATGAGTGGTTCGTTCGCCAGGAAATCAAGGTGGAATGTCCTAAAGAAGCCAACGCCAAAGCATTGGATATCCTGAATAAGGGCGTTGATTCACTTTCTTTCCACATGAAGGCGAAAGAACTGAGTGCGGAGTATATCGAGACTTTGCTGAAAGACATCTGTGCCGAATGTGTGGAACTGAACTTCTCCACTTGCCAGGGACACGTGGTAGAGTTGGCGGAACTTTTAGTCGCTTACTTCCAAAAGAAAGACTATGACCTTACGAAGCTGCAGGGTTCTATCAACTACGATTATTTCAACAAGATGCTGGCTAAAGGCAAAGAGAAAGGCGATATGGTAGCTACTGCCAAAGCCTTGATTGAAGCTACTTCCGCTCTTCCGAAATATCGTGTGCTGAATGTAAATGCACTGACACTCAACAATGCGGGTGCATATATCTATCAGGAACTGGGTTATGCGCTGGCTTGGGGTAATGAATACATGAACCAACTTACTGATGCCGGACTGCCGGCAGCGTTGGTAGCCAAGAAGATAAAGTTTAACTTCGGTATCAGTTCCAACTACTTCCTTGAAATTGCAAAATTCCGTGCAGCCCGTATGTTGTGGGCCAATATCGTGGCTTCTTATAATCCGGAATGCCTGCGCGATTGCGAAAACAAGGGCGAGCATAATGAATGTCGTTGTGCCGCCAAGATGAGAATACATGCGGAAACTTCCACCTTTAACCTCACTTTGTTCGATGCGCACGTCAACTTGTTGCGTACGCAGACTGAGGCTATGAGTGCCGCTCTTGCAGGCGTTGACTCCATGACAGTGGTTCCGTTCGATAAGACCTATGCAGCTCCCGATGAATTCTCAGAGCGTCTGGCACGCAACCAACAATTGCTGTTGAAAGAAGAATCTCACTTTGATAAGGTGATTGACCCGGCTGCCGGTTCTTACTACATCGAGAATCTGACCGTGGCTATTGCCAAGCAAGCTTGGGAACTGTTCCTTGCAGTAGAAGAAGAGGGCGGCTTCTATGCTTCTGTAAAATCCGCTAAGGTACAGGCGGCTGTGAACGAAAGCAATGCGGTTCGTCACGCAGCTGTTGCCAAACGTAAGGAAGTGTTGTTGGGTACTAACCAGTTCCCGAACTTCAACGAAAAGGCGAGCGACAAGAAACCTTTGGAAGCTTCTTGCTGTTGCGGCGGGCACAGCACTTGCGAAAAAGATGTTCCTTCACTGAACTTCGACCGTGCAGCCAGCGAATTTGAAGCGCTGCGTCTGGAAACGGAGGCTTCGGGTAAGCGTCCTAAAGCCTTTATGCTGACTATCGGTAACTTGGCAATGCGTCAGGCACGTGCTCAATATTCTTGTAACTTCCTGGCTTGTGCCGGATATGAAGTTGTTGACAACCTCGGTTTCCCGACTGTAGAGGAAGGTGTGGAAGCTGCAATGGCAGCTAAAGCCGATATTGTGGTTCTCTGTTCAAGTGATGATGAATATGCGGAATATGCTGTTCCTGCTTTCAAAGCTTTGAATGGCCGCGCTATGTTCATCGTGGCCGGTGCTCCTGCTTGCATGGATGAGTTGAAGGCGGCAGGTATCGAGAACTTTATCCATGTTCGTGTCAACGTTCTGGAAACATTAAAGGAATTCAACAAGATATTAATCAAGAATTAAGAATGAGAAATGAAGAATAGGTTGCGCATTTATTCCGCATGGTAATTCTTCATTCATCATTCTTCGTTCATCATTTTTAAGAAGATGAGAAAAGATTTTAAAAACTTAGATATATATGCCGCTTTCCAGCCTGCCAATGGCGCTGAGTGGCAAAAGGCTAACGGCATCAAGGCCGACTGGAAAACTCCGGAACACATTGAAGTGAAGCCTGTTTACACGAAAGAAGACCTCGAAGGAATGGAACACCTCAACTATGCGGCAGGTATTCCGCCCTATCTGCGTGGTCCGTACTCAGTGATGTATACTCTGCGTCCGTGGACTATCCGTCAGTATGCCGGGTTCTCTACTGCCGAAGAGTCCAATGCTTTCTATCGCCGTAACCTGGCTTCCGGTCAGAAAGGTTTGTCCGTTGCATTCGACTTGGCTACCCACCGTGGCTACGACCCCGATCATGAGCGTGTAGTAGGTGACGTTGGTAAGGCAGGTGTATCTATCTGTTCACTGGAAAACATGAAGGTGCTTTTCGACGGTATTCCTTTGAACAAGATGTCAGTGTCTATGACAATGAACGGTGCGGTGCTTCCGATTATGGCATTCTACATCAATGCCGGTTTGGAACAGGGAGCCAAGCTGGAAGAAATGGCAGGTACTATTCAAAATGATATTCTGAAAGAATTCATGGTGCGTAACACTTATATCTATCCGCCTGCATTCTCCATGAAGATTATCTCCGATATCTTTGAATATACATCTCAGAAGATGCCTAAGTTCAACTCTATCTCTATCTCCGGTTACCATATGCAGGAAGCCGGCGCTACGGCGGATATTGAGTTGGCTTATACACTGGCCGACGGTCTGGAATATCTTCGTGCAGGTGTTGCTGCAGGTATTGATATTGATGCGTTTGCGCCTCGCCTGTCATTCTTCTGGGCTATCGGTACCAACCATTTTATGGAAATAGCCAAGATGCGTGCCGCACGTATGTTGTGGGCTAAGATTGTGAAGCAGTTCAATCCGAAGAATCCGAAATCACTGGCATTACGTACGCACTCCCAGACTTCCGGTTGGTCACTGACTGAGCAAGACCCGTTCAACAATGTAGGCCGTACTTGTATCGAGGCTATGGCTGCCGCTTTGGGGCATACACAGTCTCTTCACACCAATGCTTTGGATGAGGCTATTGCATTGCCTACCGATTTCTCCGCACGTATTGCACGTAATACGCAGATTTATATTCAGGAGGAAACTTATATCTGCAAAAATGTCGATCCATGGGGCGGTTCTTATTATGTAGAGTCTCTGACCAATGAACTGGCGCACAAGGCCTGGGAACTGATTCAGGAAGTGGAGAAACTGGGAGGTATGGCAAAGGCTATCGAAACCGGTATTCCAAAGATGCGTATCGAAGAGGCTGCCGCACGTACGCAAGCCCGCATCGACAGCGGTTCACAGACTATTGTAGGTGTAAACAAGTATCGTTTGGAAAAAGAAGCTCCCATCGATATCCTTGAGATTGATAATACAGCTGTTCGCCAAGAGCAGATTCAGAACCTGAAGACATTGAAAGAAGGTCGTGATGAAGCTGCTGTTCAGAAAGCGCTCGAAGCCATCACCAAATGTGTGGAGACGAAAGAGGGTAACCTGTTGGAACTGGCAGTGGAAGCCGCACGCGTTCGTGCCACATTGGGTGAGATTTCGTATGCTTGCGAAAAAGTTGTAGGACGTTATAAAGCAGTAATTAGAACTATTTCAGGCGTGTATTCATCAGAAAGTAAAAATGACAGCGACTTCCACAAGGCGTGTGAGTTAGCTGAGAAGTTTGCGAAGAAAGAGGGACGTCAACCTCGTATCATGGTAGCCAAAATGGGACAAGACGGTCACGACCGTGGCGCCAAAGTTGTAGCGACCGGATATGCGGACTGCGGTTTCGATGTGGATATGGGACCGTTGTTCCAGACTCCTGCCGAAGCGGCTCGCGAAGCTGTGGAAAATGACGTTCATGTAGTAGGTGTTTCTTCATTGGCTGCCGGACACAAGACATTGGTTCCGCAGATTATTGAAGAACTCAAGAAGTTGGGTCGTGAGGATATTGTAGTTATCGCAGGTGGTGTAATTCCCGCACAAGACTATGACTTCCTCTATAAAGCAGGTGTAGCTGCCATCTTCGGTCCCGGTACTCCGGTAGCGAAAGCTGCTTGCCAGATTCTTGAAATCTTGTTGGATGAGGAATAATCTGTAAAGATAAATGTTAAAAAAAGGACGGAATATGTTTACATATCCGTCCTTTTTTCTTAATCTATGTTATGAAACATACTTTTTTTCTTGGATAATTTGCAGATTTCTCAAATGTCCGTATCTTTGCAATGTGTTTTTCATAGTATTAGATTTAAGGTTAACAAAGGTTGGAGTACAGCGGTACTCCTTTTTTTATGCCCTTACATTACGTAAGGGCATAATCAGAACCTCTCTTAGATATGTTTATAAATAGAGAACGGGGATAAACGATTATCCCCGTTCGTCAAAGTTAAAAAAAACAACCCTTTGTCTAACCTTGATTCTTTATTTTTTCATATCGATGTATTTCTTCATCGCTTCCAGATAGTAGTAGTCTGCATAATTCAGGGGTACATCTATCTCGGAACCGTGAGGCAGTGAACCGGTGGAGTGCATTAGCACGTAACCTTGATTGCTGCCTTTGGCAGACAGGTAACCGGGACCGGAAAGGCTTTTCAGAATAGTTTCGGCATAGTCTGAATATTTCTTTCCGTCGGGTACGAAAGTACTGAGTTCTAAAAAGGCAGATGCTGTTACAGCAGCGGCAGAAGCATCGCGCGGAGTCTTTTCGCCTGCCGGAGCGTCATAATCCCAATAGGGAATAAGGTCATCGGTCTTTACGCGTTCCATAATCATGTCTGCAATGTGGACGGCTTCTTGCAAGAATGCAGTATCCTGAGTCTCACGATAACAGGACGTGTAACCGTATACGCCCCATGCCTGTCCGCGCGACCAAGCCGACTCCGCGTTTTTACCCTGATGCGTTTGTTTTATTTCCACGCTTCCGTCATTGTTGTAGCTGACTACGTGATATGAAGTGTAGTCGGGGCGGAAATGATTTTTCATTGTGGTTTGTGCATGCTTTACGGCTATATCCTTATATTTATTGTTTCCTGTCAGTTTGGATACGTTGAACAACAAATCCAGATTCATCATATTGTCAATGATGACGGGAAAGTTCCAGGTACCGAAGTCCCATGAACGGATGCAACCTATTTCCGGATTGAAACGGGCGCACAAGTTGTCCGCTGTTTCCACGAGTACGGCTTTTATGGTATCGTTGGGAGCCAGACGGAGAGCATTGCCGTAGCTGCAGTTCATCATGAAACCTACATCATGCGTACCTGTCAGCTTTCGTACCGGATTCAGTATATTGGTGTATTCGACAGCACGTTTTTTCAGCTCTTCATCACCGGTCATTTCGTAGGCATACCAAAGGCTTCCGGGGAAGAAACCGCTGGTCCAGTCGTAAATTCCGCAAAGATGGCGTTGTCCTAATTGCAGGGCTGCCGGGTTGGGACGCAAGGAGTCAATGTAAGATTTGTTCTCACGCTGCAATTGCGCATCAAGGAAATTGATGTCATAGCCGGCATAGATGGAACGCGGCAGTTTGTCTGTTCCGGACAGCTCCTCGGCTGTCAGTTTCAGTTGATAGGAAGCGGCATCAAGTGCATTGCTAATCCAGGCTTCTTCTTGAACCGGTGTGTTTTTACAACCTGTCATACCTACGAGCAGGGCGGTTGCAAATAACAAAGAGTTTCTTTTCATGTTATTAAATATTTAGTGATTATCGTTTGTTGACAAAAGTATGGATATTCAGGAAATATTTTGTACAAGATTGTCGAAAGCAACTTAGACATAGTTCAAAGGCATATCACTTTTGTCGAACACGGTTTTAATTCTGTATTTTCTTACTATGCGGCATTATTTTCCTTGTAATTTCTTGACTTGAAAGTCTGTGAATAGTGTATGGTTTTTCAGTAGCCGCAGGCCGAAATGTCCATCCCCCTCATTGTCTTTTATGGGCAACCGGAACAATTCTTCACCATTGACGCGATAAGTTGTGATTCCCTTTTCTACACGAATCCGGATGTCATACCATTTATTGGGCAGTAACAGATGCGCTTTGTCCGTATATTCTTTGATTACGGGGCGTGCCACCGCATCGTTGGTGTCTGCCGCTTTGGCAAAGTATTGACGGAAGCGGGTGGTGGAGTTATGGTTCCCACCATACCCCACATAAAACAGGCTCAATGTCTTGTAACGCTGAAAGATTCCGTTTCTCCATCCGCTGCGTGCAAAAAGATTGTCGGGATGCTCCGGATCATTGGCTCCCCAGAAGCAGTTCAAGTCGCTAAGGCGGTCGTATTTGCCGCCTTGCATCAACATCTTCACGCGATAGCTGATTTCATAGTCTCCGGTGATGCGCCGGTTATACCACAGTGTAAGACCTTTCGGAGCGGTAATTTCCAATGTATCACCCGATACGAGGATTTTTACTTCACCGGAGTGGTCTTCTGTTGTCCAATCCTTTAAGGCCACCTGTGCCTGGGCCATGAATGGAAGTAACATTAATATGCTTCCTAATACGAGTGTGTGAAGGTTGCTTCTTGCCATAAATGTTGTTTTATTACAGTTGATATTTTAATGTCTGCTTTTTCCCGTTGAGGCTGACTTCCACTTCCATGGCATCGGAACTGTTGTTCTTAATCTTGGCTTCCATTTTCGGGAAGTCTTTTGTGCTCTTGGCAGGATAGATAACGGTTACAAACTGTACGTTTTCTTTCTCTTTCTTTTCCGTATTGAACGAAACTGCGGTACGTTCGGTACGTTGACGATAGGCGACTGAGTACCAGCCTTCTTCTTTCTTCAGCGTTGTTTTCTTGGGAACGAAGCATTGTAATTTTACTTGGCTTTCACCTGCAAAGTCTGAAGAAAGCGAGAACGTTTTAGCGTCAATATCAATGTCACCGTCACATAACTGATAATGCAGGTTTACATTTCCGGTGGCGTTTCCTATCGCTTCATCCACGATAACGAAGTATTGCCGGTTCACGAAGAATACGGAGCGACGGTGTTTCAAGCCTTTATAACTCGGGTTCTCCGTAACCAATATTTGTACATCTCCTTCCGGTTTCCACAACTTGGTTACTGACTCTGTGGTTTCCAGATTTTTATTATCCAAAGTCAAAGTATTATGTACGGCAGTCTGCCTGAACCAGTTGCGCAGCTTCATCACTTCCGCCCCGCCGGCATAGATGTACGAACCGGAGTCGGGGAACAGGTTCTTGCCGTTAAACCACAACTCGAAAGTTCCGTTGTCCGGTTGGCAGTGCCATTCGCCCTTAGGACCGGCTTTCACTACCATTACAGTAGCGTCCTTCTTCCAGCCGTTTCTAAAGGCGAAGAAACCGGACTTCAAGAAACCTTTGGAAAGGTTTGCCGGAGCTTCTCCCTCTTGCCCGTTGGTTGCAAAGTAGCGTATCTGTTTGTTTTCGGGGAACAGTTTGAGCCATTCTTTATAATTGGCTTGTTCTGTTTGCGGGTCTCCTTTTTTGGCATCACTGAAACAGGGATTGGTGTAGTCGGGGTAACAAACGTTCATGTAGAACATAATCATGGATTCAATCGTGTTGATGTAATGAGCGGGAAACTCATTGCGGAATCCGTTAACGTCCGCCATACGCAGTGCTTTGCAGAATATCTCTATACAAGCTAAATGGTAGTGCAAATCCAGCTCGAACTGACCGCCGTCCGGGTAAACCTGTACTTTTATTTCCCTGTTCAGGATGTCGATACCGCTTTTTCTCCATGCTGCCGCTTCTTTAAATTCCGGGAAGAAAGCGCCGGCGGCCAGCATACGTTGCGCTTCAAACAGCAGATGATTGCCTTGGTCCGAGTAGTTGCCGAGGATGTGGACGGCATGTCTGTGATAGTTCACCAGAAACTCTGTCAGGAAGGCGGGGGTAAACGAGGGGGAGTTGATAAAGAGTGTAAACTGGTTGATTTGGTCTTGCAGACGGTGGCTGGTTTCCAACGGACGCCACGCGAAACGTACATTCTCGGCATCTCCTTTCACCTCTCCGGTGCTGGCAAGTTCAAACTCTTCTTTGGTGACGGTGGTCAACGGGTTTTTCATCACCCAGTCGAGGTATTGGAAAGTCCATTCCTTGGCGTACTTCTCATTACCCGAAATACGATAAGCCTTACCCATAGGGGTAAACCATTTGTGGCGGTGGAGTTGCCAACGCAGCTCATTGTCTTTCACCGGCCAATATTTCCAGTTAATGTCTTTTCCGTAATTGAAGGCGGGCTGATAACCGTCGTGCACGTAGAATGTGTGCTCCAGTGCTTCGTCCGCCCATTGCTGCTCACGTTTGTTGATGGTGATATTGCTTAAGTCGATTGCCGGGTTGACAACGCCGGTGCGGTGGCGGTAATACTCCAAAAGCGCTTGCGCCGCAGCCTCTTTCTTTCCTTGTCCGTAAAGGTCTTTCACTTTTTCCAAACCGGGATAGTTCAGGTTCAGCTGTGAAAAAGCCTCTTCATTGATGGATTGTGCCTGTAATGAACAGGATAACATACAAATCAAAAGTACAATAATGTGTCTCATGTAGTTGGTTTATTAGTAATTATGAATATTGTTTTTTTATTTTATTGCAGTCCGAAGAAGTTCCGCCCTTGTCCGTCAACGGGACTTATAACAGGAATGGCACCTCCTTCGGTAGTCAGGACAACGGTCTCTCCCTTCTTTAAATCTAAAGAGTACTCTCCTTTTCCCGTTGGAGTAAGTGTGGCGTGGCCAAGTTTTACTATTGGTTTCACCATATCTGTACGTAAAATACAGGGTTCTCCTGCAAGGCTTTTGATACGGATGCAGGTTGTCTTTCCATCTTTCCGTCCGGCAGACACGAGAAATGCGCCTTCCGTCCTTAAATCTTCGAACTGCACATCTCCCCATTGGGAAGGTACGGCAGGGAATACGCGTATCTTTCCGCCCCAACTTTGAAGCAGCATATCGTGTATGCACTGTGCGCCGGACAGGGGAGTCTCAATGACCGGGCCGCTTTCCATATACATGGTATTGGGGCGCAGCGTACGGGCAAACAGGCCGTTCAGCTTTTCCAACGCTTTGTCTCCCTCGCCAAACGCTGCATACAGTGAGGAAGCTCCCGTGTAAGTGTATCCGAGGATATTTCCCGGCAGGCTGTGCCAATGTTCCACAGATTTTTCCATGAGTTCTTTGCTGCCGCTTTGTTCAGCATTCAGTAAATAGAGCGGGTAGAACATCAGCAGATGCGAGTAATGGCGGTGCGAACGGCTAAAAGGCACATCTTTGCCTATCATCATGCCGTTTTTATCTTGCGGATAGTCGGTCAGCTTTTCTGTGACTTCTTTCCAGCGGGGTATCAGTTCATCGTCAACGGACAGGATTCGGGCGGCTTCGAGCAGTGTGTTGCATCCCCAGCGTAGTAATGCGATGTCGTAATTGCAATCCTCGGCAGTACCGTATTCGGGAGAGAAAGTCCTTTTCAGGTGCAGTTTGCCTTGTTCGTCTTCTTTCAGGAAAGGAAGGTAGAAATTAATGGCGCGTCTTAATGTCGGGAACAGGACATCCCTCAGTATTGTCTCGTCCATGCTGAAACGGTATTGCAGCCAGATATTATGGCAAATCCACGGTAAGTTTCCTACTTGGGCTTTCTTTTCGGTACCGGGTACATTCACCATTTCTCCTGCCAAGCTGAAATCAGTGGCAACGGGCAGTGCCGCTGCATCTTTCCGGTAGGCTTCGGGGACATTGCTTATCAGATTCTTCAGATTGCTGCCGATTGCGTTGACCAGCGGCATTCCCAGCTCCAGACGGTTGGAAGCATATACCGACCAATAGCTTAGTTGTACATTCAGGTTCCACCACGCGTTGGGCCAGGGAGTAAGCACTTGCCAGGGACCGCTGTTGTCCAGCAAACCGCCGCCAATACGTGTTGCGGATGCAAGTTTGTACATTTGCGCCCAATAGAAGTTCTCCTTCTTTTTGTCGGGCAGGCTTACGAAGCTCTGCGGGTAGTAGCTGTGCCACCACTCCCGGTGAGCCTTTAGGAGAGCCGGCAAGTCGTTTTCTTGCAGATTAGCCAATGCTGTTTCCACTTTTCGCATAGCATTCGTTTCCGGAAATGAATATGCGTTGCTTATGATGAGGACGCTTTTATTATTTTTCCTTATCTCTTTCCAAGCCGTGGCTGTACCGCCGCCGGCAAGCAGAGGCTGCCAACAATAGTTCACTCCGTTGCGTGCGGATAACTGTGATACGGGATTGGATATATAATCCTTTTTAAAATGTTTTTTACTTTTTATGCGGATAGCGTTCAATTGTCTTGGCGAGTCCGTATTCTCCGGATAGAATTTCCAGATGAAATCCTTTTCTCCTTCCGTAGCTTCGGCTTCAACGATGATGTAGGGGTTTTCGGAGGTGACGCAGGCTTTCAGTTTTATCTCTCCTTTAGTGGTGCGGATACATCCGGTGGTTTCTGCGTTCCATAAGCCCAGTCTCATGTTTCCGGATTGTATTTCTCCTGCAGGTTGCAGGAGGAAATAGCCGATAAGCAGACGGCATCTCCCGTAGATGCTTTTATCATCGGCGCGACGGTCGTGTACCATGCTGTTGCCGATGTCTACCCGTATGGCGTTTTTGCCGGGTTCTTTACAGATATAAGTCCCCATACTGCCGTTTCCCATAAAGGGGGCTTCATACCATGTTTGGGGGAGCCGCGTCCAAATCATGTCCTGTTGGGACATGAAATTCTTCCAGTCTATTTGGCAGTGGCAACAAACAGTTATGCACCAGACTGTGGTGGAGAATAAAAGAAGTCTTTTCATGTGTTATAGATTCGTTATCATATGTTTTTATAGTATATGTTTTCTCTTGTAACAAAGGTAACAGATTATTAATGAAATGAGGTTTGATAATGTCGAAAGGTCTTGCATTATATTATGCTGCATTTTTAATTTTGTCTCATGAAGTTTTAGAATTGTGCAATTCTATATAAAAGCAAGGTATGTTATGGTATACTCAATCAGATTAAGCCATAACATACCTTTAAAACTTCAGAATTATTTAGAGCACTTCAATATTCTGGTTTATTGATGTCTTAGTTATATCCGGGATTATTTTTTCCCTCTAATTTAGGATTACTTTGTATTTCTTTCAAAGGTATGGGAAACAATTCATGTTTTCCGGTTACGAAATTTTTGTATGCCGGATAACTGTCATTGGCGTTGATAGGTTTATTTACTGCACTTTTGCTGCCAAACAATTCTAATGCCTCTTTCAATATTCCCCAACGGATAAGGTCATACTTGCGTTGTCCTTCAAATGCCAGTTCAAATGCCCGTTCCCAATAAAGGGCCGTACGGAATTTTCCGGCATCATCAGCGTCGCTGATGAATGGCAGGTTGTACACTTGAGGAGCTTTCACTAAACTCGTATAATTGCTTGGGGTGATTTCTGTCGCTTTAGCACGGGTACGGACTTTGTTCAGCAATGTCCATGCCATTGGCGTGTCTCCTGTTTCATTGTAGGCTTCGGCAGCCATCAACACAACATCGGCATAGCGTAGCGGGCAATAGTTCACATCAGTACTATTCGGGTTCTTATAACCTATTGGCATCCATTCGCGACGCCATTTTCCCGGATACCATCTGTTGGATTTGTTTTCAACTTTTTTATGATTGTAAGATTGGGTGTCCCATTTGTACATATATGTACAAACCATAACATCACGGCGTACATCAGAATTTTCAAAGAAATCTTTCCATTCGGGTACAACCCGGAAGAATGCATTGGCCCGTCCCATGAAATTAGCTGTTTCTGTGGGTTTGATTACAGGGGCTACTACTTCCGGACCGTTATAAGTTCCCCATACTCCCTTTCCCTGAGTTCCGTCAGGAGTGAAGTAAAATGCAATCTCAAAAAGATTTTCTTTAGAGTTGATAATACCGGCGGATACATCCTTAAATAATCCGTCGAAACCATTAGGATAGAAATCATGGTATTTGTTTGCTTCAAAAGCCTCCCATTCTTTAATAACTGCACCGAAGTATTCTTTTCGTTTTGCATCATCGGGGCGGGTCAGGTTTCCGTCTTGTTGCAAACTGTAGCCGGCACGTTGTAGATACACACGCATTAATAGAGCTCTTGCAGCCCCTTGCGTTGCTCTCTCAGGAGACGAGGAAGCGTCAGCCCACGATAAGTTGTTTTTAGCGAAATCCAAATCTTTGATTATTTCATCGTAGATTATTTCACGGCTTGTACGTCCTTGAAATGTAGATGCATAGTCAGAAGTGTAGGTAGTCTTAAAAGGAACATCTCCCCAATATTTAACCAAGTCAAATGCAAGGAACGCACGTAAAAAGCGAGCTTCAGCTACCAATGCTTGTAGTGCTTTATTCTCTTCATAGCCCGGCATTGATTGAATACCGTCAATGGCATAGTTTGCCCGATCAATGCCCTGATATTTATAAATCCATATATTTTGAATCCATGCATTGGACGGAGTGAGTACATAGTGAGCTATGTCTCGACGTATATTATCAATATTGGTTCCGTTCATGTAATAGGTATCGTCTGAAGCCGGGGTCACGGTTTCTACAGAGCCATAATGATCGGAATGTTCTATGGAATGATAGATACCGTAAATTGCCATTTCTGCTTTAGATTCAGAGGTAAAGAATTGCTCTTTCTTGTAGGAAGAATCCGGTTCTTCTGTCAGCGTATCTTCGCATGAGGTAAGCCCTGCCAAGAATAAGGTCGAAGCTATGTATAGTAAGTGATATTTTTTCATTGATGTAATCTTTTAAAGTTTAGAATGCTACGTTAATACCAAAGATGAATGAACGGCTGCGGGGATATGCGCCGGAGTCTACGCCCGGAGTTAATCCGCTTGCCATGGTAGAAACTTCCGGGTCGAAGCCGGAATATTTGGTCCAAGTTGCCAGATTGTTACCTGTTGCGTATAAACGCAGGTTGCTCAGCCCGATGTGGCTAATCATCTTCTTAGGGAATGTGTATCCTAATGTTATATTGCTCAGTTTGAGGAAAGAAGCGTCTTCTACAGCCCATGAGTGGATATAATTGGCGTTATCGAAATAGGCTGCTGTGGTTTTGCCGATATTCAGTTCTGCCAGTTCCGTAGGATCGGTTACTGTCTCTCCTGCAGCATTGATGGTCATCCAGCGATTTGCGCTGCTCATCGTACTCAGTGCGTTCTTATTTTTGTCCCCTATCTTGGAGTTAATCAATTTAGTTGCGTTGAAAACTTCATTACCATAGCTGAATGTAACGAATATACTTAAGTCGAAGTTCTTGTAGGTAAAAGTGTTGTTTAAACCGCCATAAAATTTGGGGCTGGCATTGCCTATTACAGTTTTATCCTCTTCCGTAATAAGATTATCCTCGCTTCCATCCAGATTTTTAAATTTCCACATACCGGGTTGGATGTTTCCTTTGTTTCCGGTATACGGAATACCGTCTTTGAGCGTATAGGTTTTCGTTGCAGCATCATAATTGAAGTCACTGACTTGGTATAAACCATCTGTTACGTATCCGTAGAATTGTCCGATAGGAGCTCCTACAGCCAATCTATGGGTATTCAAGTTAAAACCGAATTTTGCTTCATATAATTGTTCCGCTTCACCTGTCAATGCTTCTACTTTATTCTTGTTGTGTGAAAGGGTCAAGGCAGTATTCCATGTGAAATCTTTTGTGGAAATATTGGCTGAATTGATGGTCAGGTCGATACCTACATTCTTTGTTTCACCGGCATTGATTACCATGGTTTGAAAACCGGATGAATAAGGCAGTTGTGCGCTTAATAATAGATTGCTGCTTTTGTTGATATAAAATTCGGGCGAAATAGTTAAGCGTTGGTTGAAGAAACCGAAATCCATTCCTAAGTTAAATGTCTTGTTTGCTTCCCATTTCAGGTCGGGGTTGGGAATCTGGGTCGGTGCGTATCCGGAGACGGTAGCATCTCCTAATGATGCTACGATAGAACCTAATATGGCCAAACTATTGTAGCTGCCGATACGGTTGTTTCCGGCTAAACCATAACCGATACGGAATTTCAAGTCAGAGAAAATATCCAGTTTTTTGATAAATTCTTCTTCCCCTAAACGCCAGGCGGCTGATACGGCAGGAAAGTATCCCCATTTATTATTCTTACCGAATTTGGAGGAACCGTCTGCACGGAGAGAAGCGGTGAAAATGTATTTGTCTGCAAAATCATAGTTGGCACGTGCAAAGAATGAAATTAATTTGTCATCATAGTTTTCATTGGATAAAGGAGTGCCTGCCTTACCTAAAGACATATCGCTTAAGCCTATTTCGTCGTTGGGAAAGTCGGTAGCACTTGCTTGGACATAGCGAGACCAACGATTAACGTATTCTTGTCCTGCCATTACTGTAAGACTGTGCTTATTGAAATCCTTGCTATAAGTCAGCACGTTGGAAGTTTGGAAACTACTGTTTTCAGTATTTCTGATACGACCATTGATGCTTGAACGCTGTGCTATTCTGGATTCAGCTCCATAGAAAATAGAATTTCTATAAATTTGATAACGCATACCGGTTGTGTTACGGAATGTCAGTCCATCTATAATTTTGACAGTAAGGCTTCCGTTGGCTTGGAATGTGCGGTACTCTTTGTCATTGGTTTCTTCTCTTGCAGAAATTAAAGGATTCTGCATGACGTTTCCGCTGTCATCAGCCAAAGCGGGGTCTTCTCCTGCTAACAAATCGGCATCGTTTCCGGTAATACCGATGGTTGGACGATATTGTAAGATGTGTGTCATCTTATTGAATCTGGCTTCCTTGTTTGAAGTACCTTCGTTTGTGCCATCTCCGGAAGTACCTACACCATAGATATTCAACTGGTCGAAGCTGATACGGGCTGTGGCAGACAACCATTTATTGATTTCACTGTTGACGCTGAGTGAGATATTATGTTTTGAATTGCCACTATATACCATAGCTCCTTCATCTTTGAAGTAACTGTATGCCATACTGTATTGTGTCTTTTCGCTTCCACCTTGAATACCGACACGGTAATTTTGGGCAATAGCGGTACGTCCTAATGTCTCTTCTTGCCAATCAATTCCTTTGCGGTTTTTGTAATTGGCCTCAATATCGCTGAACTTACCGTAGCGTGCTTCCCATTTGGTTGTTTCTTCGGCTATATCAGAAGCTTTTCCTATGGTTCTTTCGTAGTCTGCCAATACATATTCGTAGGGGGAGAGTACATCCAACTTGCTTGCCAGTTTCCGAATGCCGAAATAACTGTCAAATGTAACAGTAGCTTTCCCTTTGTTTTTCGAACCGTTCTTGGTAGTGATTACCACAACGCCATTGGCACCGCGAGCTCCATAGATAGCGGTAGCTGAAGCATCTTTCAAAATATCTATGGTTTCTATTTCAGCGGGATCTAATGTAGACATTCCATCTTCTGTAGGAAAACCGTCGATGACATATAAGGGTTCGTTGCTTTGAGTAATAGAGATACCACCGCGAACACGAATTGAGATAGATGAACCGGGAGCGCCTTCACTCTGTGTCACCTGTACACCGGCCATACGTCCTGCCAATGCTTGGGTAACGTCTGATGTCGGTATTTTCAACAGGTCTTCACTTTTCACTGATGCTACGGATCCTGTTAAGTCTTTACGTTTCACAGTAGCATAACCGATTGCAACTACTTCATCCAGCATTACGGCATCTGCCTTTAAAGTAACATTGATGTTTTTTTGTCCGTTGACTTTTACTTCTTGCGAGGTCATTCCTACATACGAAAATACTAATATGTCTTTTGACGCATCATTTACTGTCAAGGTGTATTTACCGTTTACGTCAGTGACAGTTCCCGTTCCGGCAGCTCCTTTAATGGTTACGCTACCGCCGATCACTTCATATCCTTCATTGTCTATCACAGTACCGGTTACTTGCATCTTTTGTGCATAAGCGGCAGATAAACCTGTAAGGAGGAAAAATAGAATGAACAGAATCTTACATTTCATAATACTTTTGCTTAATAAGGTTAATAAAAATGTTTGTTTATCATATTGCCAACAATATTTGTCAGCATTGGCAAAATAAATAAATCCGCATTTAAGTTAACTTCTCTTCTGTTTGAAAAGGTTATATCCTTGTAGGAAATAGTTCAATCTTGTATGAAAGAAGTTTAATGTTGTAGTATTATGTAATGAATAATATCTTTTTATTCTGTATGCATCCTTACTTTCCGTATTCTGTGGGTAAGTAACCGAAGTATTTCTTGAAGCTGGTTGAGAAATAAGAAGGAGTGTTGAATCCTACCATTGTACTTATCTCGGCCACTGTATATCGTTTTTCTTTAAGTAATTTGCAAGCCCGGTTAAAACGTATTTTACGGATGAAGTCATTTGTTGTATCTCCGGTCAATGCTTTCAATTTTGAGTGCAAATTAGAACGGCTCATGCATATTTCGCGGGCAAAATCATCGGTAGAGAATTCTACATCGTCCATATGCTTTTCTACAATGGCGACTGCTTTTTTCAGTAAATCCTCGTCCATTGCATTGAGCGCCACTTTTTCCGGTTCCACTTCCAAAGAGTTGGAATAGTGTTCAATGGCTCGATAACGTGTACGGAACAGGTTTCTAATTTTCGTTGCAATCACTGCCATTGAGAATGGCTTGGGAATATAGTCGTCCGCACCTACCTGCAATCCTTCCAGCTGCTCTTTCAAGTCTGTTTTGGCGGACAGTATGATGATAGGGATATGGCAGGTACGCAGATTTTGTTTTATCTGCTTGCATAGCTGTAAACCATCCATAACGGGCATCATGACATCTGTTAATATAAGGTCTATCTCTTGCTCTTTGATGGTAGCCAGCGCTTCTTCTCCATTGTCAGCTGTCAATACACGATAACTTTTGCCTAATTCATCACTGAGATATTGACGGATGTCCGGATTGTCTTCTACTATGAGAATATTCTCTTTTCGTTTCTTGCTGTTTTCCTCTGTCTCTTCTTCTGTTGCCGTTTTTTCATCCTCTGTATCGACGATGTACATATCTTGGTTGTTGGTAGTATATGATTGCTGTTCTCCGATAGAATCCGTCAGGGTGGCTATTTCTCCCGGTTGGTATGCGCTTTCCTCCGTTGGCAGATAAATGGAGAAAGTACTTCCTTCTCCTTCCCGGCTTTCCAGTTCAATCCGACCATGATGCAGGTCTACGAGACGTTGCACCAGTGATAATCCTATGCCGCTTCCCATATGTTCGCTGTCCGCCTGATAGAATCGTTCAAATATTTTAGCCTGCTTGTCAATGGGGATTCCGTTTCCGGTGTCCTTCACTTGCAGCAACAATTCTTTTTCGGTTTCTTTTAGCGTCACTGTGATACTCTTTCCCTCATCGGTGTATTTGAAGGCATTCGAGAGCAGGTTGTTGACTATCAGCTCCAAATAGTTGGGATCACAGAGAATATCCTTCCCTTCTACTTCCGAAGAGAGGTTATAAACTATCTTTTTCTTTTGTGCCAATCGGTCATAGAATAAGAAATCTTTTTCGATGACTGTATGAATAGGAGTACGTCTTACTTTGAGATTGAACACTCCCAGTTCTGCACGTCGGTAGTCCATTAACTGATTTACCAAATGCAGCAATCGGTTTGTGTTTCTCTGTATATGGTCCAGTTGTTTTCGCTGCCACCGGTCGTTCACCTTATCCAACATTTCTTGCACGGGAGCCAGAATCATAGTGAGTGGCGTGCGCAGTTCGTGCGAGATATTTATGAAGAACCGTAGTTTCATTTCATTCACTTCTTTCTGTCTTTCTTTGTCTACCCGTTCCATTTGGAGCTCTGCTTGCATACTTTTGCGCATCCAGAAATAGCGGAATATGAATATTGTGATGGCGATAAAAGTTACAATGAATAACAGTATAGCCCACCAAGTCTTATACCATACCGGCAATACTATGATTTCCAGCTCTGTGGGTTTCTCATTCCATTTACCGTCGCTGTTGGCGGCTTTTACTAAGAACCGGTAAGTTCCCGCCGGGAGGTTGGAGTAAGATACGGTACGCCGGTTACCTGTGTAGTACCATTCTTTGTCATATCCTTCCAGTATATAGGCGAAAGTATTATGTTTGCCTGATATATAGTTGGGTACAACGAAGTCCAGGGAGAACATTGATTGTTTTGCAGCGAGGGTTATACTGCGGGTTTCGCAGATATTGGTTTTCAGTATGCGGGTATCGTCTCCCGGTATGACTTTCTTGTTGAAAAGTCGTAACTGGGTGATGGTAACCGGAGGGGTATACGGATTGTCTACAATTTCTTCCGGCTGAAATGCGGTGATACCTCTGATTCCGCCAAAGTACATCTTGCCATTGGCTGCACGGCAGTATGCGGATGCTGCAAATTGGTTACTTTGCAGTCCGTCGTTGCTGGTAAAGTTACGGAACTTTTCAGTTTTGGGTTGGAAACAGCTTAATCCTTTATCCGTACTTATCCACAGTTTTCCTTCACGGTCTTCCAAAATACCAAAGACTACATTATTGGGCAATCCTTCTTCTGTGGTATATTGTTTGCTTGTTTTGTCTTTTTCATCGAAACGGTAGATTCCGTTACGTGTACCAATCCAGAATATGCCGTCGTGTCCCTCGTATATGCTGTTGATAAAACGATGGTTCAGGGGAGAGTCCGAAGGCAATACCGGGATACTTTGTAACTCGTTGCCGTCTTGTGCGTAGACAATGACTCCCGTTTCACTTCCAAACCATAAACGTTGCTTGCTATCCTTGAATACGGTAGTGATTCGTGTACTTTTGAATGGCTTGCCGTCTTTTTCGGCGGTAACAGGGGTGAATGTCTTTTGTGAAGGATTGAAACGGACTACTCCGCCTAAGGTTCCTACCCAATATTCGCCATTGCCGATAGGTACGATGGCATAAATACTTTTTGTCGCGATTCCTGACGGATAAGGGATGGTAAGGGTTTCAATGCGGCCGGTATTACGATGCAACACACTGATGCCGCCTGCATGTACACCGATATAGACCTTGTTTTGTCGTTCGTCTACATAGATTGTCTTTACGTCATTAGAACCCAACCCGTCTTTGGGAGTATAATGGGTGAATGTATTGGTTTTGGAGTTATAGAAGTTGACACCGCCACTGTTTGTTCCAATCCATAAATTGTTTTCCTGATCCTCTACTATACAATTAATTATGTTGTTGTTTAGGGAGTTACGGTTAGGTACAGATTGTATTTTTTGAAAACGGCCCTTCAACGGGTGATAATAATTCAGACCTCCGAAAAATGTTCCCAACCACATTCCGCCTTGTGAATCGGCGAATATGCTGCGGATGGAGGTTTGCGACAAGCTTCCTTCTCTCAGAGGGTTGCTTTTGTATATTGAGAAGGAATCGCTCTCTTTTTGGTATATGTTGAGGGAATTGATAGTACCCACCCACAGCCGGTTTTGTGTGTCCAGTGACAATACACGTATGTAGTTGGAACTGATAGGGTGTGTGCCTCCCGGTGTCGCTGTATATTGCTTGGTTTCGTTGTTGAACGGGTTTACAAGGAATAATCCGTTTCCTTCGGTTCCCACCCATAACAGAGTGGGGGATTGTTGTAGCACGGCGGATATATGTTTCCCTTTCAAAATCTCAGGTGCAACGCTTGTGATTGTATTTTGTGAGATAGAATAAGAGAACAGGCCTTCTCTGCTACCTATATAAATATAATCTCCCTGACGGTTGACGGATGTAGGGCTAATGGTAAAGATGTCCGGATTAAGCTGAGATTTGGAGAACGATTGGGTGCGGGTATTGAACAAGACAAGTTCTCCGTCCGTATAGATAAGCAACAGTTCCTCGTTGACTGTCACAATCTTATTGACAGGCATATTCTTGCCCTCTTTCTTGTATTGGAAATTCTGGAAACACTCTTTGTCAGTGTCATATAATGAAAGTCCTTCGTAAGTTCCAATCCATATTCTGCCTTGTTCGTCAGTCTTTAATGAGCGGACAATATCGCAACCCAAGCTTTGCGGGTCTTTTTCATTATGTTGAAATACCGTGAATGTATAACCGTCATATTTATTCAGCCCGTTGTAGGTGGCAAACCACATATTACCGTATTTGTCTTGGGTAATATCGAATACGGTACTTTGCGACAGTCCATCGTCCAGCCCGATATGGACAAAACTTATTGGTTCTGTGGTTTGTGCGTGAAGCGGGTAGATGAGTAGCCAAAATAAGATGGACAATAAGACAGGCTTTACCATGGTTTATTGATTGATAAGGTTTTGTAACAACAAATATAGGAAAAAATCTTCATTCCTGCCGGATAATGGCAATAATGAAGATTTTTTCTTGATAAAGTGTTGTAAATATAAGTTCTTATAGTTTCGTAACTTTATACAATTCTTTTCCATTGAGGAGTTGCAGGTATCTCAGCAATCCTTCCGTATAATAATAATCGGCATACGAGAGTGCCCCGTCCAGTTCACTGTTGCGCAGGAAGTTTCCGGTGGCGTGCATCAGGACAAAGTTTTCATGAGTTCCCGGCTTCGCCAGATAAGCAGGAGAAGACAGGCTTTTCAACTGTTTCTCACCGGCTTCAAAGTATTTCTTTTTCTGAGAAGAATAGGTGCTGAGTTCCATGAGTGCCGATGCCATAATGGCAGCCGCTGATGCGTCACGCATCTTTGAACGTTCGGGTGCGGAGTAATCCCAGTAAGGAATCATGTCTTCGGGCATATTGGGATGGCTTAGCAGGAAGTCCGCAATCTTCTCGGCATGGCGTAGATACTTCCGGTCACCTGTTTCGCGATACATCATGGTGAAACCGTAGAGTCCCCATGACTGGCCGCGTGACCAAGTGGAGTTCGTAGTGTTGTCCGAGCCATTGTTCCAGTCGTATTTGCGCATAGCTCCCGTTTCCGGTTCGTAGTCCACAACATGCGGACAAGACATATTTTCGCGATAATGGTATTTCATGGTCTTGTCGGCATGAGAGACGGCAATCTGTCTGAGCGTTGTATCTCCCGATATTTTGTAGGCTTCCATGAGCAGTTCCAAGTTAATCATGTTGTCTATAATGACCGGAAATAGCCAGTCGCGTTTTGCATCCGGTTCCCACGACATGATGAGGCCGGTTTTGTACGAATAGCGTGAGGCCAGCGTTTTGGCAGAACGGAAGATGATGTGGCGGTAGGTTTTGTTTCCGGTCAGCAGATAACCGTTTCCATAACAAGAGTACATTTTAAAGCCGATGTCGTGGTCAAAGGCATTGTTCTGTTCCCCTTCCATTAAGGCGGTGGCTTTCTCGGCACGTACTTTCCATATGTCTTTTCCGGTGTAGGTGTACAGATACCATAGCGTACCGGGAAAGAAACCTGCCGTCCAGTTTGTTTTCGGCTGTAATCCCTGTTGAATGGAGCGTGGAAGCAGTCCTGTTTTCATTACCTCTTTGTACATGGCTTCCGATTGTGTTTGTGCCACAGTAAAGGCGTTTTCCACCCATGTAGGTACCTCCTCCACTTGAAGGGGGGGTACTTGCTGGGCTTTTAGGATACCTTGGCAACCCAGTAGGGTTAATGCCAATAGCAGTATAGTTCTTTTCATGATACAATTCGTTTTTTGTTTATACGAGTGTATGTTACTCAATCATAAGGTGTTTCATCTCTTCGTCCATTTCCTTTTGGAACTCCTTTATCTTGGCGTACATCTGTTCTGCAATTTCAGGGTGTTGTGCTGCCACATCGTTGCTTTCTTTAGGATCGGTTTCCATGTCGAAGAGTGCAAGACCGATGTTTCCGCCTTTGGCTATCTGCTCTCCGGGCATTCCGTCTTTTCCGGGAGTCTTTACGATGCGGTAGCTATGTGGGGCTACGCATTTCCATTTGCCGTCACGCAGCGCTTCCACAATACCGTTGTATACGAAGTAGAAAGGCCGGTGACCGTTTTCTTTTCCGGTCAGGATTCCCCAAGCGTCTTGTCCGTCGAATTTGTTCATGCGCGGCATCTGTGATTGGGTGAGGTTTACCAGAGTGGGTGTGATGTCGAGGGCGGATAGGAATTGGTCGCTGACCTTGCCTGCGGGTATTACGCCCGGCATACGTACCACAAAGGGGACACGCTGTCCTCCGTCGAAGGTTGTTCCCTTACCTTCTCGCAGTCCGCCGGTGCTGCCGCCATGATTTCCGTAACTCAGCCAGGGACCGTTGTCGGAAGTAAACATGACGATGGTATTCTCATCCAGACCGTTAGCTTTCAAAGTCTTCATTATTTCTCCCACACTCCAGTCTATTTCCATGATTACATCCGCATAAAGTCCTTCACCTGATTTTCCTTTGAATTTGTCCGAAACGCCCAGTGGCACGTGCGGTTGGGTGTAAGGCAAATAGAGGAGGAACGGCTTTGCCTTATGGTCGTTGATGAAACGGATGGCGCGTTCGGTCAGTCTTGTCGTCATTTGATTGACGGGAGGGTTGTATTCTATTATACGGTCGTTGTCATAAAGCGGCAGTGCCGGATAGGCGTGGTCGGGGGCGGGATGATAAGGCCACATATCGTTGGAGTAGGGAAGACCGAAGAATTCTGTGAACCCATGACGCAGCGGCAGGTATTCGGGTTGGTAGCCCAAGTGCCATTTGCCTACGAGGGCAGTGGCATAGTCATTCTGTTTCAGATATTCCGCCAAAGTGATTTCATTGCGTTTGATACCGTTTTCCGAAGTGTCGTCCACCACTCCCGGCACTCCTACACGTTCGGCATAGCGTCCTGTCAGCAATGCGGCTCGTGAGGGGGTGGAGGCGGCGGCTCCGGCATAGAAATTGGTGAACCGCGTCCCTTCGGCAGCCAGCTTATCCAGATTGGGAGTTTGCAAATTAGGACTGCCGTAACATTTCATGTCTCCGTATCCTTGGTCATCGGTCAGTAGGATTACGATATTGGGCCGGTGGACAGACCTGTTGTCTGTATTACCGTTTTCGGGTTGTGTAGTTTTGGAGCCGCTGCAGGATGATAGTCCTGCAGCCGCCAAACATACAATGGATAGTTTATTCATTGTGCGCTGTTTTTAAGTTCCTTCGTATTACTTCTTGGGTATGTTCACTATGATTGGTGTAGCTGCGTACAAGTCCGATTGATAGTTGTACTTCTCGGCGTCGCGGCTGTCCGGCAACTCTACCGTAACCTTGCTGCCTTTGCCTTCTGATATTACCGTAACGGTTTCACCTTCCAGCGGATACACGCCTTTGGTTCGGTAGGTGTAGGTTCCGGCAGGCAGTTGGGCGGAGGTGCTGAACGTCAGGGTTTGTTTCTGTCCGTCCGGCATGGGGTTGTTTACGGACAGTACCCATTCCTTACCGTTGTCACGCAACATAATTTGTGCAACATCGTTGGCAGTAACTGCGGTCTTTCCCACGGAGATGCTTCCGGGTTTGAAGAAAGCGTATTGCCAAGTCTTGTCGGCATCGGAGTACACGGCATGCGCCTTGCCGTCCTGCATATTGAATTCCAAATCTTTCAGCAAGGCTTCTACACGTTCCGGCATTTCTGCTGCGCTGACGTTGGGAAGTTGTACATAACGGTATGCGTTGTCCCAAGTTTGCCCCGGTTGTGCTCCATGACTTACGGCGACAATGAAGTTAGGCTTTTTGTTGGCTATCGTACGGTCGGTGATGTTTACTTCCTTACCGCTCTTTATCTGTAATGACAGTTTTTTCAGCGGTAGAATAACATATCCTTTGCCACCCTGATGCAGCCAGCATACGTCGTTTATCTCCTTGGCGATATTTACGGACTGTCCGGATTCTATCGTTTGCGTTTCTTCGCCGACGCACCATGTCAACGGGCTGTTCAATGCCGTCTGTTCAATGAATGTGGTAATCTCATTTCCTTGTCCCGGACGCAGACGGGCGATGTCGCTGCCTAAGGCGATTATTTTGTCCTCGATGAAGTGATAGCTCTTGAAGGCTGTGGCAGAGCTGTACGTTTCTTTAGGCAGATGATTGTAGATACCCATACCTGCTTTCCCATCTGCCAGTACACCCGAAATTTTATTCAGTCCGGGCAGCGATAATTGCGCGTGTCCTAACGGCATCGGATCGGTGCGCCACTCTTCCGTCAGTCCGGGCAGGGCGTGCCAGTCGAAGTTGCATATAACCTTGTCGGAATATTCGTTTCCATTCACTTTCACTTGCAGGATGCCATATCCCATATGCCATGAACGGCGTACTTTCTTGCTGAAATCCTCGGCGCCTACGGTACGTTCCGATTTCAGTTTCAGCGAAGCATAGAACGGAGCTTCATTTTCACCACGGCGGTGTACCAGATATTCATTAATCCAATAGGCATCTGTTCCCGAATATTCATAGGTATTCTCTTTCAGCTGTCGGCAAATATTTTTGAGTTCTTCTACTCCGGCCAGTTTAGAGCCTTTGTTTTGTGCATTCAGCATGGACTTTACAGCTCCGGTGTATGTTTTGGTTACGAATCTTTGCATATCATCTATGAAAGAACGTCCCGCAACGAGGAAGTCCATACGTTGTTTGTAGAACAGTTTCGGATATACATTCAGCAAGCGGTCCAACTGGAACTGGTAGTATTTATCGTCTATTTTGAATTTTGTGTTCTTGAAATAGCTGTATCCTTCATTACAATCCGTCAGCCATTCAAAACCGTAAGCCACCATGGCGGCATCGGTCGCATTGGCGATGTGATGCGATATGGTTCCGTCAGGTTGGAAGCCGGACTGTATATATTTGTGAGACACGATGTTATATTTAGTCATCCAACGGCTGACATCCGCTACAATGCCGTGCGGGCTCCATCCCGGTGAGTAGCTGAATCCTTTGAACGGTTGGTCGTGATAGAAATCGCTGTACCAATACTGTACGTAAGTCAAGGGACGGTTGTAGTCTGCCCAGATGATAGGCAATGCCAATAATGTACGTGAACGGTGGCCAAGGTTGGCGTCAGCCCATGCACCGGATGAGTAGATTGTATCTTGCAGTTCGCCCCAGCGGCCGTCGGGATTGTCTATGGCGCGGCGGCTTTCGATTTCCGAGAAGAAGATTTGCAGGTAGCGTATCAGCGCATTGTGTACCTTCAGGCAGGTTTCATCCTGATTGTGCATACCTTTCAGCAATTCGGGCATCAGGTGAAGTACGGGGACTACCAGCGGGTCGGTCAGAGTCCATTGGTGGGTGGGCGTTTGCATTCCTGCCATTTTGTGCGCTTGCAGCATACCGAAGCCGTCACCGGTGCAATTACCAATCGGCTTTCCGTCTACCATAACTTCGTTTCCCTCTACGGGTACGGAGTTGGTATAGGTCAATATCGCCTGATATAAGGTTTCTCTCAGTTCTTTCCGCTTTTCGGGGTCACCTTTCGGACCGTACACTTTGGAAGTGGCGTAGGAGTAACCCAATCCGCCTATTTGGTTGGCGACTTTCGCCCAGTCATATTCTATGGTTCCGCTTGGAGCATGGTCGTTGGTGGGGTCGAGGATGATTTTATAGTCTTGCGGGCGTCCTTGATAGCATTTTTCCAGTCCGGCAAACTTCCAGTTATTATTTTTCAGTTCTTCAATCTTGGCTGCCACTTCATCGTCCGAGTATTGGATACGCCCGTACAAACGATTGTTTTTAAGTGTTTTGAGAGTGTAGCGCTTGTTGAATAAACTCCATAAAGTCTCTTTTACAACTTTGACGTTGATATTGAATTTTTTCAGTTGCCTGTCACCGTCTTTCAAGGCAATGGTCAGGCGATGATTGGAAGGGGTGCTTCCTGTATTCTGGCCTTTGGCTACGGTAAGTACACCCATAATGCGTTTGGATAAGTCATATCGGGTTTCCAAGTTGAACATTCCATCCGCTTGTTTGAGAATCTCAAAGTGATAACCGGCAGGAATGGGGCTTGTCAGTACATCTTTATTCCTTTCCAGATGAATACGGCCGATTACTTCCGTTCCTTCCGGGCTGTTTACCGGAATGTCGAAATAATTGGCAAAGATTTTCTCTTCCTTTGATGCGGCGGACAGCATAGCGGGAAAGAGGAATAATACAATTAATAGATGAAGAATCTTGTCTTTCATGATGTTTTAGTTTTTTAGTTTTTCTTGCAAGGCAAAAGTAACGTATTCATCGGAAAGAGGAGTGTAATGTTGTTTTCCAAGATAGTAATATTCTTCTATTGTATTACAATTGTGTGCGACAAGATTACAATCTTGTCGGTATTAACGGTTAGAACCTGTTTGATTTACCTATTATTGCATAATTACCATTATTTTAAATCATGAATAATGATAATTTGTTATCACTCGTCACTTTTTGTTGTAATGCTTTAAGAATAAGTAGTTTATTAAGTGATATTAACGCTGTAAGAAGTGACGACCCCGCGTTTGGTCGTCACTTCTGAAAATAGAATATCAGGATTTTACAATTCGATAAACAGTTCCTTTGTTGGTGTGCCTGCTTTCCAAACTATTCTTTTTTAATATCCGTCCGAAATGCTTTGAATAACCTTCTGTGAACTTTATGTTACTATTCTTTGTATGCAAATACTCCAATATCTGTATCGGCGACATCCATATCCCTTCTTCTCCTTCTTCCGGCAAGCGGAAGTAACAATGGAACATTTGTTCAATCGGGCTGATTTGTTCGAATTCCCGGTTTGTCTCCTTCAAGACAGACTCATCCTCGTCGTCAAACCAGTAACGTTCGCCGTTCCTGACGGCTTGCATGGCTTGCGCATAGAGTTGGCGGTAGTTTATCGTCACATTCGTGTCAATGGGAGCCGTCACCTCCACACAGACAAAACGGCGGCTGCCGCTACTGTCCGTCAGCAAATCTTTATGGTTGCTCGTACCGATAAACGACGCATACCGCCTCATTTCCTGAATGCTGCTTCCGTAGGGCTTGCGCAGGTTGGCGACGGGCTTCTGCAACAGATGTTTCAAGAATCCCTGCTGATGGATGCTCACTTGGTCGAATTCGTCGATGTTCACCAGCAGGAAACGGCCCAGATACATCTCCGCGTCCCGCTTGCTTCCGAAGTCCAGACTGTCCGTATAGCCGAAGCGCAGTTCCGGCGGAAGGATGATGCGGCAGAAGGTGGACTTGCGGTAGCCCTGCGCACCAATCAGCAACGGTGACGTGCTGTTGGCGTGCATCTTGTTGCCAAGTCCCCGCCAGTGCGCCACCATGTTCAGAAACCAGCGGTAGAACAGTTCGCGCCAATACCGGTTGTTGCAGGGAACCAAATCGGCCAGCGCGCGGATGCGGTCTTTCCCGTCCCAACGGCCTACACCGGACAGATATTCCTCGACGGGATTGTACAACGGCACGCGGTTGGAGGTAAGGTAGCGGTTCACGTCCCTGTCCCATACACGCAATCCCTCCTGCAGGGCATCCATAGCCACGCTGTTGCGTGCGCGCTGGTCCATTACATGAAAATAGAAGTGGATGGAATCGCGTTGGCGGTATTCCAAGTCGCCCATCAGCTGGTTATACCGGAATTCATAGCGGCGTTCCATGAACTCGTCCAGTTTCAGTGCCGTACACTGTTCGGGCGTGAGGACGGGCTTCTTGCCGAATCCCCGGCATTCGCGGTAGAGGTTGTGCAGCGTGGCGCGCACCGTCTGTTCATCCGCCTGCCTGCGGTAGTGTATCATTACCTGCCGGACGGCTTCTTCTTCGGGGATGCCGCTCCCGAAGCATTGCTCGCCTATGGGGATGAGCAGCGGTTGGAAGTCGTCGCGGTCTCTCCGCCAGTTCTCCACCTCGTCCAGTGCACGGTTCAGCGCCGCTTCAAACAAGAAGGTGAAGGTCTGCGAAGATTCATAGCCCGGCTGCAACCGCTTCAGAGGATTTTTCTCCGCCAGCCTGTGTTGGCCGAATGTCTGTTCGCCGGGCATCGTCACCGGCTGTTCAAGACAGAAAGGAACGGCATCGGGGGCGAAATAGGGCGTCTCGTCCAGCGTCATGCGGAAAGTATCGTTATGCGAAGGTTCTTTCAGTGTGAGGGGAAACGGAAGCAGGGGTTGGTAACACTGCACCGCCATGCGGTAGGCGTGCGCATGAAACAGGGCAATCTCTTCTTCCCGTTGCGGCAACCTGCCGTCCGGCAGGGCGAACAGCGCCCATATCTTTACACTCCGTCCGCTGCTTCCCGCAAAAGCGGCATAAGTCTGGGGTAGCAATGCCGCCTGTTCTTTCACCTGTTCCACTTCGGACAGTCCGGATAGCCCGCCCGCTTCCAACAGCACGATGCCGTTGTAGCGCTTCATCCGCCGCTCTCCCTCGCGGGTACGGCCGTACTCCATGGCGGGGCATATGCGGGGAAGCCTGTCGACGGATTCGTATGCTCCGCCGTCGGTGCGGCCCGTATATTCCAGCATGGCACGCAATCCGCTGACATACCGGGCTTTGGTTTCCGACTTGATTTTGGCAATAAAAGTGTCTGTATCGCAGGTGCTGATACTTTCCGTGCCTGCGTCACGGTTTTCCTTGATAAAGGTAATTTTCATCCGATGTTGTTTGTTTTGAAAATTGTTGAGGATAAGAGCGTCTCTCTTAGCGTCTGCAAGGTACGCATAAAATGGGCTGAAAGCAAGTAAATACGTCCTTTTGTTTTGAGAATTATCCTCCTTGCCCGTCACCGGAAATAAATAAGAAAAATTGAAAAATATATCGTCTGAAACTTGACTTTGCCTTGTGGATTTTGTATCTTTACAAGTACTAAAACCTCGTTTTCCAATTGCGGGCCGAAGAGCCTCCAACTGCGTGCCCGACGGCCCGCAACTGCCAACCGGAGAGCCCGCAACTGTAAAACGAGGTTTTGTTATAAGCATATCGGGGTTTTGCCATAGGCATACCGGCATTTTCGATGAGGCTGACGTAGAAAACCAACGGTGCGATTTTAGAAATAGAAACTAAAAACAAAAAGAACAATGGCAGCAGAGTATGACTTCCAAAGAAAGCCCAACCCGAAAGGGGACGGCGAGTTACAACCCATGTACCCCCGCATCGTGAACAAGGGTACTATCACCACGAAACGTCTGATTAGCGACATATCGCAGGCAACCAGCTTCACCCCCGGAGACATCGAGGGACTGCTGGCGGCATTGGAAGACCGCATCTCCTACTACCTGTCCGAAGGGCATCATGTGCAGTTGGGAGATATGGGGCATTTCTCGGCGGGACTGGCGGCGCGTCCCGTCATGGACAAAAAAGAAATCCATGCGCAGACGGTATTCTTCGGCAAGGTGCATTTCCGTGTATCTCCCGGTTTCCGCAAACAGTGTGCGGGATTTGTGGAACGTGTCAGGGCAGGGTACGGTTTCCGGCATAGTGTGGACATCAGCAGTGCGGAACGTTACCGCCGCCTGTGCGTGTTTTTGGAGGCGAATCCGTTCATTACCCGCAAGGATTACAGCGGAATTACGGGGCTTTTGAAGAATAAAGCGCTGAACGACCTCAATTTGTTGGTGGAGAAAGGTATTTTAACAACATTGGGACAAGGGTCGCATAAGGTGTATGTAAGGGCTGTGAATAAGGAAGTTACAGCATAATATCGTAAGAAAGACGCAAAAAAAACGGTGACGACCAGCTGTGGGTCGTCACCGTTGTAATGGTTCTTATCACTCGCAAATGCCCATACTCATAGGCAGTTAACTGCAAAAGTGATGAGTGATGACAAAAAGCGGATTATTTGTATTTGTGATTTAAGTTCTGCATTCAATGTTAATGCGGGTTATTTGAATTCTATATTCCAATTGATAGTTCCGGATTTTTGAGGAATAAATGACACTCGTACCAGCTTTCCTTCCTTTTGGATAAACATTTTGCCGCCATTACTTTTTGCACTTCTGATGGCGAACTTTTCGGGTACTATAATGCGTAGTTCATATTTATCCCCTTTTACAACTTTACTTGTTCCGGATAGGATTTGTCTGTCGGGATTCCATGATTCTTCTTTTATATCCATCAGTCCTTGAGTAATGTGCCGGGATGTGCTGATAACCTGTGGATGAGACTTGCTTGGGCGTACTGCCAACACTTTGCAGGATGCAGGGTCCAGTGTTTGGGAAAGTTTCCCTTTGATATTTCCTAAATACTTATTGTCCCAAAAGTCGAACAGTTCGTAGTTCTCAGAACTCTTCAGTCCCATTCGTTCCAAACCATAATCAATTTTTGTGTGTCTTTGTTCATTCCAGTTGAACAACCCCAAGACGATTAGCCTGTCATTTTTTACCATCCAGATTTGAGGCTTATTACTTTCAAGGATATCTATTGGACGGGCATTCAGATTGTGGGTGGGCAGTGCACGTTTTATTATGTCCAAGCGTTCGGGCTCCAGTTCGGAATATTGCATACTGGTAGTGTTCATTACTCCTGAAACAGCCTGCCAAGATACCATCCAGCGTGTTTTGTTCAACGGGTTGGAGTTGCGTACAAAGTAAGGGTCGGGATCGTTGTACCAGACTTTGTTGTGCAGGAAGTATAGGTTGCCTGCATAGTCGGCTCCGGCTGTGGTTTTTCCCCATACTCCCTGTATGGCACCGTCGTTGTCGGGGCCTACACGCATGGCATCCACCATACCGAAGGATGCCCCCAAAGAACTCATGTTCTGAGTTGCGGCGCATCCTAAAAGGAAAACGCCCGGAGCTTCTTCTTTTAAAATAGAAAGCCCTTTACGGAAACATTGTGTGAAAGTGTATTCATCATTGTAAAGGCGTGCATCTCCATAAACAGGTATTCCATCATAGCTTCTGTTTATATAGATGTTTTCGGAAGGTGCACCGGTGTGCAATCCGTCAATTTTGTAATAGCGATATCCCCAATTATAGATTCTTTTAAAACGTTCCCGCAAAAAAATCTCACCTGCCGGACTTGTGGCGTCTATGCAGGTTCCCGACCATTTCTTTACTTCATAAGGAGTATCTGTCCAACGGTGTTTCGCGAAGATTTCTTTAGGAAAATACGGATTGTGTACGTCACCGGAAAAAGGCATGAACCAAAGCCCGGGAGTAAAACCTTTCTTTTCCAGATGTTTTGCGGTATGTTCCATGCCTGAAGGGAAGTTGGAATTATTTTCAGCAAAAGTTTTTAAAGGGCCTGTCCCCAATTCTGTTTTGGGCATTTCCATGGAACTTTGCCAATGGTCGTCAATTTGGAATGTGTTCAGACCGAAGGCAGCTAATTCTTTTCTTGCAAAATCGGCATTTTCCAATAATAGTTTTTCGGTGGAAGCGCCTGAACCGCTTAGGTTACGGTGATACCAAGTACAATAGATTTCCGGTTTGGACGGTAGCTGTATACGATATGCTTTGGCAAGATAATCTCCATATAATTCCAGTCCTTCTCTTCCATCCTCGAAAAAGCCTATCAGTAGGATATCGGTGTCTCTTTCTTTACCGTTTCTTACCAAATAATTGCCGAATTCCAGTTCGGCTTTTACTTTGTATGTTTTCTTGCTTTTGTCCAACTTCGGAGTCATTAATCCTATACCTTGTTTCTGTGTCAGCCAGGCAGTTAGAATGGAATGCCGGCTATCGGGCTCGGCTAATAGAGTGTAGGTGTAACTTCCCTGTGCCTGTTGGGCAGGGGCAAATCCGCCACTTCCCAAAGTGTTCAACGGCTTGCTCATCTCACCTATACTCATTTCTACGGATGCTATTTCCAGACGATTCACCCGTATATCCTGTCCTGATTCGTTCTTTACTACCGTATGGATGTAGAGAAAGGGATTGTTGTCATATAGGGTGAATGTAACCTTACGTCCGTCGTTGTAATGAGCTTCTAATGATTGTCCTTTTCCCCACAAATTATCAGTTGTTTCTGCCTTCCCGGAGGAAACTATTTGTCCCGGTAAAAGTATGTTTTTTACTTTTAGGTCAGGACACTTTTTACTCTCTACTGCAACCTGTTGCTTGTGTATTCGCAAGGTGAGCAGATTATTTTCTATACTTGCCGATTGGGCATTTGCATTGGAAATGTCTATCAGAGCCGATAAAATAAGGAATATAGTAATCAGAAATTTCATATGAATTATGTTTATTTGGTTATTACTTTGAAAGCATAGGCGTATTCTCCTATGGGTTGGGACGGAGTTGTGATATACAATCCGCTTTCATCTTGTTTCCATTTCACCTGTTCTCCTGATGCAAGGAATGAGATGGATTTGATGTTCTTTATTTCTTTGCTGTTCAGGTTTTGTATCTTGACGGTTTTTCCGTTTCCGGGCCAATCCAGCGTAAGGACGTATATCGTATTCTTCTTGGTGGTGAAACGTATGTCTTTTGCGGTGAAGGCATACAGGTAGTCCGCATATTTTTTCTTACCGGTCGTAGCGTTCATACTGAATGTTCCTTCACCATACACCTTGAAAGGCCGGGTATTGTAGATGGCTTCACCGTTTAGTTTCAGCCAGTTGCCTATCTTTACAAGTTCGTCCCGGAATGTTTCGGGCAGGCTGCCGTCTGCGCGCAATCCTACATTGAGCATCATATTGCCGTTTTTGCTGACAATATCCACGAGGTTGTCCACAATCTGTCCTGCAGTCATGCGCAGTTTGTCTTTGGTCTTTCCCTGAATAACCGAACCCATACCTGCGTCTCCACCGTCTTTGCTGATGTTCAGCGAGTTTCCCATGTAGAACCAGCCGGGGTTTACCGTCGTATCTACCAAGAACGGATTTTTCTGCAAATCATCTACGCCGGAACATTCGCGGTCCAGTGTATATCCTTCTCTCACTCTCTTAATGGTGAGTACACCGTTTTGTATGCCTTTGCGCGACAGGTTCTTGTTATAGAAATGCGCAGCCAGTTGTTGCCCATAGATGCCATTAGGCAGCGGACCGTCGAAGTAAAGTAGTTCGGGTTCGTATTTGTCTATCAGCTCTTTGGTTCTGAGGTACCATGACTGTGCGAATTCGGGTTCCAGTCGCATGATGCGGTCCGGGGTACGTTTGCCGTACAGACCTTCGTAGGCAGGATTCATATAATCATAAGGCACTCCGGCATAGGACCCTTCGGGGTCGGCATTAGTACCCTGGTAGAACATATGTTCATGGCAGTAGTTGCTGAGGTGGGAGGAAATGGCAAAATGAACGCCCGCCTTCTTGCATGCTTTCTGCCATGCACCCACAATGTCCAGTTTGGGACCCATATTTACAGAGTTCCAAGGTTGGTGGCTTGAATCGTACAGGTCGAAGTTATCGTGGTGGACAGCCATTACACCGATAAATTTGGCACCAATTTCTTTGTAGAAGGCTGCCAGTGAATCTGCATTGAACTTGTCGGCTTTCCACATCGGTATAAAGTCTTTGTAGCCGAATTTGGAAGGATGTCCGTAAGTTTTCAGGTGATGTTGGTATACTTTGGGTGCATGTGCCCTGTATCCCAGTATGGGATATTTGCGTAGCCCTGAGTCCGGTTCCTGATACCAGTACATCCATCTGCCGTAATGGCCGTCATAGCCCGGAACGGAGTTGACCCCCCAGTGCATATAGATACCGAACTTGGCGTCACGAAACCATTCGGGGCATTGATAGTGCGCTGCAATAGAGGCATCGGTAGGTTCTATGGGACCTGATGCTATGTCGAAGTTGAAGGTGGACGCGCTTGGGTTGATAAGGGCATCCTGACCGAAGTCGTCATGCTGTGCCTGGACGGTAAGTGTACAGCAAGAGAGTGCAAAAAGTAGGGTTTTGATGTTCATGGATTATACTTTAAAAAGGTTTACTGAAAAAAGTTTACTTATTTTGCCAACAGTATTGGTTAACGTTGGCAAAATAAGTAAATTGGCATTTTAATAGGCTTCTTCTCTGTTTGAAAATACTATATTTCTGTAGAAAACAAGTTCAATGCTGTTTAAGGAAAACTTAATATTGTAGTATTTATACAGGAAACAGCAAAAAAATGTTACTTTTTTACTTTGAAGCTGAAAGCCAATGCTTCATTTTTCAGCCCTTGTGGCAATATAACCTTTACTTTACCGTCTTTGCAGGTATATTTTACACGTTTCCCGTTTTGAAGCAATGTCATTTTACCATTGGGCTCGTTGCCTTCCCATTCTATATGCTCAGGCAGTTTTTCCTGCGCATAGAGGGCAAAGGACAAACCGAGTCCTGCTATTAGAGATACAAGTCTTTTTTTCATGATTGTATAAATTGATAAAATATGTGTTTAGATAAGCCTGCTACCTTACTCTTCCAGTCACCTGTGCGGGTCTGTCCTTCATTTCTTGTACTGCCCATTTGCCGTTAAAACTATCGTATAAGATAGAGAAATCTTTTTCTTTACCTTCGTACACCTTACCGTTTATCATCGGCTTTTCTTTTCCGTAGCTGAAGGTTGCCTGTGTTCGGCTGTTCCGGATGTACAAACTTGCCGGACGTTTGGCATTCAATTCCGCTTCAATCGTCCAGTCACCGCATTGGAAATTGTTGCCGGTACGTTCTATGTTTACCATCTGGTTTTCGTTCGCTTCCACTTGAATGATAGTAAGAATACGGTTCATCTTGCAGGGTTCGTAGCTGGCTGTTAGCGACCAGGGGGCGGTAAAGTCTTCACCGCGTACACCTATCTTTTTGTTAGGCTCGGCTATAAACTTGTTTGTTTGGCTGATGGTGCATCTCTGTTCGCTGAACAGGCGGGCAACAGAAGTATATTTGTCTCTTTTGTTATGGGTTGTCAGTGTTGCTGTTGCCTCGTCTATTTGGAATTTAACCGGACTGTGCAGCAACCAATCCCAACTTACGGCTTTGTCCGCTTCCAGCTCGTCGTAGATAACTACAATGTTGGGATGCAACAGGAAGATATGACGGCGATACTTCTTAAGTGGAGTTTCTCCGAAACCGTTTTCGCGCGACTGTTCAAGATTGTGGTTGGCAAAGTTCTTTTGCCACATGGGGTATTCACTGATGCCGCAATAGGCGTTGGAGGCATCTCCCAAGGCATAGGATATATGCTCTCCGTTGAACATACGCACAATGTTTCCATAGGCACGTGTGGTGAACGGTTGCCCGATACCGTCTACTAATATGGTGTTGTGGGCGCGTGTATGGCGGTAAGATAACAGGTTGTGCGGGTCGGCAAAATTCATGTAATGACCTACTGCATGATAAATGGCTTTTCCGCCGTAGTGCAGGTTGAAAGCGTTTTGGTTGGAATGCGTGTGGCTGCCGGAACCGAACGGGCTGGAACGGAAACTGAGACTGATGTTATGTTTATAGTCTTTCAGGTTACTGTTGGCTATCATCTCGCCTGTGTCTTTGAACCATACGGCTTTGGGGGCATCCGACGGCAGTTCGGCTTGTCGGGGACGCTGCTTGCCACACGCCATGCGGTAGAGGCGGGTTTCTGTTTCCGCTTTATAACGGTTGTTGATAGACGAATACCATGTGGCATAAGGGTCGCCGGTGGTACGTGCCATGAAGTCGGCAAAGGCGCTGCGGATGCGCAGAGGCTTCGGATTGCTCTTCTCGTGTCCGTCACCGAAACCGGCACTCAGTGATTTGGGTTGCCAGCTGTACAGCATACCGATGCCGGCGTTCTTATACCAGGGGTGCTGCATAAAGTCCGTATTTGTCAGGTAGCTGAACAAGGCGGGTACATAGGACAAGGTAACAGCGTTGGCGCTGAAATAACTTGTACCGTTGTGCCATGAGCCGTCGCGATTGAAACCGGATGCCGGGGCGCGCGCCGTCCACAGTTCATAGCTGTATTCCAGATATTCTTTGGCAAGCGGATATTTATCGTACATGACTAATGCGGCTTGCATGAAGTGGCGGAAAGCAAACTGCCAGAAGTGGTTGTCGAAGATATGGGTTTCTTCGTTCGCTAAAATGTGGCTTTTATAGTAGAGTGACAGTACATCCATGATGATGCTTTCCATCTGTTTGCGCTCTTGTGCGCTGAAGCGGTCGTAACAGTTCTCGTAGGTACAGGCTAACATATAAATCAGCTCACCTGCGTTAAAGTCATTGCCGATGACTTTCCGGTCGGGTTCTACTGCCAGCAGGCAGCGTACGTTCTGTACCATTTTTTCTGCATAAACATCCAATTGCAACATTTGGTAGGCGGTATTCAGGATGTCGCACTCGGCAGCCATACGGGTGATTTGCCTGTAGGGCTTGGTGTCGTTGGTATAGTTTGAACCGAGCGCATTGCGCGAATCGGCAATCATATTCTCGAATTCCGGATGTGAGCGTACTTTCTTGCGAGCCTTTTTCAGATTGTCGTTCAGGAAACAATAGATGCGAGGGTATGTTTGGGGAATGTTATTCAGAAAAACGTTGGCTTCGGGCGTGACGAATTGCGGTATATCTCCGGTTACGGTGAAGCTGTACGTCTTGCTCCAAGGAAATTCTTTGCCTTCCTTGCTCACTGAACGTACGCGCCAGTACCATATGCCGTTTTCCAATATTTTGTGCGGATTGAACATACACCAAGGTTTGGGTTGGGACAGTACGCTACTTGCATCCGAGAAGTTTTCGCTTCGGGATAGTTGGAATTGCAGGAAGTCCGATTGCTTCATGCTTTTGGGAACCAGTAGCGGCGAAGGGTTTATATATAAGGTGTGCTCCTGTTGCGGATACGGTGTTTCCCGTTCATTTTCGTGGATACGCCAGATGTTTTCTGCTTGAACCGTAGTTAGTGCCAGGCAGAATGTTAAGAAGAGTAAAAGTCGTTTTTTCATGTTATATTGTTTTTGAAATGATTCTCAGTCAACGGTAGCAAAGGTATCGTATCGATATATAAACGACTTTCTATGTCGTCAAATGATTTATTATATAAGTATAAAGCGCTTGCACTTTTGTGCAAAGTGCTTTTGATTTTGTGTAACAGTGACAGATATGAAAGAAAAAAGGCAATATTCATTGCCTTTTCTTTATTTAATGAGTCTTATTTCTTTTCAATGCAGGTAGCCGTTCCTTTTCCCTCATTACCTCCCTTGTCGAGTGATACCACTTTGAGTACCAGATAGTCGGTGTCTTTGAGTTCCGGTGCGGTGTATTTATAGGTCGGTTGCTTTACATCGGTTGCTATCAGTTCGTAGTCGGGGTTGTTACCGCGAGTGCGATATATGGCATAGGCGGCAGCATCTTTGGCGGGTGTCCATTGCAGGGAAACGGTGTTCCCATCGAAGCCCGCCTTTAAGTCCTGTGGGGCTGCCGCTACTTTGCGTTGCGGCACATTACTTAGTATGTATGTTTGGTTGGCTTTTGCCGGGAATGATATTTTGTCTTTACCTATCGGCTTGTATTTTATCGCTTTACCTGCGGTATCTTTCAGTACTGCATAGGTAATGTTGGGATGTTTTAAAATGCAGGCGCCATTCTGTTTGGACAGAATCTCAGCTTGTATAAGCATCCCTCCCTTCCAGTTAGCGGATACTTCGAAGTTGCCGCGTGCGGTGAGTCCTTTGTATGAACCGTTCTTCCATACATCCGGCAGGGCGGGCAGGATATGTATATAGCCTTCATGGCTTTGCAGCAGCATTTCTGCGATACCGGCTGTTCCGCCGAAGTTGGCGTCAATCTGGAAAGGCGAACGGAGGACGGCAAGACAGGTTGCCCAAAGATTTTCGTGAATGCCCGTTGTGAGCAAGGCGGCTACGAGGTCATGTGCGCGGTTCCCCTCTTTGGCACGTGCCCAAAGATTTATTTTGTGTGCCATAGACCAACCGGTGGAAACATCACCGCGACGGTTGAGCGTCACTTTGGCTGCATCCAGCCATGCGGGGGTATTCTCATTGATTAGCGTACCGGGATAGAGGCCGATAAGATGTGAGATGTGGCGGTGGTTCTGTTCCAGTACGATATCACCGTAATGTTTTTCCTCGCGGTATTCTTTGATTTGACCGGAATTGCCTATCTGTACGGGATCCAGCCGTTTGCTTTGTTCCTTAAAGAGACGGATGTTTTTGTTGCGGTCGCCCAGTAAGGCTGCGGCACGGATGGCGTCCTGATGGTTTTCATATATCATCTGCTGGTCGAAAGCGCATCCGATGGTAGGATAAGGACGCTTGGTGGCTTTGGCATATTGTTCGGGTGAGGCGGAGGGAGTGGCAAGCAGGAAGCCGAGTGTGTCGGCAGTGACTTTGCTCAGGAAGTTGGCCACTCCCAGCACTGCGGGATAGGCTGTCTCTTTCAGGATTTGTTTGTCATTGGTGAAGGCGTAATAGTCCCAGAAAAGTTTCGAGGTGAAGGCTGCCATGCCGGGACCGGAATGTCCGCCGGGCATTCCTACCATATAAGCTCCTGCGCCTGTGCCCATGGTCCAGCCATTGCCGCCGGGTTCGTCGGAGAAGTGCTGCGGATGGTGTATCTTGATGTATTTCGATGCAAACTGTTCTGCCATGGGCTTGTAGGCCTTATGGAAATCCGCGTAACTTTCGAAAAGCTCTATCAGATTGGTGTTGAAGGCAGGCCAGTAGTTCATTTGTATATTGATGTTGTGGGTATAGTTTCCGTTCCATGGGGCCAGTTCATACTGGTTCCAGACTCCTTGCAGGGTGGGAGGCAATGCTCCTTTACGGGTGCTGCTGATAAGCAGGTAGCGGCCGTAGTGGAAGAAGAGCTCTTCCAGATAGGGGTCTTGCTTCCCTTGTTTATAGGTTGCCAACAGGCGGTCGGTAGTGAGGGGGCTTTTCTTGCCGATATTCAGCTGTACCCGTCCGGTGAGGGAGGAGAAGTCGTTGATGTGTGCAGCGCGTAATTGGTCGTAGCCTTTTTGGGCGGCCTTGATGAGGCGTCGGGATATTTCCGTATGCGGGTCAGGACAGCCTTTCAGTTTTTCGGCAGGTTTGTTGGAGAATACTTGCGGCGTTAATCGGTAATTGGTTCCTAAAGCCAATAGTATGACGGCTGAATCGGCATTCTCTACCCGGAGGGTACCGTGGTCTGCGTTGGTGTCATTTCGGGCGGATATGCTTCCGTTTACCGGAATAACTTTGATTTGCGCTTCATAAATCAGTTTCAGATATTCTGTTTTACCTCTCAGAGTAATCATATCTTCTTTGGCAAAGACCTTGCCTTCACGTCCGTTATAGTTGAAGCGGGTTTGTGTGGGACCGCTTAAATAGCCTATGGTCATAGTGTCCGTACGTTGCAAGGGACCGAAAGGAACGAGGTGGGCAATTTGGGGACGAACGGTAAAAGAAAGTTTTCCGGGTTTGTCGGCGGTTAGTTTGATGACCAGTACATTGTCCGGATAACTCATGAAGTATTCACGATGGTATTTTACGCCTTGGTATTCGTAGCTGACTTCGGCAATACCTTTGTTCAGATTCAAGCTTCGGCGATAATCGGTACGGAGATTATGGAAGAAATCCAGATACAAATCGCCGAATGAGGTTTGGGTTTCGGCTCCCCAAAGTCCGCGTATGTATAGGGTCTTGTCTGTCAGCTGCAGTCTTTCCGTACTTGTACCGCCAAAGATACTTGCTCCCATGTAACCGTTCCCGATAGGGAGCGACCAACGTTCCCAATCCGTATCGATAGGGCGTTCGGACTCATTAGGGAGAATTACGCCGCCTTGGTTGTTTGCGGGTTCATCATACCAAAGTTCGTAATCGGAAGTAGGTTGTCCGGTGCTTTCATACTGCGCCTGCACATTGATTATATAGGACAGGCATAATAAGACGGTCAGAAGTTTCTTTCTGTTTTTCATGGTAAATGTTCTTGCTTTTTGTTTGAAACAAAGATAGGCAAGTTGGCATTTCAACGGTTATAACGGTGTATGATAAAAAGTGAGACAAGTATAAACCTGTCTCACTTCTGTCTAATTGCATTATACTTTTGTCTGAAAATCTACTTTCCGTACTCTGACGGCAGGCAGCCGAAATATTTTTTAAAGCTGGTAGCGAAGTAAGACGGAGTATTGAAACCGACCATTCCGCTGATTTCCGCTACGGTGTATCTGCCCTCTTTCAGTAATTTGGTGGCTTGGTTGAAACGCATTTTGCGGATAAAATCATTGGTAGATTCTCCTGTCAGCGCTTTCATCTTGATGTGCAGGTTGGAGCGGCTCATACACATCTCACGTGCGAATTCATCGGTCGAGAACTCCACATTATCCATATGCTTTTCCATGATAGCTATCGCTTTCTTCAACAGTTCTTCATCCATCGGATTGAGTGCCACTTTTTCCGGCTCCACTTCCAATGAGTTGGAATAATGCTCAATGGCACGGTGGCGTGTACGGAACAGATTCTTAATTTTTGCGGTAACCACTGCCATAGAGAAAGGTTTGGGGATATAGTCATCCGCGCCTACTTGCAAGCCCTCCAGCTGTTCTTTCAAATCGGTCTTGGCGGACAGTATGATAACGGGGATATGACAAGTGCGCAAGTTTTGTTTTATCTGTTTGCAAAGTTGCAATCCGTCCATAACGTGCATCATGACGTCGGTCAGTATGAGGTCAATTTCTTGCTCTTTTACGATGGATAACGCCTCTTCACCATTTTCGGCAGTCAGTATGTGGTAGCTCTTGCCCAACTCTTCGCTGAGATATTGGCGGATATCCGCATTGTCTTCTACAATCAGGATGTTCTCTTTACGTTGTCCCTCTTTTTCGGGCGTTTCCTCAGCAACCTCTTTTGTTTCCGTGTCGATTACATACATATTCCGGTCATTGGTGGTGTAGACTCTCTGCTCTTCTACGGGTTCTGACGCAGTCTGTCTTTCCTCCGGGAGATAGACCGATTCCTCTGTCGGCAGGTAGACGGTGAATGTACTTCCGACACCTTCCCGGCTTTCCAATTCGATGCGTCCGTGATGCAGGTCTACAAGCCGTTGTACCAGTGACAAACCGATGCCGCTGCCCAGATGTTCATTATCTATCTGGTAGAAGCGTTCGAATATCTTTCCCTGCTTGTCTATGGGAATACCGTTTCCTGTGTCTTTCACTTGGAGGAGGAGTTCGCGGTTCTCTTCCTGCAAGGTTACGGTGATGCTCTTGCCCTCGTCGGTATATTTGAAGGCATTGGAAAGCAGGTTGTTTACAATCAGTTCCAAATAATCCGGATCGCAAAGAATCTCACGTCCTTCTGTGTTGGAGTTGAAATTATAGGTTATCTGCTTACGTTCTGCCAGACGTTCGTAGAACAAGAAGTCTTTTTTAATGACATTGTGTATCGGATTGGGACGTACTTTCAGATTGAACACACCCAATTCGGCACGGCGATAATCCATTAGCTGGTTCACCAAATGCAGCAACCGATTGGTGTTTTTCTGTACATGCTCCAGTTGCTTGTGCAGCCATCGGTCGCTTACTCTATCCATCATTTCCTGTACCGGGGCGAGAATCAATGTCAGCGGAGTACGCAACTCATGGGAAATGTTGATGAAGAAACGCAGCTTCATTTCATTCATCTCTTTTTGACGCTCTTTGTCCACACGTTCCATTTGCAGTTCGGCTTCCATACTTTTGCGCATCCAGAAGTAGCGGAATATGAAAATTGTAATGGCAATGAAAGCAGCTATAAATAGCAGGATGGCCCACCATGTCTTGTACCAGACGGGCAGTACCACGATTTCCAGCTCTGTCGGCGTCTCATTCCATTTACCGTCGCTGTTGGCGGCTTTTACGAGGAAATAATAGGTTCCCGCCGGGAGGTTGGAGTAGGATACCGTACGCAGGGTATTGGTATAGTACCACTCTTTGTCATACCCTTTCAGCATATAGGCGAATGTGTTATGGCTACCTGATATGTAGTTCGATACAACGAAATCCAGTGAAAACATGGTTTGCCTGCTCGATAACGTGATGCTTTTCGTACTGCTGATGTCTTGCTTCAGCAGACCGGTGTCATCATTAGGGGAAACTGCCTTGTTGAACAGATGCAATCGGGTGAGGACAACCGGAGGGGTGTATGGATTGTCTACTATCTGCTCCGGGTGGAATGTGGTGATGCCGTTGATGCCGCCGAAATACATTTGTCCTTCTGTGGTCTGGAAGTAAGCATTATTTGTAAATTGATTACTTTGAAGCCCGTCATTGTCTGTATAGTTACGGAACTTCTCTGTCTCGGGTTGGAAACGACTCAGCCCTTTGTTGGTGCTTAGCCACAGTCTGCCGTCTGCGTCTTCCAATATTCCGTGTATGACGTTGTTGGGAAGTCCGTTGGCAGTGGTATATTGTTTATACTCCTTTTTGCTTTCGTCAAAGCGATAGAGTCCGTTTCGCGCTCCTATCCAGAAAATACCGTTTCGCGCTTCGTATATGGTGTTGACGGCTTTAGACCTTACCGGAAAGTCGTGTGGCAGTATGGGACAGGCTAACAATCCGTTATTGTCCTCTGTATATACGTTCAACCCTTTTTCGCTGCCTATCCAAAGGCGCTGCTTGCTGTCGCGTAATATATATGTAGATTCCTTCTGCTCCAAAGGACGTCCGTCACTTTGATGGGTTATGCGGGTAAATGTTTTCTGTCGAGGGTTAAAACGCAGAAGAGCCGTCATTCCGGTTATCCATAAATCACCGTTGATGGCAGGCTGAATATCGTATAGGTTTCTCGTATTCCTGTTGTTGAACGTTTCGATACGGCCGGAGTTACGGTGCAGTATGCTGAGACCTCCGGTGTGAGTACCGATGTAGACCAGATTCTGTGCTTCATCGATGTATATGGCTTTAATGTCATTGGATTCAAGTCCGTCTTTTTGTGTATAATAGGTGAACTTATGTGTGTGGGGATTATAGTAGTTCAAACCGCCGTTATTGGTACCTATCCAAATACCTTTCTGCGCATCTTCCTTGATACATCCTATAGTGCTGCTATTCAACGAATTTTCTTTTGCAAAGGACCGGATATTATGAAAACGGTCTTTTAGCGGATGATAGTAGTTCAATCCGCCGTAATAGGTTCCTAACCACATTCCGCCTTGCGTGTCCATAAAAATATCACGGACAGATGCTTGTGAGAGGCTTCCGCTTACTTCCGCATTACTGGCATAGCTGTCAAAGGAATCGGTTGCTTCATTATAGATGTTCAGGGAATTGATAGCGCCTATCCATAAGACATTTTCCGAGTCGAGTGCCAGGGAGCGGATATAGTTGGAACTGATACTTCCTTTCTTTCCGGGGATATGAGTATAATGGATTAATTCTTTTGTTTGAGGATTGACTTTGTACAATCCGCTTCCCTCTGTACCTATCCATAGGCATGTAGGGGATTGCTGTAAAATAGAGAGTATTTGTTTGTCTTGCAACTTTTCCGGTATGATTTTCTCAAGCGTATTGCGGGAGATTGAGTAAACGAATACTCCTTTGTAACTTCCGATGTATATATTGTCTCCTTGCCTGCTGACAGTAGTGGGCGATACGGATAGTAGCGAGGGATGCAGAGGCTTGTCGGAGAATTGGCGGGTTTCAGTATTAAATACCAAGAGATCTTCATCCTTATTTGATAGTAGGAGTAACTGCCCTTCATTGATTTCTACAATTCCGGTAACAGGTATATTCTTTTTATCCCTTTGAAAAGTGTAGTTATAGAACTTGTCTTGTGAGGTATCATAGAGTGACAAACCTTCCTGTGTACCTATCCATATATTGGCTTGCGAATCGAGCAGGCATGTTCTGGTAATGCTGCTTCCTATGCTGTACGGATTCTGTTCATCGTGTTGATATGCGGTGAAGTCGTAACCGTCATATTTGTTCAGGCCGTCATAGGTGGCAAACCACATATTGCCCTGTTTGTCTTGCGCTATGTCAAAGATTGTATTTTGTGACAATCCTTCATTCACTCCGATGTGCATAAACTTGATGTGCTTGGGTGTCTGTGCATGGAGGGGGAGCAATAGTATGACAATATTTGCTATAAGAAATATAAAGTACTTTGCCATATTCTGTTAGTTTTTAGTAAGATTGCAAGACAAAGATAAATAATTAAATCTTCATCTTTGCGAAATGATGCGCAAAAATGAAGATTTGTGATGATGAAAAATAGCAATCATCCTGTTGTTAACGTGCTACGCGGGTAGTTGCCGGTAGCCGGTCGTTCATTTCTGTCACTTTGTATTCACCGTTTATTGCATCGTAAAGCAGGGATGACATAGTATTCTCTCTCGGATAAAGTGTTCCGTTCAATACTGGATTTTCCTTGCCGTAGCTGAAATATACGGGAGTGTCGGCATGGGTTATGCTGAGTGAAGCGGGTTGCGAGGCGTCCAGTTCGGCATTGACAGTCCATTTGCCTATTGTTAGCGTATTACCCGTTTTGCGGATGATTTGAGGGGGGATACCACTGGCGTTGGCTTGTATTACGGCAAGAATACGGGTCTTGGCCTCTCCTTCGATGCGTGCCGTCATGTGCCACTGGTTGGGGTATGATTTTCCTTTTTTCATGGTAGCAGGATCGGGGGCGACAAGAAATCGGTCGGTCAGTGACATATTGACGGGATTGTTGCAGAATAGTTGGGTCACAGCTGTATAACCGAACTCATGACTGTAATGGTTAATGGTGAGCAACTCTTTGTTGAGAGACAGTTGTGAGGGACTGTGTAATAACCAGTCATAGGCGACGGGTTCCGAAGCCTCCAGTTCGTCGTAGATGAGGACAATGCCTTCGGGATGAAGCATCAATACGTGGCGGCGGTATTTGGTGAGGGGTGTTTCACCGAAACCATTTTCCGGAGTTTGGGTGATGCCGGCTTTCTCGAAAGCCTCCACCCACATGGGGTCGTCCGAGATGCCGCAGTAGGCTTTTGAGGCATCACCCAGACAGTAAGTGATGTGTTCGCCTTCGAGGGCGCGCATAATGTTGCCGTAGCCGTTGGTGGAGTAGGGTTGCCCGATACCGTTCACCAGAATGGTGTTGTGTGCCCGCGAGTGGCGGTAGGACATCAGGTTGTGGGCATCGCTGAAATGCAGGTAGTAGCCCGAACTGCGGTATATCTCTTTCCCTTTGAACAATAGGTTGAAGGCGTTTTGGCTTGAGGTGGTGTGGCTGCCCGAGCCGAAGGTGCTGGAGCGGAACGACAGGTTCACGTCGCGGTCAGTGTCTGTCAGGCAGCTGTGCATCGCCACTTCGCCCGTGTCTTCGTACCATACCATCTTGGCAGCGTCGGCAGGCAGGTCGGTGGGGTAGCAGAGGGTGGAGCACATGCGGTAGAGGCGGAAAAGGTAGTCGTTTTGCGCGTTACCGCATTCTGAAGCGTACCAGCCGGCGTATGGGTCATTCAGCTCGCGGGCAAGGAAGTCGGCGAAGGCAGCGCGCTGGCGCACCGGTTCGTCTCCGTTTTCGCTACCGTCTCCGAAGCCACTGCTCTTGGAGCGGGGCGGCCATGTGTAGGTCATTGAACGCCCGGCGTTGCGATACCAGGGATGTTGCAGGAAATCAGTGCCGGTGACGTATGTGAAGAGCATCGGCATATAGTGCAGTGTTTCGAGGTTGCTATTGAAGTATCCGCTACCGTTGTGCCACACGCCGTCGCGGTTAAAGCCGGAGGCGGGGGCGCGGGCGGTCCATAGTTCGTAGTAGTATTTCAGCATGGGTAGCACTTCGGCACTGTATGCGGGCTTGTTATACAGCAGGAAGGCACACTGGAAAGTGATACGCATATTCTGTTGCCAGAAATGGTTGTCGAAGATGTGGTTCTCTTGCATACCGCGGTGCATGGAATAGTTTTTACGCAGTACGCGCATCATTACATTTTCTGCAACGGCACGTTCGTCGGCTGTCAATTCGTTGTACAGCATATCGTAGATGCGGGCGTAGCAGATGGCGATGTCAGTAGCGCCGAAGTTGGAAGCGAACAGTAGCCGATCGCTGATGGGGTACGCCATCATCTGCTGGAGCAGTTGGTGCATACGGTTGCTATATCTGGTGTCTTGGGTCAGGTGCAGGGCATCGTAGAGCATTTGCAGGTGTCCTGCCAGTCTGCCGGCGTCTTCGTTGGGATTTATCATTGTATAGTCGGCATTGAGGGCGTTTTGTGCGCGCGACAGCAGGGTGGGGTATTCGCTGTGCTTGGATGCTTGGCGGCGTGCTTCTTCCAGTTGCGGGTCCAGGTAGCAGTAGAGGCGCGGATGCCTGGCGGGCAGGCTGCTACTGAATGCGTTGAATGCGGGGGTGACGAATGCAGGGGTCTCTTCGGTTACCTCAAAGCGGTAGGTATCGCTCCATTCGCCTTGCGGGATACCTTGGGCATCGGCTTGCCGGAAACGCCAGTACCAAGTACCTGTCTCCAACTTACGGTGGGGGTTGAAAAGGCACCATTCTTCGGCTTCGGAGCGCATGGTCTCCGTGCTGCTAAAGTTTTCGCTGGGTGAGAGTTCAAATAGCAGACGCTCGCCGGTCTTCATACTTTGGGGTACGATAAGGGGTGGCGGGTTCAGATAAAGTTCGTTGTTGGCTTTCGGGTAGGGAGCAGTACGTATTTTGTCGTGATAGGCATCGGATAGTTCTGCAGTCTCTTCTTCTTCGGTGTCGGGCTCTTGGGGGGTAACGGGTGGCGTATCGTCACGGCAGGCGAAGAGTGAGAGTAATAACACAATAAAGCAGAAGTGTGCGGTATGGCGACAAAGAGTGTAGATTTGTGTTCTCATACGATAAGTTTAAACTGGGAACCCACCCCACACACGCGTACTTACGGTGGGGGTGGGAAAAATAATATATGTTATCCTATTGTCTTAATTACCTTGTTATCGGGTTACAGCTGTTTATTGTGCTTTGCTGATACCTTCGAAGATGGTGAGGACGGGGCGGATAGCAAACTGTGTATCTGATTTGAGTTGTATAGTTTTCGGTGTAAAAATGAAAGGGGTTTTATCCGTAGTATCTTCTGTTTTAGTGACGATACATGGCATTGTATTGTCTGCACTTAGAGTGCTTGACATGAAGTACGTTTCCCCAGTTCGATTGATGATCGTGGCATTCGCTGCGGTAAAGGCTCCTGAAATTGCTTTATTGGCGGGTGTATCACCATATCCCAATATGGCAGTATGGAAATCTGATAATTGGTTACAAGAAGGGATATACCATTTACTAATGTTGTCATTTGAAGAGATGGTATTATTCGTAATGAATGTAAGATAAGCTGTATTAAACAAAACAGAAGTCTTTCCGGTAAAGGTAGAAATTATATTGTTAGATTTTTGAAGTGCTGCATAATTAGTTGTTGTAAGGTCGGTAGTATTGGCGACTAAAGTGTATTCTTCAGTGTTTTCTTTATTGACTATATATGAGCGATTTACATAGCCTATTGAGAATGCATAACCTGTAATCTTCTTGCTTGTCATGTCAGTCCCATTGGCTTCTGCTGTATAATTATCTGCTGCATCACCTACAGCTTCGCCGCCGTCTGTTACCAATTTCCATACAATAGCTACAGCTTGGTCTGAATATGTTTTGCTAAAAGTACCGTCTTTCAGAATATAGTCACCTACAGCCAATGCATTTGGATCTACCATTCCATCGGGGAAGATAACATCTATTGAAGTATCATTATCCTCTTTAGGCTCTACGGTTGCTTCTACTTCTACATTTTCTGTCAGAGTGATGCTTGCACCGTTCAATTTGAGTTCTCTACAGGTTTCGCCATTGTCTTTCTTCAGCTCGAATACAATGTCATTGCCTTCACCTAAGTTTCCCTTGTTTGAGCTTGCAAATAGGTATACGCTAAACCATTTTCCGCTCTCAACAGCAAGTTCGGAAGAAGATATTTTGCTATCTATATAAGCATCTTTACCGGCATATCCGGCAGTCTCTCCACTCATTACGTTGAAACCGGTGGGGGCGGGCAAATCTTTTATTGTAATCTTGGTATAGTCAGTGTAGGCTGATTGACCGTCCTTGAATGTGATTTTAGTAAAAGGACGCTTCAGGGTGATTGATGCGGGTGCTCCATTGCCTGTAGCAGGGGGCAGTGAGCAAGCATAGAAAGCATCAGCCACATCACCATTGAACATCTCGCTTCCGGCATTGGCTGTGTAGCCAATAGCTTTCAGGTCAGCTGTATTGTAGATGTTGTCGGCTGCGGCAAGGTCTTGTTCTTCTGCCGGTTTCACATAGTCTGCCCAAAAGGCACATTTATAATCTTCGTCTGGAGCATTAAAGGTGAAAGTTATCTTTTCAGTTCCTGCCGGAACTTCCTGTACAATTTTGTTACCGATAGCATCACTGCCGTCTGACTTCATCAGTTGAAGAATGCAACGCAGCGTATATCCTTGGGGTATATTAGGCACAGCACGTGTCACGGGATTGTTCACCGGAATATTTACGTCTATTGATATAGCACCGCCTCCGGTTTGGTCTTTGCTCGAAATAATCTCGTCTTGGCTACATGAGGTTGCTATCAATCCCATGAAAAATGCCATTACTGCGAATAAGAAATTCTTTTTCATAATCAATGTGATATTAGTTGGTTAATAAATTATTTATACTCTTAGTTAAATTATTCTGTGGGATATACCGGTACTATAATGTCCTCTTTGCCATCAAAATCGGGGTCGAAATCAATACCACCATCAGGGTTGGCGGTGAGGAATCCGTAGGTGATGGTAGTGTTCTTTCCTGCCTGCCCGGTAATGTTGAAGGTGGTGGATGCCACTACTTTCTTGTTTACCACAATTTCCAGTGTAACAGGGATACGTGTCACTGCATCGTATGCTGCAAATGCGTAGTCGAAAGTCAGCGGGTAGGTGTCTTTATCCTTCAGGACGCTGTTTTTGATGGTTCTTTCCTGCTGTAAGAACATCAATCCATGCCGGGGTATACGTTCCAGCACATTATAACCCATTTTGAGATAGGAGATATACTTGACACGGGCTATGAAGCTGTCGCCTGTTAGTTTGCCGTCAGTAAAGAGCTTAAGGAATTTCTGTACGTCATTTGCCACAAGCTCGTAGCGCATTACGGGGCGTGCCAGTTCCATGTCGAGCGATACTTGAGTGTTCCATTGGCCGCGATACTGTTCAAGCTCTAGTTGTGCACTACCGCAGAAAGCGTCTTTGTATTCGTTGTTGCCCCGATAGGTTTCACTGCCATATACGGTGAGCAGATGATTATCGGTAGAGTTGTAAAAGTAGTCTTCCGTTCCGGTGATGCCTTCTGCTTCATCGGGCATTTGCACGTAGTCTGTCCACACGGCTATCTCATAGTTGCGTGCGTGCAGCTTCATACTGACGGGCAGGCTGATTTCATCACGTCCGTCTACTATGTCTTGATAAACTACTTGGCGTGCCACGAATACGCGATCCAGATAGGCATCAATGATGAAACGATGACGATACTGCGGAGCATCGCCTGCTGTGGGGCGTAACAATGATGTGCCGCCTTCTTCTGCTGCGGGCATTTTGAGATTGAGCTTTAGTTTGGCATTCAGTATTACGGATGTAGGGTCTACGCCTATCTCGCCATCTTCGGTCATTATGGGGTGCTCGTATAGGCAACCTGTCAGCAGGGCGGGTAGCAAAAGGTACAGAAAGTATGTTGTTATTTTCTTTTTCATGGCTTCTTCCTTTCTTTTTAAAAACGGTAAACTAATGAGAGACCCGCACGGGTGATGCCCCAATAATGGCGGATGTGTGTCTCCAGCCAGGCGCCGTTCTCTATATTATAAAAAGTGTCGTATTTCATGTTGGCATAACCTGCGCCAATATTGAACTCTGCTCCCCAATGGGCAGAGAGAGGCAACTTGTAACCGTAGCTGATACCGGCACCGGTAAGGGGGCGTTTCCGGGTTTGGTAGCGGTTGTCTTCCCACTTGGCATTAAACCATGCTACGTGGGTGTGTAGTCCGAAAAAGTGTCCGGTACCTGCTTCTTTGAGCCACCAGCGTCCTTCCGGTTGGAAAGCGATGCCGCGTATTGCGTGTTCACGCTCTATATCGCTGATGCTCCACATTACGGGGAGGTCTATGGTAATGTGTTTGTGCACTTGCACTTCGAGGGCGAGATTCTGTACTGCAAGTACATCGAAAGGAATGTTGGTTTTCAAGGCAACATAGTGGCCGTTTACTTGTGTAGCAGGTTTGATTTTACCTTTCTTGCTATTTGTATTGCTCTTGCCACTTTTGTTTTTTGCAGTTTGCGGTTTCTTTTCTTTTCCGGTTTGGGAATTATTTTTTTTCTTGACTGTTTCTCTGGAAGCATTTACTTGGGGGGGAGTCTTCCGTGTTCCGTCAACCTTTTTGTTGATGACGGTCTTTTTGTTGATGACTGTCTTCTTTATATCTTGTGCCCAGGTGGCGGAAACCATTGCCAAGCAGAATATCAAGATTACTTGTCGCAGTAAATAAGTATTCAGTTTCATATACCGGTATTATTCATAGTTTATAACTGTGTTTTTCAGTCTCTACGTTTTTATTGTTTTTCTGTTAGCAAATGTATATGCTTTATAGGAAAAGGGATTTCTTTCTCGTCTTATCTTTGTTCAATGCCGGTGAATTGGCTTTTAATTCTGTTTAAGTCCCTTTCAGTATTGTACATACTGAAAGGGTTTAAGATATATCGTGTGTGGTTTTTTACCGGCTCTTTGTTTGTTAATACGGTTATTTTGTTACTTTTCCCGTTGGTCGCGGCTCAATGTCTGACATCTCGTGGATGGTCCATTTGCCATCCATTTCATCGAAAAGCACCGATGTGCCGGGTGTGCGTTTGTAGTCCTCTCCTTCAATTCGGAGGTTCTTGTTGCCTAAGCTGAAAAGCACCCCGGATTTCGGGTCACGTATCAGGAGCTCAGCAGGCTGTTTCGGGTCAAGCTGTGCCCTGAGTTTCCATTTTCCGGCAAGGATGAAATCATTGGGCGTTCCGTTCTTGTCATGTATCACGGTGTAGGGCTTGCTGCCGTCGGGGAGCAGAAGGATGACAGTGAGGATACGGTTGGCGGTGCTCTTTTCGTAAGCGGCGGTCATGTGCCACTGGTTGGGGTAACTTCTGCCTTTGCGCATCTTCTTGGGGTCGGGTGCCGAGAAGAATTTGTCGGTCTGAGACAGAGTACAATCGGAGTTGCTGAACATATAGGCGGTGGAAGTAAATTTCTTCTCGGGGTAGTAGGTGGTAAGTGTCTTGTCCTTACCATTCTCATCGAGCTTGAACTGCACGGGGCTGTGTAGCAGCCAATCCCAGCGCACAGGCTTTTCCGCTTCCAGTTCATCGTAGATGACCACGATGTTGGGGTGTAGCAGCAGGATGTGGCGGCGGTATTTCTTTAGCGGCGTTTCGCCGAAACCGTTTGCCACGGATTCCTCTACCTTGACGCTCTTGAAGTTCTTTTTCCACATGGGGTAATCCGTCAGACCGCAATAAGCGTTCGACGCGTCACCGCAGGCATAGGAGATATTCTTTCCGCTGAGCATACGGACAATCTTGCCGTAGGCGCGGGTGGTGAAAGGCTGCCCGATACCGTCAACAAGAATCGTGTTGTGTGCGCGGGTGTGGCGGTAGGATAACAGGTTGTGTGGGTCGTTGAAGTGCAGGTAGTAACCGGTGGAACGGTAGACAGGCACTCCGCGATAATGCAGATTGAAACCGTTTTGGTCGGCAAGCGTATGGCTGCCCGATCCGAAAGGACTGGAACGGAAACTGAGGAATGTGTTCTCTCGGTAACGGTTGAGGTTGCTGTGTGCCAGCAATTCGCCGGTGTCTTGCATCCAAAGCGCTTTGGGTGCATCGGCGGGCAGCGGAGCGGAAGCAGGGTAGCTCTTTAAAGAACCTATACGCTGGAGACGGCTGTCGAAATCTCCTGTAGCAGCTTTGGTCTCGTTGCAATACCATATTGCGTAAGGGTCTTGCAGTTCGCGAGCGAGGTAATCGGCAAGCGCTACGCGTTGGCGCTGAGGAGCGTTTTCTTTTTCATTTCCGTCGCCGAATCCGGCACTCTTGCTTCTGGGTGGGAATGCATAGACCAGAGCGCGTCCCAGGTTCTTGTAGAATGGGTGTTGCAGGAAGTCTGTCTTTGTGACGTATGATAGCAGTGCCGGTACATACCACAAGGTCTTGGTGTTGGCGTTGAAGTAGCCTTGTCCGTTGTGCCATTCGCCGTCGTGGTTGAAAGCGGATGCCGGAGCGCGTGCCGTCCAAAGTTCGTAGCAGTATTCAAGAATCTCTTTGGCGTCATCGCGGGTATCACCGAACATCACCCCCAGTTGCAGCATTTCGCGGAAGGTGCGTTGCCAATAGTGGTTGTCGAAAATGTGGTTTTCCACTCCGCCGTTTCGATGCTGCTTGTGGTGGTATTTGGCTGAAGCGAACACACGCTTCTCTATCTCTTTGCGTTCGGCGTCGGTCAGTTGGTCGTGGCAGGCATCGTAGACTTGCAGGAAGGTGTCGAGGATGTCGCCGCAGATGAAGTCGTTGTTCAAGGTCATGTCGTGGGGAACGGCAAGCAGGGCACGGATAACGGCAAGCATTTTGTCGGCATATTGCTTCTCGCCGGTGGCACGGTAGATGGTATGGAGGAAGTTGAAGTCGAGCGCTATCTTTGCCATTGCTTTGTAAGGCTGTGGGTTGGTCTCATAGCTGTTGTTCATGGCACCGTCCGCACGCCTTTTCATCTCTTTGTATTCGGGATGCGTGGCAATGGTCGCCTTTCCTTTTTCCAATCCCTTGTTCAGGAAGCAGTACATACGCGGATAGGCTTTCGGCAGGTTCTTGAAGAAAGTGTCGAAGGTGGGGGTGACGAATTGCGGAACGTCTTCCGTTACATTGAAATGATAGGTCTCGCTCCATTCGGTCGCTTTCTTGTCTTTGCTTATGGAGCGGAAACGCCAGTACCACGTGCCATTCTTCAGTACGGTGTGCGGGTTAAACATACACCAGGGAAGAGGTTTGGACTGTATGGTCTTTTCTGCGGGGAATGCCTGGTTTTGCGACAGTTGGAATTGTAGGAATTCCGCCTTGCGCATTTGTGCCGGTACTATCAGTGGCGAAGGGTTCAGGTACAGTGGGTTATCCTGCTGGGGATAGGGGGTGACGCGTACGTTTTCGTGCACACGCTCCAGGTTGGTCTTTTGTGCCAATGTTGCTGGCATCGTTGTCAGAACAAGGACAAGTATTAACGCCCATTGTCGGATGGCTTGTTTTTTCATGATAATGGAATTTATGATTTGTATTTTTAGTTATAGTGTATGATTTATTGTTTCTTGACGGTATCAGTATCCGGGATTGTTCTTATTTTCTAATTTGTAGTTTATTTGCAGTTCGTCTTCCGGTATAGGGAAGAGTTCGTGCTTGCCACCATGGAAGTTTTCTCCGGCAGGATAGGGTGTATTTCTGCTGGTGTTAACCGTAGTGATGCCGCCCATCAGTTGCAAGGTTTCTTTGAGGATACCCCAGCGGATAAGGTCGTACTTGCGGACTCCTTCGCAGGCAAGTTCGAAGGCGCGCTCCCAATAAAGGACGGTGCGTATCTTGCCGGCTTCGTCGGTGTCGTTGATGAAGGCGAGGTCCAGTACCTGCGGGGCTTTCATCAGGGTGCTGTAGTTGGCTGCGCTCAGCGCTGTGGCTTTGGCACGGTTTCGCACTTTGTTGATGAGTTCCCAGGCTTTGCCGGTTTCGCCCAGTTCATTATAGGCTTCGGCTGCGGACAATACCACTTCAGCATAGCGTATATAGCAGAGGTTGACGTCAGTTGTGTTCAATTCTTCATAGCCTAGCGGCATCCATTCGCGTCTCCACTTGCCGACAAAGGCATAGCCGGTGATATCTCTTTTGACGTGTGTCTTCTTTTCATTGTCCCAGTTCCATTGGTGTTGGGCGACCAGTACATCACGGCGCTGGTCTGTCGCTTCAAAGAATCCTTTCCATTCGGGCAGGCAGCGGTATTGTACGGCGGCACGCCCCATGACATTGTTTTTCTCGTTACCTTCTACACTGGGCTGTGCTACCTGTACTCCTATTGCGGAACCGAGCGAACCTTTGCGGTTAGGGTATTGGAAAGCTATTTCGAACAGGCTCTCCTTGCTGTTTAGGATTTCGGCAGAGAAACTCTTGAACAGTGCTTCGTAGCTGTTGGCGGCATCGTCATAGAAGCCGTGATAGTTGCCGCCTGCTCCCTGGAAGGCTTCCCACTCTTTCGTTACAGCTTTGAAGTATATCCGGCGTTGGGAGTCTTCAGGGCGTTCCAGAGAACCGTTGGCTTGCAGGCTGTAGCCGGCACGCTGCAGTAATACGCGCATTAGCAGGGCTCTTGCCGCCCCTTGAGTGGCGCGTTCCGGCGAGGAACTGGCAGTGGCCCATGGCAGGTGTTCCTTGGCGAAAGTCAGGTCGCTTACTATCTGGTCGTAAATGACTTCCCGGTCGGTGCGTGGTCTGTAACTGTTTTCGTAGTCTTTACTGTAATCGGTGGTATAGGGAACGTCCCCCCACATCCGTACGAGATCGAAAGATACCATGGCGCGTACGAACATGGCTTCCGCTACGTAGGTCTGCAGCGTGATGCTGTTCCGGTAGTCTTTCATGCCTTGTATGCCGTTAATAGTATAGTTGGCGCGGTTCAGAATGGCGTACTTGGTTCTCCATGCTGTGTTGATCGCCTGGTTAGCGGGCGTCATGATGTACATGAAGATGGCATCCTTGCTGTTATCATTCTGTACACGGCTGGAGTAATAGATGTCATCTGCCCCCCAGAGATTGTAGTCTTCGGTCAGTCCGGCATAGACACCGATGACTGCCATTTCTGCATTTACCTCTTTGGTAAAGTAGTCGTCCTTTTCATAGACATTCTGTGGCTTTTCTGTCAGTATGTCCGCACAGGCGGATAGAGTCATGACTCCCATGAGGAGTATGTTTGAAAGACATATATGTTTGAACTGTTTCATATCGATATTTATTTTATAGGTTTATAAAGTGAGGTTTAATCCGAAGACAAACGAACGGTTGCGCGGATAAGAGCCGAAGTCGATTCCACGTGTCAACCCACTGCCTGATACGGAAGTTTCCGGGTCGAAGCCGCTGTATGGAGTCCATACAAAGAGGTTATTGGCGGTGAAATAGAGTCGTAACCGCTGTATGGAGTATTTCCGAATGAGTTGCTTCGGGAAGTTATAGCCCAGTGACACGTTTTGCAGACGGAGGAAAGAAGCGTCTTCCACAGCCCAGGAGTGAATATACTTGTCGCCTTGTTCCATGTCGTATATACTGGCTATGGTTCGTCCGGTATTGACGGCTTTCAGTTGCTCGGGGTCGGTTATTAGCTTGCCGGTCTGTCTGTCGATATATGTCCAGCGATTGTTCATGTTGCAGATGTCCAGCACATTGTAATTCAGTTTTCCGGACTGGGTGTTGGACAGCTTGGTGGCATTCAGCACTTCACCTCCGTAACTGAATCTGAAGAAAATGCTCAGGTCGAAGTTCTTGTACTTGAAAGTGTTGTTGATACCTCCGTAGAAGTCGGGATTAGCATTGCCGATGACAGTCTTGTCTTTTTCGTTGACTACCCCTTTGCTGTCACCCGTATCATCGATGTTGGCGAATTTCCAGTCGCCGGGGCGAACACTGTTACGGTCGCTTCCTTTATAGGGGATGCCTTCCTTCAGGGTATATTTTTGGGTGTCGGGGTTGTAGTCGAATTCATCCACTTGGTAAAGTCCGAGTGTCTTGTAACCGTAGAATTGTCCGATGGCTTTTCCGACTTCAACCTTATGGGTGCTCTGCTGCCATCCGAAGGCATATTCCTCGTAGAAATAATCCTCGCCGGACAGCGCACGGATTGTGTTTTTGTTATAGGAGATGTTGAAATCCGTTTTCCACGAGAATTGTTTCCGTTGGATGTTGAAAGTGCTGATGGCAAGGTCGAAACCGATATTTTGTGTCTCGCCGATATTGCGCATCATCTTTGTAAATCCAGAGGAAGAGGGCACGCGTGAGTTCAGCAGTAGGTGGTTGCTGCGGTTCAGATAGAACTCCGGTGTGATGATGATGCGTTGGGCAAGGAATCCTACGTCCAGACCCATGTTCAGAGTCTTGTTCGCTTCCCATTGTAAATCGACGCTGGGGATGCTTGACGGTATGTAGCCGGTGATAATGTCGGAACCATTGGCATACTTTATCGAGTTTAGAAGATCCAGTGACATGAAGTCGCCGATGCGATTGTTACCGGCAAGACCATAACCGACACGCAACTTCAGGTCGGAGAAGAGGTTCAGCTTCTTGATGAAAGGCTCTTCCGACATACGCCAAGCACCCGATACTGATGGAAATACACCCCATTTGTGGTTGTGTCCGAATTTGGAGGAACCGTCGGCACGAAGGGTGGCGGTGAAGAGGTATTTGTTCTTGAAGTTGTAATTGGCACGTGTGAACCAGGAAATCATCCGGTTGCTGTTGATATAGCTCGAAGAGATGGCGGTGGGGACACCTGCGCCCATGTTGTTCAAGCCTAGGTCATCGTTGGCAAACTGGTTGGCATCGGCACGTAGTGATTTGCTCCAACTGCTTATCCATTCCTGACCGAGCATTAAGGTGAATCGGTGTGCCTTCTTATACCTATTGTCGAAGGTGAGCACATTGGATGTCTGGAAACTATTGCTCTCTGCGTATTGTATGTATCCGCCGATGCTGGAACGTTTGGCATAGGCAGAGAGGTCGCCGTTGAATTGGTCGTTACGATTCAGGTAATAGCGGGTACCAATGGTGTTGCGGAAACTTAACTTCTTGGAAAAGTAGAACGTGAATCCGCCGTTTGCCTGCAGATTGCGTGTGAAACGCGTGCGGTCTTCTTCCCGTGCCGATATAATAGGATTCTGCATCGGGTTGTCCTGCTGGTCTACGAACATGGGGTCTTCACCTTCGAGCAATTCAGTATCGCTACCTTTGATGCCGCTTATGGGGCGGTATTGGAGAATATGCTCCATTTTGTTGAAGCGCGTGGTTTGGCCGGAGGTACCCATACCGTAGGTCTTGCCTTGGTTGTAGCTGAATCGGGCATTTGCCTGGAAGCGCGAGGATGCCTTGTGAGAGATGTTGAAGGAGATGTTGTGACGGTAATCACCGCTGTAAACCATGGCTCCCTGCTCCTTGAAGTAATTATAACTCATACCGTATTTCAGCTCTTTCGTACCGCCGGAAATATTGACACGGTAGTTTTGGGAGGTAGTGACGCGTCCCAATGCTTCTTCTTGCCAGTCGATGCCTTTACGGTCGGCATAGTTTTCATCGATATCTTGGAAAGAGCCGTAGCGCTTCTGAAAGGTACTTACTCCGGTAGTCCCGTTTAAGGCATAGCTGCGTTCATAGTCAAGTAAGGCAAATTCTGCGGGTGACAACACGTCTAATTTCTTGGCTATTTTGCTGATACCTACGTAACTGTCGAAGCTGACATTCATCTTACTGGCATCTTTAGGACCTTTTTTGGTCGTGATAACCACTACACCATTAGCACCGCGCGCACCGTAGATGGCAGTGGAAGATGCATCTTTCAGGATGTCGATGCTTTCAATTTCTCCCGGGTCGAGGCTGGACATACCGTCCTCACTGGGATAACCGTCGATGACATAAAGCGGCTCGTTACTCTGGGTCATGGAGATACCGCCGCGTACATTAATAGAGATAGAAGAACCCGGACCTCCTTCACTTTGTGAGATTTGCACGCCTGCCACACGTCCCGCCAAAGCCTGTGCCACATCGGAAGTAGGGGTCTGCATCAAGTCCTCACTCTTTACGGATACGACAGAACCGGTGAGGTCGCTACGTTTGGATGTTCCGTAACCGATAACGACGACTTCATCAAGCAGCTTGCTGTCCGATTGCAGGGTTACGTTAATTTGTTTTTTACCTTTTACGTGTACTTCTTGGGTTCTCATCCCGATGAACGAGAAGACGAGAATGTCTTTGGACGGATTGTTTACTTTCAGCGTATATTGTCCGTCTAAATTGGTAATAGTACCGACGCCGGCGCTTCCTTTTACGGAAATATTGGCGCCAATCACTTCCAGTCCTTCTTCATCTATGACCTTTCCGGTAACGGTGATACTTTGCGCATACATACCTAAGGTGATGAAGAGGCATGATGTCAGCAGGAGAATCTTTCGAATGTTTTCCATATTTAGAATCTTAATAGTATGATATTTGTTATCACTAATTTTTCAGATGCTAAATTATGGATTTTCTGTGTGCCGGTCTTTTTGTAGTGTCTTGTAAAAGTTGTGGAGTGTTGATTTAGCTTTCAGTTTTGTGCATACAGCTTTCATTTCTGTACAAAGAAGCCGAAAGAGTTGAGAGTTAAAGGTTGAGAGTTGAAAGTCTAATAACTTTCAACTCTTTAGATTTCCAGTTCCGGAATTTCGTCTTTCAGTGTTGTTTTCTTGCCATTGTCATGTATCACGGTTGCCCCGTAATCCTTATAGCTTACGCTTGCATTGTAGCCTTTGCGCGTATTTTTTACTTCAAAGGAGGGCTTTCCGGCAGTGGAGATGTTCGCGCGGATATTCCAGTCACCTACTTGGATGCTGCCGTCTTTCAGTTTTCGGGGAGCGGTTTGGGCGCTTTCCGTGTTGTCGGCTTTGGCGTGTGTATATACAATTGTTGCGAAACGATATACCTTCTGTTTCTCCGATGTGGCGGTGAAGTGCCAGTGATTGGGGTATGGCTTGAAATTACCTTTCTCGTCTGCACGCAGCCAGTTGACGGCAGGAACAAAGAACCGGTCGGTGGTGTCTGTCTTCAGTGTTCCGGCAGAGAAGAGGTAGGCGTCCGATACACCGTCTTTGCTGGTGGCTTGTATGTGTACGTATTCTTTGGCCTTGTCCACGCTCATCGGATTGGTGACGGTGTGCAGCAGGTAGCTCCAAGTTACGGGTTCGGCAGCTTCCAGTTCATCATAAATGAACGAATAGCCGCTCTTGCCCAAGGTTACGATGTGGCGGCGGAATGTCTTTAAGCCTGTTTCGTCCCAGCCGTTTTCGGGGGAGTATTCCAGATGGCTTTGTTTGCCGCGTAGCAGCCACAGCGGAGAGATAACTTTTCCATAAGCGTTGGATGCGTCGCCTGCGACATAGCTAATCCTGTCACTGACATAGTGGCGGGGTATCCAGCCGTAACCTTCTGTTCCTATGCGTTGACCCATGCCGTTTACCAGAATGGAGTTGTGGGCACGTGTGGCACGGTGGCAATAAACACTGTGCTTGTCGGTGAAGCTGATGTGATGTCCGCTACTGTAAAAGAGCGGCTGTCCGTTCCAGAAAGTATTGAAAGCATTTTGGTTGGCTATGGCGTGCGAAGTGCTGCCATAGGGGCTGCTGCGAAAACTGAGCATGGCGCTTTTGCGGGTGTCGTCCAAGTCGGTGGAGAAAGAAGCCAGTCCGCTTTGCGGGAATACGTGTCCCATCGGCAGGTCTTTCAATCCCGGTCCGTTGGGCAGAGGCTTGTCGCATTGAAGGCGGAACCATGCCAGACCTCCGGCTTTTGAGGTGCTTCCCTGTTCGAGAATATCGGGTTGGCGGGCACTGATATGACGTACATAATCTGCTGCATAGGTGTTGCCTGTCATACGTGCCAAAGCATCGGCATAGCCTACACGCGTACCGTTCGGGGTGAGGATGTTCTGATGCGAGCTGCCGTTGCCACCCGATTTGGAAAATGGCGGTTGCTGGTAGATGACATACAGCGCATTTCCCTGATACCAGGAATCGGAGAAGTAATTGTAACCGGTAAGGCGGGTATAGAAATATGGTACTTCTATGAGTGTGCGGAAATTGACACCGAAGTAGGAGTCACCGTTGTGCCAAGCTCCATCCTTGTTCAGACCGGGGAAACGGGCGAGCCACAGGTTATAGCAATAGTCCGTCCACACATCGGCTTCGGGCAGTTCGCCATAAACGGTAAAGGCTGCCATGGTAAGGATGCGGAAGGTCATTTGCCATACGTGGTTGTCGGCGATGTGGTTTTCCAAACGATTGATGTCGTGCAGGAACATACTGTTGCCGGACTTTCGTATTTCGTTCAGCAGGAACTTGCGGGTGGTGTCATCCAAAGTATCGTATAGAGCGTCGTATGCCATAGAGCAGAGCGAAAGAAGGGTGGCTTCATTGAAGTCGCCCACTACATTCTCGTTGTCTCCCCAAGTTACCATTTCCTTGACACGTTTGATGGCTTCATCGGCATAACGGCGGTCTTTGGTGAGCAGATAGGCACGAATCAGCACGTCCGTATTGGCTTCTTCACCGTCGATGATGCGGCGGCTTTCGCGAGTGAGCATGGCGCTTTTCTGTACTTCGTTGGTCAGTCCCTTCGCTAAGTCTGAATTGATATCGTTCACGGACTTCATCGGAGTTACGAGTACTTTCTTGGCGCGTTTGAGGTAAGTAGTGCGTTCGGCTTTTCCTTCGCTGCGTTTTATGAAATTGTTCCATTCATCCTTGTCGAGCCATATGCGGGGGTGATGAGCGGGCAGCGCTTTCAATACGGTTGCTAAAGCAGGAGGACAGAACTTTTGGGGATTGGTTTTTACCGTAAATTGCAAGGTTTCGCTCCATTCGGCTTTGCCATCTGTAACATAGCCGTATTGCCAGTACCATGTGCCCGGAGTAAAGTCTTGTTCGGGATTGAAGAAGGGCCAGCGTGTTTCTACTTGTACGGTGCTTTCCTGTTCGAATGCCGGGCTTTGTGAATAGCGAAGGAAATAGCGTAATTTACTTTTGTCTATTTCTTTTTGAGGAGGATTCTCTTCTGTCCCGTCCAGACCGCTTCGCAGTATGTTGAGGCTTGCCGGTAGCGGCCATTGAAAGGATACGGCGCGGTCGCTGACCGAAGCACCGTTCAGCGGTGAAGGAGTTGCACGCATTTCGTGCATCAGTGTCGTATCAGAGAGCTTGACGGTTGCCTTTCCGACTGCCTGTGCCTGTGCGCAGAGGGGTAGAAGGGAGAGGAGAGTAATGGATAGAATCTTGTTCATTTAATTGGGTATTACAAAAATAAGATGAGTGAAAGTACTATTACATATTATTTATACGCCGCTTGATAATTAGCCTTTTTTAGGAAGCACCTTTCCCGGTACATCATGCAGTTTGGGACGTGTCGGCTTAATCTTATGGGTATTCATATACTTTTCAAGAATGTCACGATGTTGCTGCGCCACTTTCTCGTAAGCGTTTTCCATCATGAGATTTCTTGTTTCACCCCTGTCGTTCTCCATGTCGAACAGTTGTTCGCGATGTCTGCCTTTGTCGTACAATACATATTTATAACGTGCGGTACGTACCATCCAACCTCGCGTCTTGCTGCTGTCGAAGCGTGTCTCGGTGATGACGTAATCCTGATGGGGAGCTTGCGGGTTACCTTCTTCGGCCACTTTACGGAATGATTTTCCGGCAGTGCCTTTAGGTTTTTTAGCACCTGTCCAGTCGCAGATGGTGGCGAAGAAATCTACTCCGTTGCTGATGAGTTGCGGCAATTGCTTGCCTGCATGTTTCTTGCCCGGCAGGGTTACGATGAACGGAATGTTTACCACTTCCTCGTATAAAGCCGATTTCTGGTTCCAGTGATGGGCGCCCAGTCCGTCTCCATGGTCGCTGGAGAAGATGACAACGGTATTCTCCCAAAGGTTGTTCTTGTCAATGGCATCGACTATCTTGCCGATTTCACGGTCTACTTTCTCTACCAAGCGGTAGTACGTGTAGCGGTACATACGCCAGTCTTCGGGGGTAAAGGTAGCGGTGGGGTAGACATTGAAATTGTTGGCTCTCTCGTTTTCAAGGACATCGGCATCGTAGGGGTTCTTGGCGAAGTTGGCGGGCAGTCCCGGACAGTTACGTATCTCCGGTATACCGATATTGCCGTAGGGCAGGTTTTGGCTGCGTGCATATTCGCAAACATTGTGCGGATTGTCGAATGAAGCTACCAAGAAGAAAGGCTTGTTGTGCTTCTTGGAAAGGAATTGCACACAGGCCTCCGCCAGTCCGTCGTCGCTGTGTTTGTACAGTTGGTCGAAGCCGCGTTGTTTGTCGGGGATATCCAGTTCGGGTACGTGCCATTTGCCGCCGTATGCGCATTCATACCCGGCATTCTTGACAAGTGTGCCCAATGTTTGTGTCTGAAGGGAATCAGGCATCGGAGCGCCGTTGATTGATAATCCTACCGCATCGGGATAGTGTCCTGTAAACATGGCGCCGCGTGAAGGACCGCTGAGCGGAGCGGTACAGTAAGCGTTTTGGAACATGATACCGGCAGCAGCGAGCCTGTCCAGATTCGGTGTATGCAGGTCCGGGTTTCCGGCACAACTCATGGCATTTGCCGTATGCTGGTCGGTGAAGATGTAAATGATGTTGGGACGTTCGGCAGCGTATGCCATTGATGAACTTAGCAGGGATAGGCAAGCTATGTGCTTCATTGAGATTTGTTTTACCATATTATTAGTTTTTATAATTGATTTCAGAGGCTATTTCCACGATTGCTAAATTACGCTTTTCTCTGCGTATAGATGAACGCTAATGTTTTTTTTATGATACGGAATGTGCATTTGATTGTCAATTTTGTACAGTTCGCTTTTAAATTTGTGCTAAAGATGAATACAGAGGCACGGAGATAAGTAAGTATTGGAATTTAATTTATATCAAGAGTATCTGTCATTCAGAGCGAAGCGAAGAATCTCCTTTTTGTGTATACATTGAGAGAGTAGATTCTTCGCTTCGCTCTGAATGACAGATAGTATAAAAGTCGTTTTTCAAAACCTCTGTGTCTCAGTGTCTCTGTGTTTGAATAAGGGAACAAGTTAATCCCTAAACTCGCTTAATCGAATTTTTGCATTATCTTTGTCCCGACTAAAGAGAAAAATGAATGATAGTTTGTATAGCCGAAAAGCCTTCTGTGGCGCGTGACATAGCCGATGTACTCGGAGCGAAAGATAAGAAAGACGGATACATCGAAGGAAACGGATACCAGGTGACCTGGACGTTTGGCCACCTCTGTACACTGAAAGAACCGCACGAATACACTCCCAACTGGAAGTCGTGGAGCTTGGGCAGTCTGCCTATGGTGCCGCCCCGTTTCGGTATCAAACTTATCAGCAACCCTACATACGAACGCCAGTTTCGCGTGATTGAGAACCTCATGCAGCATGCCGATATGATTATAAACTGCGGTGATGCCGGACAAGAGGGAGAGCTCATTCAGCGTTGGGTGATGCAGAAAGCCGGTGCGCGTTGTCCGGTGAAGCGTCTGTGGATTTCCTCGCTGACGGAAGAAGCCATCCGTGAGGGGTTTGCCAAGCTGAGGGACGCATCCGATTTCCAACCTCTGTACGAAGCAGGTCTTTCGCGTGCCATCGGTGACTGGCTGTTGGGGATGAACGCCACCCGCCTGTACACCATGAAGTACGGTCAGAACCGGCAGGTACTTTCTATCGGACGGGTACAAACGCCTACATTGGCGCTAATCGTGAACCGCCAGCTTGAGATACAGAACTTTGTCCCCAAACAATACTGGGAATTGAAGACGGTGTATCGTGATACCACCTTTTCGGCCATTCTCCGCAAGAGCGATGAAGAACTGGTACTGGAAGCCGAAAAACAGAAAGAAGGTGCTGCCGCCAAAGCCGCAAAACCCGAAGAAAACCGGGGAATAGAGCCTATCACGGACAGGGAGCGTGGAATGGCTTTGCTGGAGCAGATAAAGAACTCTCCTTTTACTGTCACAAACGTCACCCGCAAGAACGGTAAAGAGGCCCCGCCTCGCTTGTTCGACTTGACTTCCCTGCAGGTGGAGTGTAACAAGAAGTTTGCTTTTTCCGCCGACGAGACGCTGAAAACCATCCAGTCGCTGTACGAGAAGAAAGTAACGACCTATCCGCGTGTCGATACCACTTTCCTGAGTGATGATATCTATCCCAAGTGTCCCGGCATACTGAAGGGGTTGCAGGACTATCAAACATTGACCGCTCCGTTGGACGGAGCTACGTTGCCGAAATCGAAAAAGGTGTTCGACAACTCGAAGGTGACGGATCACCATGCCATTATACCTACCGGTCAGCCCCCTCAGAACTTGACGGATATGGAACGACGTGTATTCGATCTCATTGCGCGCCGCTTCATTGCCGTGTTCTATCCGGACTGTTTGTTTGCAACGACTACGGTAATAGGTGAGGTGGAGCAGATTGAATTTAAAGTTTCGGGTAAGCAGATATTGGAACCCGGTTGGCGTGTGGTCTTTGGTACACCCTCGGCACAATCGCAAGAAGAAAAAGAAGAGAAAGGCGGAGAAGATGAAAACGTGCTTCCTGCATTTGTGGCGGGAGAGAACGGTCCGCACTTGCCGGACTTATACGAGAAGTGGACGCAACCGCCACGCCCTTATACCGAGGCTACTTTGTTGCGTGCTATGGAAACTGCCGGTAAGCTGGTGGATAATGACGAACTGCGCGATGCTCTGAAAGAAAACGGTATAGGCCGCCCTTCTACCCGCGCCGCCATTATCGAAACGCTCTTTAAACGTAATTATATCCGCAAGGAGAAAAAGAATCTGATTGCTACTCCTACGGGGGTAGAGTTGATTCAGATTATTCATGAAGAATTGTTGAAATCAGCTCAACTTACTGGAGAATGGGAACAGAAGTTGCGCAAGATTGAGAAAAAAACATTTAGTGCTTCGCAGTTTCTGGAGGAGTTGAAGCAAATGGTATCGGAGATTGTGATGAGTGTACTTTCCGATAACAGTAACCGCCATATCACCATACAAACTCCTGTACCCGAAAAGGGTGAAAAGACTTCTGCAGCATCAGCTTCCGCTGCCGATAAACCGAAAAAAGAGCCAAAGAAAAGAGCGCCGCGAAAGCCCGCAGCAAAGAAAGCGGAGCAAACGACCGATGCGCTGGTAGGACAACCTTGTCCGCTTTGCGGAAAGGGAACGGTTATTAAAGGAAAAACGGCTTACGGCTGTTCCGAATGGAGGAGCGGATGTACATTCCGCAAGCCGTTTGAATAGAGGCACAGAGATACAGTCCCCTCTGTGCTCTCAGCTTTATTCGTAATTCAAGTGGAATTCTACGACCGCTTCAATACCTTTCCGCAGAATATCCAGCGGGATATTTTCGTTGGGAGAATGAATGGCGTTGGACTCCAGACCGAATCCCATCAGTACGGTTTTTATTCCCAATACCTGTTCAAAAGTAGAGATTATAGGAATACTTCCTCCGCGACGTACTGCCAACGGTTTCTTTCCGAATGCTTTGGTGAAGCCTTTCTCTGCGGCTTGGTATGCGGGGAGCGTAATGGGGCATACATATCCTTGCCCGCCATGCATGGGAGTAACCTTTACTTGTACGGTATCGGGGGCTATACTCATGATATAATCGGCGAACTGTTGCGAAATCTTATGATGCTCCTGATGCGGAACCAGTCGGCATGATACTTTGGCATAGGCTTTGGAGGGCAGCACGGTTTTAGAGCCTTCACCCGTATAACCTCCCCAAATACCGCATACATCGAAAGACGGACGGCAACTGTTGCGTTCCAGCGTACTGTAACCTTTTTCTCCGGAAAGGGCATTTACACCGATAGCCTTTTTATATTTCTCCTCATCAAACGGGATATGCGCTATCATCTCACGTTCTGCCTGCGGCACTTCTTCCACATCGTCGTAGAAGCCCGGTACGGTGATACGTCCGTCCGCATCCGTCACTTGGCTTATCATCCGGCAAAGCACGTTGATGGGGTTGGCTACTGCACCGCCGAAGTGTCCGGAATGCAAGTCGCGATTCGGACCGGTTACTTCTATTTCCCAATAGGCAAGCCCGCGCAGTCCGGTAGTGAGTGAGGGAAGGTCTGCACCCAGCATACTGGTGTCGGAGACGAGGATTACGTCGGCTTTCAACAGCTCTTTATGTTCTTGGCAGAATCCTTCAAGACTGGGTGAACCGATTTCTTCTTCTCCTTCGAAGATGAACTTTACGTTGTGGGTCAGCAGGTTGTTCTTCACCAAGTATTCAAAAGCCTTTACTTGGATGAATGATTGGCCTTTATCATCGTCTGCGCCACGTGCCCAGATGTGTCCGTCACGTACTTCCGGTTCAAAGGGATTGCTTTTCCAAAGCTCCAGCGGTTCGGCGGGCATCACGTCATAGTGGGCGTATATTAATACGGTCTTGGCTTTCGGGTCTACGATTTTCTGTCCGAATACGATGGGATTGCCTGCGGAGGGCATAACCAACGCTTCGTCAGCGCCGGCTGCCAACAATAGTTGCGCCCAGCGTTCGGCGCACGCCAGCATATCATTGTGATGTTCGGGCTTCGCACTGATGCTGGGAATACGGATAAGGCTGAATAAGTCTTCCAACATCTTGGATTCGTTCTCTGCGATATATTTCTTTATTGACATATAGTTCCTGATTTGCATATATTATAACTGTGTAGTACGGTCTATCAAGTAGAAGTCGAGCAAAGTCATGGCTGCCATAGCTTCTACAATGGGTACGGCGCGGGGCAGCACGCAGGGGTCGTGGCGTCCGCGGGCTTTGAGGGTGGTGTCTATGCCGTCCATGTTTACGGTATGCTGTTCCATGAGTACGGTTGCCACGGGCTTGAAGGCTACGCGGAAGTAGATGTCCTGTCCGTTGCTGATGCCGCCCTGAATACCGCCGGAGTGGTTGGTGTGTGTTTCGATGCGTCCGTTATTATTGAAGAACACGTCGTTTTGCTCGGAACCTTTCATCTTCAGACCTTTGAAGCCTTCACCGTATTCAAATGCCTTTGCAGCATTGATGCTGAGCATACCGGCGGCAAGGGCAGATTGAAGTTTGCCGTAAATGGGTTGTCCCAGTCCGATGGGACATCCTTTGATGACACAAGTCACTACGCCGCCAATGGTGTCGCCTTCTCCTTTTATCTTGAAGATGAGCTCTTCCATTTCTTTCGCCTTCTCCGGGTCGGGGCAACGCACCGGATTGTTCTCAATCAGGTCGAGGTCGTAAGCGGTATAGTTTTCTTCCAGCTTGATAGGGCCTACTTGTGAAGTGTATGCCGTGATGCGGATGCCCAGCTGTTTCAAAGCCAATTTGGCCAATGCTCCTGCCACAACGCGCGAAATAGTTTCGCGTGCCGATGAGCGTCCTCCGCCACGGTGGTCGCGTATTCCGTATTTTACGTTATATGTATAGTCGGCGTGCGAGGGACGATAGACTTCTTTCAGATTATTATAGTCGTTGGAGTGTTGGTTTTCGTTCCATACGATGAATCCGATGGGGCATCCGGTGGATTTACCTTCGAAAATGCCGGAAAGGAATTCTACTTTATCAGATTCTTTGCGTGAGGTGGTGATACGTGATTGTCCCGGACGGCGACGGTCGAGTTCCGATTGGACAAAATCCATATCGATGGTAATTCCTGCGGGGAATCCATCTATTACACCGCCTATGCCTTTACCATGTGACTCTCCGAAACTGGTAAGGCGGAGAATATTACCGAATGAGTTGAACATATCAAATGCTTTAAGAGTTTATAATGAGGTTAATGTGCCAGTTTGCCCTGTCATAACGGGCTTTGACTTTTTAAAGGTAACAATTATTTTTGTAAAACGTTTCAAAAATGGCAATAAATCTTTTATTTTCCAGCTTTCGGGAGTGTCAATTACTGTTTCAACCTATTGATTCCGTTCGTAAATCCATAGAATCCTTTAAGAATGTGAAGAAACTTTATAAATGCTCCTATATGAAAAAAGGGACATCTATTCTATATAAAAGACCTTGTTTGGAGGTTTTAAAAACTGTTATTTTGCGCCATAGATAAAAAAGAGAATATTAATCCACCCATAATTGTATGGGAATTTTATTAACTAAACAAGTACTTATATGAAGAAAAGTTTGTTTTTTTTATTTGCATTGATCTGTTCAATGAGTTTATTTACCGCTTGTAGCGATGATGATGATCCTGACTACTCTAAAGTTATTGAAGAAGAAATAGCAGGTGATTATAAAGGAACCTTGACTGTGACAGTAGAGGGAACTACTATGCCTTCCGAACCTCAAAAGATTAAGATTGAAAAGGCCAGTCCTTCTGCTATAAATCTTTCTTTAGCTAATTTTAGCTTTATGGGGATTGCTATCGGTGATGTTGAGTTGAAGAACTGTGTATTATCTCAGAATGGTAATACTTATACATTTTCTGGTACCCAAGATTTGAAGGTAGAAACCTTGTCTTGTATAATTAATGCCAAAGGTACAGCTTCAAATGGTGCCGTAAAAGTTGATATGGATATCGATGCCACTGTAGGCAGCTTGGAGCAGAAAGTCAAAGTTGTGTATGAAGGTACTCGTCTGACTGGCTCTGAAAGCAGTGAAGCTAAGATTACGGCTTTCTCTTTCGATATGTCTAACAAAGCAAATTCCATTGTAATTGAGCAACCGGTTATTAATGATGATAATACAATCACATTTAGAGTAGATGAGGCTGCGGTGGAAGCTGATGCAAATGTATTGAAAACTGTAGTTCCTACGTTTACTGTTTCTGACAAAGCAACTACGTCTGTGGAAAGTGGTAAGGCTATGGACCTTTCAAAAGATGTAACGATTACTGTGCTGGCAGAAGATGGTACAGTAGTGGAATATATAGTAAAAACCCCAACTAGAAATTTTGTGATGAAGTTTACATTTGATGAATGGATTTCAAAAGGAACAGGTAATGCGGCGCATGAAGAACCACTTCCTAATGATATGCTGTCATCTAGTGTCGAAGGAGCATCTTTGTTATCTCTATTTGGTGTAGAAGGTTTTCCTGTATATAAATCAACGGATGACAAAGTAGCAGGTGCAGCTGCGATTAAATTGGTTACTATGGATACTAGTGTTCAAACATCTTCTTTGGTTCCAGCTTTAACTGCAGGTTCTGTTTTTACCGGAAATTTTAATATGAATTATGCTATGTCTGATAAAATGTTGTGTACAGAGTTTGGTATACCTTATGATAAAAAGCCTTTGTTGTTTAAAGGATGGTATAAATATACTGCTGGTGAAAAGTATATTGATGGTGAGGGAGCGGAAAAACCAGAAGATGTAATAGTTGAAAAGGATAAAGTGGATGAGTGCTCTATTATGGCTGTTCTGTATGAGACAGAAAGAGATGATAAAGGTAATAATAAACCGTTGACTGGTCATGATATAAATACTTCTCCTCGTCGTGTTGCCATAGCGGTTTTAGCGGATGCTACTGATAAGTCTGAATGGACAGCTTTTAGTCAAGAATTTACCTATTTAACAGGTAAAACTTATGAGGCAGGAAAAGAATATCAATTGGCTATTGTATGTTCTTCAAGTAAGGATGGCGATCGCTTCAAAGGTGCCGGTGGAAGTACTTTGATGCTTGATGAGTTAGAAATTATTGGAGAATAACTTATAATATTAGAGATATTATGTGCATGAAAATACTTCTTTGAAAACATACCCCAGCTTTGTGTTTTTTCTGTTTTCATCAGTAGTATAACCTCGTTTTACAGTTGCGGGCTGTACGGTTGCCAACTGCGGGCTGTAGAGCCCACAACTGCAAACCGTACAGCCCGCAACTGTAAAACGAGGTTTAGTTACGTGCATAGTGGCATTTAGTATACGCTATAACGACAAAAAGAACGTGCCGGAATCTCTTTTGTATGTATGGTTGAGGACTATATGCTGCAATAAAAGGGAAATTTACTCCTATTAACGGTTTGATGTAGATTAAGGGAAAATCCTTGTATGTGAGTAAATTATAAGAGAAAAAGAAACAATGGGATTATAATAAGGAGTGACGACCAAAAGTGGTCGTCACTCCTTATTATGATTGTTATCACTCGATAACTCCTTTTGCTTTAATATGTTACCACTAAAAGTGACGAGTGATGAGAAAACACTCAAACTTTATATTTAGAATGCATACCCAAATCCTAAGTTCATATAGATGGGATACATATTAAATGTTATTGTATTAAAGTCTTTCTGGAAGATATTGTTCAGCCCCCATGTCAAGTCGGCATGTACGGTAAGGTGTTTGAATGCTTTCCATTCTCCGCCAAGTTGTAAGCCCCACTGAAATTTTCTTAAATCATTGGAGAAGTCATACGTTGCGATACTTTCTCCGGTGAATTCAACTTTTGAACCGGTTTGGTCGGGGGTACGTAGATGCCCTTCGTAAACGTGTCCGGAGAAGTTGCCCTCCAGCAAATAGGAGAAATAAGGACCGGCAGACAATATCCAGCGTTTACTGATATGGTAGTTTGCCAGAACGGGAATGGTAAGATAAGAGTTCTTTACTTTAGTTTTGACTCCTCCTGTCCAAAGTCCTGCCAACTCTCCGCCATTGGTATTGATGATTTTCATACCGTAATTCTTTACGGTGGCTTCGGTTGTCATGTTCTTGTTCTCTAATCGTAAGCCCAATGTGAGTCCCCATTTCTTGTCTTTGTCAAACCATTTGGTGGCATTACCTTCAATGGCAATGGCTATGCCGGGTGCATAACTGTCTATTTTACGTATTTCCTTAGGCAGAGGAATAGGAGATGTACCACCAATATTGAATCCGGCTTTTATGCCATATTCCCAACCATGCAGATAGGAGTTGATAAGACTCTTATTTCTTTCTTCTTGTGCCTGTACGTTGGCAGCCATTGCCAACAGTACGGCTATAATGCAAATAAAATGATACTTTTTCATACTGAATATTAGTTGTCTTCGCTTATAAGTTCTAATTCGTCTATATGCAGTGTGCTGCCAACAGCTCCTTTGAAGTAAGCGCCGTCTACACTGGAGGAAAGGACAATACTTAATTTATATTTACCGTTCTGCAATTTGGCAGCGTCTATGCTTTTACCGTTTACCGCTTCAAAAGGCAACTCAAACGCTGTCCATGTATCGGTTTCTTTAGCTTCTTCTTCGCTGATACGGGCGATGGATACGAGCTTGTCGGAAGTTAAATCCAAGCTGTTGCTGCCATCCAGCATGAAAGAGTTCTCGTTTGCCTCGTATAGTATGGCATAAATGTCGAAACGGTCTTTTTTGTCTTTCTGTACTACGCCTTCATCGGTGTACACGTCTCCGGCTTTGAACTTATAGTAGCCTTTCAGTGAAACGGGACGCTTGTAATATTGTATGCCGAACTTAGTAGCCCGCAAAGGATCTTTTAGTGCGTTTGCCAAGTCGAAAGAGCCGATGAACAGGTTGCCAGCCGCAATATACATCTTCACCATAGCGCCGAAGCTGCCGGTGTCGCAGGTGGTTAGTTTCAACCCTTTGCCGCGGTAGCCGTCGGTTATTTGCTGGGTTGGATAGCCGGTACGGTTATCTGCCATACTGGTTAACTTGAATCCGGGGTTACCGCTTGACCATTGCAGCACACGTGAAACATTGGTTGATGTTCCCGGTTCGAACTCATAAAGAATGTCGTACTCGGTATTGCTTGATGGAAGCAGTTCTTCAAAGTGGAAAGAGCCGGGTACTTCGGTCGGTATAATCTTTACGGTATATGTGGAGTGCCATTCTCCGTCTTCGGAAGTTACGGTAAAGGTGCGTGAGTGCGAGTCATTGCTGAAATCGTAATTGTTCATTACGTCATCCGGATAATGTTCGTTCGCTTTGAGGGTTGCGCCTGCGGGCAACTTAAACTGTAATTGCTGTTTTGATAAATCCGCTCCTTTATGCACGTATATGTTTATCTCTTTTGAATCGCTATTGATATGAGCTAATTGTACGTCTGTACCGGTACAAGCATCAATGGCTGCTTCGGAGTTGAGTGCTTCGTCTTGAATGCACGATGTTGTTGCGAAGCCTAAAAAGAGGCAGGCTATCAGATTTTTAAGTCTCATATTTTTCTGTTTAGTTAATAACTGTTTGCTAATTAAAGCCTTTGTAACTTTAATAATAACAAAATTCGGTCGACAAAGTTAGGTTTCTTTTTCGTAAATAAAGTATTTCTCCAATCCTTTCTGCTCTTTCGGCATTATAAAAGTTTTGAAACGATATCACTTTCTCTTAACTTTAGGAGATACATACGGAAAAGAACATCCGGAATGTTGCCGGTAATGATAAAAGGATTTCTCATATTTGCTTAATCTGCACTTAGTGAATATAAATGTAATTATTCATTTTGAATTATACAAATTGTATAATGCGAAATGAATAATGGAAGTGTCACATATCATCTGATAATCATCACTTCTTATCCTTTTTATTTGGCAGTCTCAAAGAGATATATTACTTTTGTATTGAATATAAACCTATTAGAAAGAAACGACTATGGCAAGACCTATTAGAGAAACACCGATACTGTTCGGTAAAGATGCCGCTCGTTTCGAGGCAGAAATGAAGCGGGTAGAGAACTTGACCGCGGAAGAGCGTAAAGCCAACCGGGATAAGGCTCGCAAGGCTTATGAAGAGTTGATAACCGAAGTGAAGTTTCCAAGCATAAGCCGTGTATGAAACTGATACAACTAACTGAAGATTACGAGTTAAAGCCATTCGATTGCGGCGATGCCGATTTGAATGGCTTTCTTGCGCATGACGCAAAGGGATTTCATGATAAACGCATCGGAAAAACTTTCCTTCTTATCGACGGTGAACAGATAGCTGCCTATTTCTGTCTGTTCAATGATAAGGTGTCACGTGTGGAAGCATCCGGTTCCGCATGGAGAAAAATGAAAAAGCTCTTCCCTCACGACAAACATTTCAGCAGTTACCCTGCTGTAAAGATTGGGCGGCTGGCAGTTTCACAGGATTATCGGAACACCGGTATCGGAAGCAAACTGATGTTGTCTATCAAACATATGCTCAATGCCGAAGATACATGCTCGACTTTCCGCTTTATCACTGTTGACGCTTATTTGTCCGCCGTACCCTTTTACATCAAAAATGACTTCAAATTGCTGGTCTCCGATGATGATGACAAGCACACGCGTCTGATGTTCTTCGACATGATGGAAATGTAGCGGTCGTAACTGAATTATACAAATTGTATAATGTGAAATGAATAATGGCGGCTATCGTTGTTTCTCCAATCCTTTTTGCTATTTTTGCATGATTAAAAACTGAAGTAGTGATGACTGAAACAGAGAGAAAACAGATAATTGCCTTAGTGCAGCGTGAAGTAGTTCCCGCCATCGGGTGTACAGAACCTATTGCCGTAGCTTTATGTGTGGCGAAAGCGACCGAAACCTTGGGGACAAAACCGGAAAAGATAAATGTCTTGCTAAGTGCCAATATCTTGAAAAATGCAATGGGTGTCGGAATTCCCGGTACAGGTATGATAGGGCTGCCCATTGCCATAGCGTTGGGAGCGCTGATAGGCAAATCGGAATATCAGCTGGAAGTGCTGAAAGACAGTAGTCCTGCAGCAGTGGAGGAAGGAAAATGCTTTATCGGTGAAAAACGCGTTAATATAGCCCTCAAAAAGAATATCACAGAGAAACTCTACATCGAAGTATGTTGCGAATCCGGTGAGAACAAGGCTACTGCCATTATTGCCGGCGGACATACTACTTTTATATATATAGCCCGTAACAATGACATCTTTTTGAATAAGCAAAGCACAAGTTGCGGGGAAGCGGAAGAGCAAACCGTAGAACTGACTTTGCGCAAAGTGTATGACTTTGCCATGAATGCTCCGCTGGACGAAATACGTTTTATTCTTGAGACTGCCCGTTTGAATAAAGCTGCCGCCGAACGCTCTTTCGATGGAAACTACGGTCATGGGCTGGGCAGAATGCTGCGCGGCACTTATGAACATGAGATATTGGGTGATAGCGTGTTCTCTCATATCCTTTCTTATACATCCGGCGCATGTGATGCCCGTATGGCGGGCGCTATGATACCGGTAATGAGTAATTCCGGAAGTGGAAACCAAGGCATCTCCGCCACGTTGCCCGTCCTGGTTTATGCCGAAGAAAACGGTAAATCGGAGGAGGAATTGATTCGCGCCCTCATGCTTAGCCATCTGACTGTGATTTACATCAAGCAAAGCCTCGGTCGTCTGTCTGCACTATGCGGTTGTGTGGTAGCGGCTACGGGTTCCAGTTGCGGCATCACTTGGCTGATGGGCGGCACTTACGAACAAGTTGCCTTTGCCGTTCAGAATATGATTGCCAACCTTACCGGAATGATTTGTGACGGAGCCAAGCCCAGTTGCGCCCTGAAAGTAACTACCGGCGTTTCCACCGCCGTCCTTTCCGCCATAATGGCAATGGAGAATCGTTGTGTTACTTCAGTTGAAGGAATAATTGATGAAGATGTAGATCAAAGCATCCGCAACCTGACAAAGATAGGTTCTAAAGGAATGGATGAAACGGACAGACTGGTGCTGGAGATAATGACAGGAAAAGGGAAATAATTGATAGCTTTTAGAGTTGAAAGTCAGCTACACTATAATGCTGCATAGCTAACTTTCAACTTTAAAAGTTTTCAATTTTTAATGGCAGCATCCGTCCCCGCATTCATGGTCGCCGCATCCGCTGCCGCAGTCTCCGCAGTCGCATCCGCCACTGCATCCGCCACCGCTCATCATGCGTGCCATTTCTGCCAATTCATCGTTGGTAGCCGGACGGTTTTCGGTGATTTCACCTACAAAGTTCAGGTCGCAACCTGCCAAGGGGTGATTCATATCCATTACTACTACATCATCTTTTACTTCTACCACGCTTCCGTTGATGCGCTGGCCTTCTGAGGTCATCAAAGGAATAACGGCACCTTCTACTACACGTTCGCTGTCAAACTGGCCTTCTATCTCGAAGATGTTTTTCGGGAGGTCGATAACGTGCTCGTCGTCATATTCGCCGTAGGCTTCTTCGGCTTTGATTGTAAAGTCGAACTTGTCACCTTTCTTCAAATCTTTCACTTGGTTCTCGAAAGATTCCAGTGTCAGGCCCAATCCGGAGATAAATTGGAACGGGTGCTCTGCGGGCGCCTCTTCTGTGAATTCTTTTTCTCCGTTTTCAATTGTGTACAACTTATATGCTAAGGTGATGTACTTGTTTTCTACTGTTTCCATTGATTTTGTTATTTCTTTATTAATAAATACTGTTTTTCAGTCTCGCGTAATTTTCGCTTAGTGCGCAAAGATACGGAATATTTTGTTTCGGGAAGGGAAGCGTTCCGGTAATTTTCAGATTATTAAATGCTTTGGAATTGATGAATATCTTCTTTAAAAAGTATCCGAATCGTTTTATTTGCAATTGATAAGTGATAAAATAAGATTTTAAAGCGCGGTTTCCTTACGATTATTCATGTTTATATCTTTTTTTTCTTCAATTTGTTTGGAGTTTATAAAAAAGCACTTACCTTTGCAGCATATTTATATGAAACAACAAATAAGAGAACAATAAAGATAATTTAGTTATGAATCTACATACATCTATTAACCTGGCAGTCCTGCATATTATTCGCGTCGTGGTGGTGGCATCAAGAGCGTGAGAAAGGTTGTGTATGTATTCGTACGGTAAAGATATTTATAATAAGCCTTTCTCATTACGGTGAGAAAGGCTTTTTTCATAAAAGGAGACAGATAAGATGAAACATCAGTTACGCAGTTCGTTCAGCACACAAGGCCGCCGTATGGCAGGCGCCCGCGCATTGTGGGTGGCAAACGGCATGAAGAAGGAGCAAATGGGCAAGCCCATAATCGCGATAGTCAATTCTTTTACCCAGTTTGTACCGGGGCATGTGCATCTGCATGAAATAGGCCAGTTTGTAAAGGAAGAGATAGAAAAGCAAGGCTGCTTTGCTGCCGAATTCAATACGATTGCCATTGACGACGGCATCGCGATGGGGCACGACGGTATGTTGTATTCATTGCCGTCACGCGATATCATAGCCGACAGCGTGGAATATATGGTGAATGCGCATAAGGCGGATGCCATGGTTTGCATCAGCAACTGCGACAAAATTACGCCGGGTATGCTTATGGCTGCGATGAGGCTGAACATTCCTACGGTATTTGTTTCCGGTGGTCCTATGGAAGCCGGAGAATGGAACGGACAGCACCTCGACCTGATTGATGCCATGATTAAGTCGGCCGATGAAAGCGTGAGCGATAGCGATGTTGCCAAGATAGAACAGCACGCTTGTCCTACTTGCGGATGTTGCTCGGGTATGTTTACCGCCAATTCCATGAACTGCCTGAACGAGGCTATCGGTCTGGCGTTGCCGGGTAACGGTACGATTGTGGCTACCCACGAGAATCGCAAGAAACTGTTTGAGGATGCCGCCAAGCTGATTGTTGAAAACGCTTATAAGTATTATGAAGAGGGAGACGAAAGCGTACTTCCCCGCAGCATTGCCACTCGTGAGGCTTTCCTGAATGCAATGACACTGGATATTGCAATGGGCGGTTCCACCAATACGGTGCTTCACTTGCTGGCGGTGGCGCATGAAGCCGGAGCGGATTTCACGATGGATGACATTGATATGCTGTCCCGTAAGACTCCTTGCTTGTGCAAAGTGGCTCCCAATACCCGGAAATATCATGTGCAGGATGTAAACCGTGCCGGCGGTATCGTTGCCATTATGGGCGAGCTTGCCAAAGGCGGCTTGGTGGATACGAATGTACGCCGTGTAGACGGGATGACACTGGCGGAGGAAATAGACCGGTATTGCATCACAAGCCCGAATATTTGTGAGAAAGCTATCAAGAAATATTCCAGTGCCGCTGCCGGAAAGTTCAATCTGGTACTCGGTTCGCAGGATACTTATTATAAGGAATTGGACACAGACCGTACCGAAGGTTGTATCCGCGACCTGCAGCATGCTTATAGCAAGGACGGCGGACTGGCTGTTCTGAAAGGAAACATAGCACAGGACGGTTGTGTGGTCAAAACTGCCGGAGTGGACGAAAGTATATGGAAGTTTACCGGCCCTGCCAAAGTATTCGATTCACAGGAAGCTGCCTGTGACGGTATTCTGGATGGAAAGGTTGTCAGCGGCGATGTTGTCGTCATCACCCACGAAGGTCCGAAAGGCGGTCCGGGTATGCAGGAAATGCTTTATCCCACTTCTTATATCAAATCCCGCCATTTAGGCAAGGAATGTGCGCTGATTACCGACGGACGCTTTAGCGGCGGTACTTCCGGACTGAGCATCGGGCATATCTCTCCCGAAGCCGCTGCGGGTGGCAATATCGGTAAGATTCAGGACGGTGACATCATCGAAATAGATATACCGAACCGCTCTATCAATGTGAAGCTGACGGACGGTGAACTGGCTGCCCGTCCCATGACGCCGGTAACTCGCGACCGCCAAGTGTCGAAAGCGTTGAAAGCGTATGCCGGCATGGTAAGTTCGGCAGATAAAGGAGCTGTAAGGCTGATAGATTAATTTAGAATTCCGTGCCCGGAAAACAATAATAAATAGATATGGAAAACTTAATAACAGGCGCAGAAGCATTGATGCGCTCTTTGGAACATCAGGGAGTAAAGACCATTTTCGGTTATCCGGGTGGCAGCATCATGCCGGTATTTGATGCCTTATACGACCATCGAGAGAATCTGAATCATATCCTCGTTCGCCATGAACAGGGAGCTACTCATGCTGCACAGGGCTTTGCACGTGTATCGGGCAAGGTAGGCGTATGTCTGGTCACTAGCGGTCCGGGCGCAACAAACACCATTACAGGTATTGCCGATGCCATGATAGACAGTACACCGATAGTTGTCATTGCAGGGCAGGTTGCTACGGGATTCCTCGGAACGGACGCCTTTCAGGAAGTGGACTTGGTAGGCATTACACAACCTATCACGAAGTGGAGCTACCAGATTCGTCGTGCGGAAGACGTGGCATGGGCTGTCGCCCGCGCTTTCTATATCGCACAGAGCGGACGTCCCGGTCCGGTTGTACTGGACTTTGCCAAGAATGCCCAAGTGGATAAGACGGAATATATTCCTACCCAAGTGGATTATGTGCGCAGCTATCTGCCCGTACCGGAAATGGAGCCGGAAGCCATACAACAGGCTGCCGATTTGATAAATGCTGCGGAACGTCCGTTGGTATTGGTGGGACAAGGTGTGGAGCTCGGCAATGCGCAAAACGAATTGCGTGCTTTCATCGAAAAGGCAGGTATGCCTGCCGGCTGCACTTTGCTGGGGCTTTCCGCATTGCCTACGGATCATCCCCTGAATAAAGGCATGCTGGGTATGCACGGCAATCTGGGCCCGAATATCAACACCAACAAATGCGATGTGCTGGTTGCGGTGGGTATGCGCTTTGACGACCGTGTCACTGGCAAAATATCCACTTATGCGCCGCAGGCAAAAGTAATCCATTTCGATATTGACCCTGCGGAGATAGACAAGAATGTAAAGACTGACGTGGCAGTATTGGGCGATTGCAAAGACACTCTTGCCGCAGTAACCGAATTACTGAACCCCGCCGAACATAAAGAGTGGCTGGAAAGTTTCCTGCCCTACGAACAGATGGAAGAGGAGAAGGTAATCCGTCCCGAACTGCATCCGGCAGGTGATGCTTTGAGCATGGGCGAAGTGGTGCGTGCCGTTAGTGAGGCCACGCATAACGAGGCTGTTTTGGTGACGGATGTAGGTCAGAACCAGATGATGTCTGCCCGCTACTTTAAATATAGCAAGGAGCGCAGTATTGTTACTTCCGGAGGTTTGGGTACAATGGGCTTCGGTCTTCCTGCCGCTATTGGCGCTACTTTCGGACGTCCCGACCGTACGGTTTGCGTCTTTATGGGTGACGGCGGTCTGCAGATGAACTTGCAGGAGCTGGGTACGATAATGGAACAGAAAGCTCCCGTTAAGATGATTTTGCTGAACAATAACTTCCTCGGTAATGTTCGTCAATGGCAAGCCATGTTCTTCAATCACCGTTATTCGTTCACTCCGATGATGAATCCTGACTACATGAAGATTGCTTCCGCCTACGAAATTCCGGCACGCCGTGTATTTACCCGCGAGGAATTGGCAGAAGCCATTGAAGAGATGATTGCGACAGACGGTCCGTTCCTGTTGGAAGCTTGCGTAGAGGAAGAGGGGAATGTAATGCCGATGACACCTCCGGGTGGCTCTGTGAACCAAATGTTGCTGGAGTGCTAATATAAATGATGAGAATGAAGAATTTTCGGGATGTTTCTCTTTTATTCTGCATTCTTCATTAAGGAGATATGTACAAAATGTAATTCTTCATTCTTAATTCTTCATTAATAAAGTTATGGACAAGACATTATATACAATTATCGTTCATTCGGAAAACTTTGCAGGTCTGCTGAATCAGGTAACGGCTGTATTTACCCGCCGTCAAATCAATATCGAGAGTTTGAACGTTTCGGCATCCTCTATCAAGGGGGTGCATAAATACACCATTACAGCTTGGACGGACAAAGACACTATTGAGAAGGTGACGAAGCAAATCACCAAAAAGATAGATGTATTGCAGGCGCACTATTTCACGGATGATGAAATCTATCAGCATGAGATTGCGCTTTACAAGATAACGACTCCCACACTGGAGGAGAAGCCGGAAGTATCCAAAATCATCCGCAAGTACAATGCGCGTATCGTGGAGGTAAATTCCGTATTCTCCATTGTAGAGAAGAACGGCATGAGTGAGGAGATAACCAATCTTTATGAGGAACTGCGTGCTTTGGAGTGCGTGCTCCAGTTTGTACGTTCCGGTCGTGTGGCTATCACAACGAGTTGCTTTGAACGCGTAAACGAGTATCTGGCGGATCGTGAAACAAAATATCGCCGGAGTAAAGAACAACAAGGACAATGAGTGAAAACAATAAAATAGGTACTTACAAGTTTGTAGCCGAACCGTTCCATGTGGACTTTACCGGCCGTCTTACAATGGGTGTGCTCGGCAACCATTTGCTGAACTGTGCAGGATTTCATGCAACGGAACGCGGTTTCGGTATTGCAACCTTGAATGAGGACAACTACACGTGGGTACTTTCCCGTCTTGCCATCGAGTTGGACGAGATGCCGTACCAATACGAGGATTTCTCTATCCAGACTTGGGTGGAGAATGTATACCGCCTCTTTACGGACCGTAACTTTGCCATCATCAACAAAGACGGAAAGAAAATAGGATATGCACGTTCCGTATGGGCTATGATTAGCCTTAATACCCGTAAGCCTGCCGATTTGCTGGCCTTGCACGGTGGCAGTATTGTGGACTATGTGTGCGACGAGCCTTGCCCCATTGAGAAGCCTTCGCGTATAAAAGTGACTTCTATGGAGCCGGCTTCTTCGCTGAATGCCAGATACAGCGATATTGATATTAACGGGCACGTAAACAGTATCCGTTATATCGAGCACATCCTTGATTTGTTTCCGATAGAACTATATAAGGAGAGCCGTATCCGTCGTTTTGAAATGGCGTATGTAGCCGAGAGCTATTACGATGACGAGCTTACTTTTTATAAAGACTATGTAGGCAACGGCACGTATGATGTAGAAGTAAGAAAGAATGGCAGCGAAGTGGTTTGCCGTTCTAAAGTGATATTTGTAGAAAAATAATTTATTAATCAATTAGTTGGCATAAGCCACAAATAAAAATTAAAACAAAAAATGGCACAATTGAATTTTGGCGGTGTTATTGAAAATGTAATGACCCGCGAAGAGTTTCCTTTGGAAAAAGCACGTGAGATTTTAAAGGATGAGACAATCGCAGTTATCGGTTACGGTGTACAAGGTCCCGGCCAGGCTTGCAACCTGCGCGACAATGGCTTCAATGTGATTGTAGGCCAGCGTCAGGGCAAGACTTATGAAAAAGCCGTTGCAGACGGATGGGTTCCGGGTGAAACGCTGTTCAGCATTGAAGATGCTTGTCAGAAAGGTACAGTTATTATGTGCCTGTTGTCTGATGCAGCTGTAATGTCTGTATGGCCCACAATGAAACCTTATCTTACGGCCGGAAAGGCTCTTTACTTCTCTCATGGTTTCGCTATTACTTGGAGCGACCGTACCGGTGTAGTTCCTCCTAAAGATATTGATGTTATCATGGTTGCTCCCAAAGGCTCGGGTACGTCACTTCGTACAATGTTCCTCGAGGGCCGCGGCTTGAACTCTTCTTACGCCATCTATCAGGATGCTACAGGCAAGGCTTTGGACAGAACGCTTGCACTGGGTATCGGTATCGGTTCCGGCTATTTGTTCGAAACAACTTTCATCCGTGAAGCTACTTCCGACCTGACCGGTGAGCGCGGTTCTTTGATGGGTGCCATTCAAGGCTTGCTGTTGGCTCAGTACGAAGTTTTGCGTGAAAACGGTCATACTCCGTCAGAAGCGTTCAACGAAACTGTTGAAGAACTGACGCAGTCATTGATGCCGTTGTTTGCAAAGAACGGTATGGACTGGATGTATGCCAACTGTTCTACTACTGCTCAACGCGGCGCTTTGGACTGGATGGGTCCATTCCACGATGCCATCAAGCCGGTTGTACAGAAATTGTATCAGAGTGTTAAGTCCGGCAACGAAGCTCAGATTTCTATTGACAGCAACTCTAAGCCTGACTATCGTGAGAAACTGAACGAAGAATTGAAAGCATTGCGCGAAAGCGAAATGTGGCAGACTGCCGTAACGGTTCGTAAGCTCCGTCCGGAAAACAACTGATTCTTGATATAAATCAGAGAATAATGAAAGAAAGGCTGTGTCAGAAGAACGTTGACACAGCCTTTCTTTCATTACTTTTCATTAATCTTTCTTATGTATTCAAGCAGTCTTTTATAGAATGCATGGTGGCTCAGCGTGGCTGCTTCTCCCAGTATCACCAATTTCATGCGTGCCCTTGTTATCGCCACGTTCATTCTGCGCAAATCGTTCAGAAAGCCGATTTGCCCTTCTTCATTGGCACGTACCAGACTGATAAAAATCACGTCCCGTTCCTGTCCTTGAAATCCGTCGACGGTATTGACTGTTATCAAGCTGCGGTAGGGGCGTAAAGAGGCGTTGTTTTTTATTTTTCCCCGTAAATATTGTACTTGCGCCTTGTAGGGCGAGATTAGTCCGAAGTCGATGCGTTCTTCAAGGATGCGTTCGCCACCTATTCGCTGAATGTACGCTTCCAACTCTTTTAGTAATAGATTGGCTTCCTCCTTGTTGATGCGTCCGAATGTTTCTCCGACAAACTCTTCCTTGAAATCCATATCGGAAGTATCAATCCATGTAATGGGAGTGTCCCAGTCCAATATGCCCCGATGGCGTATTTCGGGAGCTGCTTCCAACTCTCCGTTATAAAACCATTCCGAGGAAAAACGCATAATATCCTCATGCATTCGATATTGTACCTTTAATAAAGATACGGCAGACGGCTTGTTGGTTACAACCTTTTCCATTAAGGTCTGTTCCAATCCGCCACGTGCGGCTTCGTAGCATTTGATGGTGGGGGGTAATTGGCAGTGGTCGCCTGCCAACACTACCCGGTCTGCCTTGCGGATGGCTATCCAGCAGGCGGCTTCCAAGGCTTGGGCGGCTTCGTCGATGAACAGCGTGCCGAAGCGGCGTCCGTTCAGCAAGCGATGATTGCTACTGACAAGGGTTGAGGCTATGACATGGGCATTGTCGAACAGCTCGGCATTGATTTGCACTTCCAGTGCGGTGGCGCGGTCACGCAGGCGACTCATGCGGCTGCGTATTCCTTCGCGTTCATCATAACTGCCGCGGCGGGTCTTACCGCCCAGTTGCCGGAGTTCCTTACGAATGCTCCATAATTCGGGATAAAGCGGATGGTTTTCGAACCGGCGTTCGTAAGTGAATGACAGCATTTTATCATTTACCCGTGTGGGATTACCGATTCGCAGCACATTTACACCTCTGTCCACTAACTTCTCGGAAATCCAGTCGACTGCCATATTGCTTTGGGCGCACACCAATACTTGGGGCTCCCGGTGCAGAGTCTCGTAGATGGCTTCTACAAGCGTGGTTGTTTTGCCTGTTCCCGGAGGACCGTGTACAATGGATACGTCGCGGGCGCACAACACTTTGTTGACGGCTGTCTCTTGGGTAGGGTTCAGCCATGGGAAACGTACCGGGTAGAGCTCACGAAAACCGGTTTTTACCGTTCCCAGCAGGATGTCCCGCAATTCGGCAAGCCGATTGCCTTTTGCGCGGAGTACATCTTCCAGCGCCTCAAACATCGTGCGGTAAGAGGTCTCATCGAAATAAAGCTGTACTCCGAGATTGTCGGCGGACTGCACATCCATGACAGCTCCCGTGCCGGGCATAACCACTACCATACGTGTCTCGTCGGCATAACTGACGGTGCCCGTAAAATTGAAGTAGGTGATTTTCCCGTCGGCAGACTGACGGAAGAAACAGACAGGACGTCCGAATTCGAAGTTATGTTCTATATCCGTATTTTCGATATGTGTAATTTCTATTACTAATTGATTCAGCGAATTATAGTAACTTCGACCCGGTGAGACGGGATACCAGCAGAGTCCTCGTTTTACTTTTCGGGCGACACCCATATTCTCTGTTTGCCGTTTGAACTCCTCTTTTTCGTATTCATACTCCATACGTAACAAGAGTTGCTGCCGTTGAAGGTGTATAATGGGAGATTGTATATTGTTATTTTCGCTCATTCTTATTATTGTGAGACTCTGCGTCTTTTGTGATGAATATTCTTTTGCAAAGGTAATAAATCTCAGCCTTTAGGGGAAAAAATGCTTTATTTTGTTAAACTTTTCCTTATTTTAATTTGTTTATTATATTAATTTGTAATCTTTACAATATTGAAAAACTAAAACAAAAGTGGTTATGGTATATGATTTAACAATGCTCAAAGCGTTTTATGCACTTTATGAGGGTAAAATAGAGCGCATCCGGACTCTGTTGCAACGTCCGTTGACTTTAGCCGAGAAGATTTTGTATGCTCATTTGTACGATGAGAAGACTGTAAGGAACTACAAACGCGGTGAGGACTACGTAAATTTTCGCCCCGACCGTGTCGCCATGCAGGATGCAACCGCCCAGATGGCATTATTGCAGTTTATGAATGCAGGCCGCGATGAGGCGGCTGTCCCTTCGACGGTACACTGCGACCATTTGATTCAGGCTTATAAAGGAGCAAAAGAAGATATCGCCACCGCCACCAAGACGAACGAGGAAGTGTATGATTTCCTTCGCGACGTCTCTTCCCGTTACGGCATCGGTTTCTGGCAACCCGGAGCGGGTATCATTCATCAGGTTGTGTTGGAAAACTACGCATTTCCCGGCGGTATGATGGTAGGCACCGATTCTCATACTCCGAATGCCGGTGGTCTGGGAATGGTGGCTATCGGTGTAGGTGGCGCCGATGCGGTGGATGTAATGACCGGTATGGAGTGGGAGCTGAAGATGCCCCGTCTGATTGGTGTGCGTCTCACCGGAAAGCTGAACGGCTGGGCGGCTCCTAAGGACGTTATCTTGAAGTTGGCGGGAATCCTGACGGTGAAGGGCGGAACGAATGCCATTATTGAGTACTTCGGACCGGGTACGGCTTCGCTTTCGGCTACCGGGAAAGCAACGATTTGCAATATGGGTGCGGAGGTAGGAGCCACAACTTCTCTTTTCCCTTATGACGAGCGTATGGCTACTTACCTGAAAGCTACCGGACGCGAGGAAGTGGCGGATATGGCTACCGCCGTTGCCGCGGAACTGCGTGCCGATGATGAAGTGGCTGCCAATCCGGAACAATACTACGACCGCATTATTGACATAGACCTTTCCACATTGGAGCCTTACATCAACGGTCCGTTTACACCGGATGCCGCTACACCCATTTCGGAATTCTCCGAGAAGGTCTTGAAGAACGGTTATCCCCGCAAAATGGAAGTGGGGCTGATTGGTTCTTGCACCAATTCATCCTATCAGGACTTAAGCCGTGCCGTATCTTTGGCACGTCAGGTGACGGATAAACATCTGCATGTGGCAGCTCCTTTGATTGTCAATCCGGGTTCGGAGCGCATACGCGCTACAGCGGAACGTGACGGCATGATTGACACTTTTGAGAAAATAGGCGCCACGATTATGGCAAATGCCTGCGGTCCTTGTATCGGACAGTGGAAACGTGTGACGGATGACCCCACCCGCAAGAACTCCATCGTGACTTCTTTTAACCGGAATTTTGCCAAGCGTGCGGATGGCAATCCGAACACATATGCGTTTGTTGCCTCTCCCGAACTGACAATGGCGTTGACCATTGCCGGGGATTTGTGCTTTAATCCGCTGAAAGACACATTAGTCAATGCCAACGGCGAAAGAGTAAAACTCTCCGAACCCGTAGGCGAGGAACTGCCGCCTAAGGGATTTACCGCAGGCAGCGAGGGTTACACCGCACCTTCCAAGATAAAGACGGATATTGTGGTAGCCCCCCAATCGCAACGACTGCAACTTCTTACCCCGTTCCCTGCATGGGACGGAACAGACTTGCTGAATATGCCTTTGTTGATTAAGACACAGGGCAAGTGTACTACCGACCATATCTCGATGGCAGGACCGTGGCTCCGTTTCCGCGGACATCTGGAGAATATCTCCGACAATATGCTGATGGGTGCTGTCAATGCCTTCAACGGAGAAACGAACAAAGTATGGAATCGTTCCACCAATACGTACGGAACGGTTTCCGGTACGGCAAAGCTGTATAAATCCGAGGGAATCGCTTCCATTGTCGTTGCCGAAGAAAACTACGGTGAGGGCTCCAGCCGCGAACACGCCGCTATGGAACCGCGTTTCCTGAATGTACGTGTCATATTGGCAAAGAGTTTCGCGCGTATCCACGAGACAAATCTGAAGAAACAAGGTATGTTGGCGCTGACCTTTATAGACAAGGCGGATTATGATAAGATTCAGGAGCACGATTTGCTTTCCGTGCCGGGCTTGAAGGATTTTGCTCCGGGGCACAACCTGAAAGTAGTGCTTCACCACGAGGACGGTAGCAAAGAGAGTTTTGAAGTACAACATACGTATAATGAACAGCAGATAGGCTGGTTCCGTGCCGGTTCTGCATTAAATGCACGATAGAATATGGAAAAGATTATTGTACCTTTTATTACAGGCGACGGAGTGGGTGCGGAGATAACCCCGTCCATGCAGGCTGTTGTGAATGCAGCCTTGAAAAAAGCCTACGGAGACAGCCGGAGTATAGAATGGAAAGAAGTGCTGGCGGGTGAGCGGGCATTTAATGAAACGGGTTCTTGGCTGCCGGAAGAGACGATGGAAGCGTTCCGGACTTACAAGGTAGGCATCAAAGGACCGTTGACTACACCTATCGGCGGCGGCATCCGCTCGCTGAACGTGGCATTGCGCCAAACACTCGATTTGTACGTCTGCCTGCGCCCTGTGCGCTGGTATAAAGGCGTAGTTTCTCCGGTGAAAGAGCCGCAGAAGGTAAATATGTGCGTATTTCGTGAGAATACGGAAGATATTTATGCAGGTATCGAGTGGGAAGCCGGAACACCGGAAGCCGAGAAGTTCTACCGTTTCCTGCATGATGAAATGGGGGTGACTAAAGTGCGCTTTCCCCAGACCTCTTCCTTTGGGGTAAAGCCTGTGTCTAAAGAAGGAACGGAGCGGTTGGTGCGCGCAGCTTGTCTGTATGCGCTCGAAAACCATTTGCCTTCCGTAACGTTGGTGCACAAAGGCAATATCATGAAGTTCACCGAAGGCGGTTTCAAGAAATGGGGCTATGAGTTGGCCGAACGTGAGTTTGGCAGGGAGATAGCCGACGGACGTCTTGCCATCAAAGACTGCATTGCCGATGCCTTTTTGCAGAATACGTTGCTCATCCCCGAAGAATACTCGGTCATTGCCACGCTGAACCTGAACGGTGATTACGTTTCCGACCAGCTGGCTGCCATGGTGGGCGGCATCGGTATCGCTCCGGGCGCCAACATCAACTACCAGACGGGGCATGCCATTTTTGAGGCTACTCACGGCACGGCTCCCAACATTGCAGGAAAAGATATTGTAAATCCATGTTCCATCATCCTTTCCGCGGTGATGATGCTCGAACATTTGGGTTGGAAAGAAGCGGCTGCACTGATAGAGAAAGCATTGGAGGATAGCTTTACGGAAGGTCGTGCCACCGCCGATTTGGCCCGTTTTATGCCGGACGGTGTCTCGTTGTCCACATCGGCTTTTACAAGGGAGATTGTGGAAAGAATAGAAAAATAAGAATAACGAATAAAACGAAATGATTATGAAGAAGGAATATTTGATTTACAAGCTGTCTGAAGACCTGAAAGAAGCGACCCGGATTGAGAACGAATTGTTCAAGAAGTTTGATGTGAAGCGCGGCTTGCGCAACGAGGACGGGACGGGTGTGCTGGTCGGACTGACCAAGATTGGTAATGTAGTAGGCTACGAACGTATTCCGGGCGGAGGATTGAAACCCATTCCGGGTAAGTTGTTCTACCGTGGTTATGACCTTGAAGATTTGGCGCACGCCATTCTTAAAGAAAAGCGTTTCGGTTTTGAGGAAGTGGCCTATCTGTTGCTTTCCGGCCGCCTGCCCGACAAGGAGGAACTGGTGTCCTTTCGCGAACTGATAAACGACAATATGCCGCTGGAACAGAAAACGAAGATGAACATCATTGAGCTTGAGGGAAATAACATTATGAACATTCTGGCACGCAGCGTACTCGAAATGTACCGTTTCGACCCGAATGCCGATGATACTTCCCGCGATAACCTGATGCGCCAAAGCATTGAACTGATTTCAAAGTTCCCTACTATCATAGCTTACGCCTTCAATATGCTTCGCCATGCCACTCATGGCCGTTCATTGCACATCCGTCATCCGCAGGAGAATCTCTCCATTGCCGAAAACTTCCTGTATATGCTGAAAAAGGATTACACGGAACTGGATGCGCGCACTCTCGACCTCTTGCTGGTGCTGCAGGCAGAGCATGGCGGCGGTAACAACTCTACGTTCACTGTACGTGTAACTTCTTCTACGGGGACGGATACTTACTCCTCTATTGCTGCGGGTATCGGTTCGTTGAAAGGTCCGCTTCATGGCGGCGCCAATATTCAGGTCACCGATATGTTCCACCATCTGCAGGAGAACATCCGGGATTGGACGAATGTGGATGAGATTGACACTTACTTTACCCGTATGCTGAATAAGGAGGTTTACAACAAGACAGGACTGATATATGGTATCGGCCATGCCGTTTACACAATTTCCGACCCGCGTGCCATACTGTTGAAGGAACTTGCCCGCGACCTTGCCCGCGAGAAAGGCAAAGAACGTGAGTTTGCATTCCTTGAATTGCTTGAAGAACGTGCTATCGAGGTCTTTGGACGTGTGAAGAACAACGGAAAGACCGTTTCGAGCAATGTTGATTTCTATTCCGGTTTTGTATACGAGATGATTGGTTTGCCGCAGGAAATCTTTACTCCGCTCTTTGCCATGGCGCGTATCGTAGGCTGGTGTGCACACCGCAATGAGGAACTGAACTTTGAAGGTAAACGTATCATCCGTCCGGCATACAAGAATGTGCTGGAGGAAGTGGCATATATTCCTATCAAGAAACGTTAGAATCCATTTGACAGACATAGGCATCGGATTGCCGGATTGTATGAGGTATCACTGAGACGATTAAGAGGTCGGACAGCGATACCTTATTCGTTCCACCGTGGAACGGAAAGTACCCCATGGCGGAACGAATAAACTTTAGCATCCTCAGATTTACGTCTTCTCTCTTGTTGTTTTTAATTCTTACAGGAAAACGGTTTGATTCTCATGAGTTTTCTTTATATTTGCCACACTTAAATTAAAGAGTATGAGCGAAGAAGGATTTCATATATTCTTGGGAGTGATGAGTGCGACTGCACTTTTTGTGTTCATTGCACTTTATTTTATCAAAGCGGGGTACGGAATGTTCCGTACGGCGTCATGGGGATATTCCATTAACAACAAGCTGGCATGGGTGCTGATGGAAGCGCCGGTGTTCATCGTTATGTTCTGGCTGTGGGGCAGGAGCGGGGTGGGGTTTGCTGTGCCGGTATATCTTTTCTTCCTGTTATTCCAGCTGCATTATCTCCAGCGTTCGTTTGTTTTTCCTTTTTTGCTGAAAGGGAAGAGCCGGATGCCGATAGCGATTATGGCTATGGGGATTGTGTTCAACGTCCTGAATGGAATGATGCAGGCAGGCGGTTTGTTCTATTTTGCTTCCGAAGGACTGTATGCCGACGGCTGGGCTTATTGGCTGAAGCCGAATGCGTTGCCGGGAGCCTTGCTGTTTTTTGCGGGTATGTTCATCAATCTCCATTCCGATTATGTGATACGGCATCTGCGCAAGCCGGGCGACACGAAGCATTATCTTCCGGCAAAGGGCTTTTACCGCTATGTCACTTCCGCCAACTATTTCGGTGAATTAGTGGAATGGACGGGGTTTGCCATACTTACCGCTTCACCCGCTGCATGGGTGTTTGTCTGGTGGACTTTTGCCAATCTTGTTCCTCGTGCCGATGCCATCTACCGTCACTATCGGGAAGAATTCGGTGATGAGGCGGTGGGAAAACGCAAACGCATCATACCTTATATCTATTGAACAGTTGATTGTTGAAAATTGATAAATCATAAATCATCACATGGAATCAAAATTATTCACACCGGTCACTTTCGGACCGCTGACTTTACGCAACCGTACCATCCGTTCGGCCGCTTTTGAGAGTATGTGTCCGGGCAATGCGCCTTCGGATATGTTGCTCGACTATCATCGCTCGGTTGCAGCGGGCGGTATCGGTATGACTACCGTGGCTTATGCCGCCGTTACCCGGAGCGGCCTTTCTTTTGACCGCCAGTTGTGGATGCGTCCTGAAATCATTCCGGGACTTCGCAAGTTGACTAATGCGATACACTCGGAGGGCGCCGCTGCCGGCATTCAATTGGGGCATTGCGGAAATATGTCGCATAAGAGTATTTGCGGGTGTACTCCTGTCGGTGCAAGCAGTGGCTTTAACCTGTATTCGCCCACTTTTGTACGCGGACTGCGTGCCGATGAACTTCCGGAGATGGCACGTGCCTACGGGCGTTCGGTAAATCTGGCGCGTGAGGCGGGGTTTGATGCTGTGGAAATCCATGCAGGGCATGGTTATCTCATCAGCCAGTTCCTTTCACCCTCTACCAATCATCGAAAAGATGAATTCGGCGGTTCGTTGCAGAACCGTATGCGTTTTATGGATATGGTAATGGAGGAGGTGATGAAAGCTGCCGGTAACGATATGGCGGTGCTTGTGAAAATGAATATGCGTGACGGATTCCGGGGAGGCATGGAGATGGATGAAACGATGCAGGTGGCCAAGCGCCTCGAACGGTCGGGAGCGCACGGGCTGGTGCTGAGTGGTGGGTTTGTAAGCAAGGCTCCTATGTATGTGATGCGTGGGGAAATGCCGATTAGCAGCATGACGCATTACATGACGTGCTGGTGGTTGAAGTATGGAGTGCGCATGGTAGGCAAGTGGATGATACCTGCTGTGCCGTTCAAAGAAGCTTATTTTCTGGAAGATGCCTTGAAGTTCCGTGCGGAGTTGAAGATGCCGTTGATATACGTGGGCGGACTGGTGTCGCGTTCCAAAATAGACGAAGTATTGGACGATGGTTTTGATGCCGTGCAAATGGCGCGTGCGCTACTCAATGAACCGGGGTTTGTGAACCGTATGCGTGAAGAAGAGAATGCACGCTGCAATTGTCGGCACAGCAACTACTGTATAGCCCGGATGTATTCTGTTGAAATGGCTTGTCATCAGCATTTGAGTGAGGATCTTCCGGCTTGCCTGAAGCGGGAGATTGAGAGAATAGAAGCGAAAGGGTGATTGTTGTCTCCTTGGATTTTGTAATTTATAATTTGTAATAGATAAACGTGAAACTTGCTATTATAACCGGTGCCGACGGCGGTATGGGAACGGAAATAACGCGCGCTGTGGCTAAGGCCGGATATAAGATTATTATGGCTTGCTACCGTCCGGAAAAGGCGGAGAAAGTGAGGGAGATGTTGGTGCGCGATACTGGTAATCCGCATCTTGAGGTATTGGGCGTGGACTTGTCTTCGCTGGCGTCTGTGTCGGCTTTTGCCGAAACTGTTTTGAAGCGTGGCGATACTGTCAGTCTGCTGATGAATAATGCGGGGACAATGGAGACGGACCGCTTTATTACGGAGGATGGTTTGGAACGTACGGTAAGCGTTAATTATGTTGCTCCTTATTTGTTGACGCGCAAACTTCTTCCTCTGATGGGAGAGGGAAGCCGTATTGTTAATATGGTGTCTTGTACCTATGCTGTCGGGCATCTCGATTTTCCTGATTTCTTTCTTCGGGGAAGGAAAGGCAGCTTCTGGCGTATTCCTGTTTACAGTAATACGAAACTGGCGTTGACTTTGTTTACTCTTAATCTGGCTGACCGTCTTAAAGAAAAAGGAATTGTGGTCAATGCAGCCGATCCGGGCATTGTTTCCACCAATATCATAACGATGCATATGTGGTTTGACCCGTTGACGGATATTCTTTTCCGTCCTTTCATCCGTACTCCCAAGAAAGGGGCTGAAACGGCTGTTCATCTACTGCTGAATGAAGATGCGGGGAAACGTACGGGTACTCTGAACGTGAGTTGCCGTCCGAAGAAGCTTTCCGGAAAGTTTACCAACCATGTGCAGATGCAGGAACTGTGGGATAGGACGGAGAGGATTGTGGAGAAGTGGTTATAAAACAAAAGGAGAGGTGTGCCAAAATGTAAAAGTCTTATCATTCTGTCATTCAGAGGAGCTTGCGACGAAGAATCTCCTCTCTTATGTATGCAGAGAAGAGATTCTTCACTGCGTTCAGAATGACAGAATGATAGGACTTTTACATTTTGACACCTCTTTTATATTATATTTTATAGGCCTTTGTCAAATGGAAAGTGCTCTCAATACATTGACTAAGTCTTTCTTGATAGGCTTGTCGTTTTTGATGGCTTTTGTGAAAGGTACGTAAACCACTTCATCATGGTCTATACCTATCATGACATTGCGCTGTCCTTCCATAATGGCGTCTACTGCTGCTGCACCCAAACGGCTGGCAAGGATACGGTCGTGTGCCGTAGGACTACCGCCACGTTGTAGATGGCCGAGGATTGTAACACGCACGTCGTATTGAGGATATTCGTTTTTCACACGTTCGGCATAGTGCATTGCGCCGCCGGTTAATTCGCTTTCGGCAACAAGTACGATACTGCTGTTCTTGGATTTGCGGAAACCGTTTTTGATGAACTCTTCCAGTTGGTCTACTTCTGTACTGAATTCCGGAATGATGGCAGCCTCGGCTCCGGATGCGATAGCACCGTTCAGGGCAAGGAAGCCGGCGTCACGTCCCATAACTTCAACGAAGAAAAGACGTTCGTGTGAAGTTGCCGTATCGCGAATCTTATCCACAGCACCCAAAATCGTATTCAATGCGGTATCATAACCGATGGTTGTATCTGTTCCGTAAAGGTCGTTGTCGATAGTTCCCGGTAAGCCGATACAGGGTACATCAAATTCCTGCGCAAAGATGCGTGCACCTGTCAAAGAACCGTCGCCGCCGATAACTACCAAGGCATCAATGCCTTCTTTCTTCATGTTGTCGTATGCAATCTGACGCCCTTCGGGGGTAGTGAATTCTTTACAGCGTGCTGTTTTCAGAATAGTACCGCCCAATTGGATGATGTTGCTTACGTTCTGGCTCTTGAACTCTTTGATTTCACCGGTTACCAAACCTTTGTAACCTCTATATATACCTTTAACTTGAAGTCCGTTGTAAATAGCTGCGCGTGTCACTGCGCGGATGGCTGCGTTCATTCCCGGAGCGTCACCGCCCGATGTTAAGATACCGATACACTTAATTGTTCCCATAACAATCTCCTTATTTAGTGTTAATAATTGCCTTAAAAAATCCGCTGGCAAAGATAACAAAAGCTTTTTAAATTCGTGATTTTATTGCCTCGGATATTTCTTCCATTAACCATTTGGGCGTGGAAGTTGCTCCGCATATGCCAATGGATTCTGCACCGATGAGTAATTGATTGTCTATTTCTTCTGCACTGTCAATCAGGTGTGAGTTCGGATTAACTTTCCTGCATTCGTTGAACAGGATTTTCCCGTTGGAACTTTTTTTGCCGCTGACAAAAAACACAAGGTCGTGCGAAGCGGCGAATTTCCGGATATTGGGAATGCGGTTGGCTACCTGCCGGCATATGGTGTCGTAATACTCGAAAGTGACGTCCGGAGATATATGCTCCTTTATATATTCCACTATCTTCTGGAACTCATCCAGCGATTTGGTGGTTTGTGAATAGAGACGAATGCTCTTGCTGAAGTCCAGAACTTTGGCTTCCTCCAGCTTTTCGATAACGATTGCTTCCCCTGTGGTCTGTCCCACTAATCCCAATACTTCGGCGTGCCCGTTCTTCCCGTATATGACGATTTGTTTTTCTTCATTGTCTTCTTGCGTATACTCCTGCTTGATTTTCTTTTGTAAGCGGAGAACTACCGGACAAGTAGCGTCGATTATTTCAATATTGTTACGCTTGGCGGTCATATAGGTTTCGGGGGGCTCGCCATGTGCCCGTAATAGCACTTTGGCATCATGCAAATGATTGAACTCCTCATGGTTGATGGTGATGAGACCCATTGCTTTCAGACGCTCCACTTCACGGCTGTTGTGCACAATGTCTCCCAAACAATATAATGTTCCGCCTTTGGCTAACTCTTCTTCTGCCTTATTGATTGCGGTAACTACTCCGAAACAGAAACCGGAACCTTCATCTATTTCCACTTTTGCCATATCGCAGATTTTAGGATTATGCTTTACAAACCTTGTCGAACTGTTTTGCCAACCATTCTTTTTGTTGGGAAATAGTCATATGGCTATTGTCCAGTAACAGTGCATCATCGGCTTTACGAAGCGGGCTTACTTCTCTATTCTGGTCTATATAATCCCGTTGTTTTACATTTTCCAGAATCTCGTCGAAACCAGCTGTTTCTCCTTTGGCTTTCAGCTCATCATATCTGCGCTGCGCACGGATTTCGGGAGAAGCTGTTACGAAAATTTTCAGTTCGGCATCCGGAAATACTGTGGTACCGATATCACGGCCGTCCATTACAATCCCTTTGGCTTTTCCCATTGCTTGTTGTTGGGTCACCATTGCTTCGCGTACGAAGTCAAGGGCGGCAATGGGGCTGACGCGGGAAGATACGTCCATTGTACGAATCTTTTTTTCTACATTGACTCCGTTCAGGTATGTGTCGGGACGTCCCGTTTCCGGGTTTAGTTGGAAAGATATATGAATATCCCCGATCAGTCTTTTCAGTTTCTCCGTATCAATATCGTTACCACTGAATATACCGTTCTCTATACTATATAAGGTAACGGCTCGATACATGGCTCCGCTGTCTATGTAAATATAACCTATTTCACGGGCAAGGTCCTTGGCCATGGTACTTTTTCCGCATGAGGAAAAACCGTCGATTGCGATTGTTATCTTTTTCATATGAAATGATTTTATACTATATTTATTATAGAAAAATTCTTCCTGATGGAAAAATTTAAATATTTCATCTAAAATTCTTGCCAAAGATACGGTATTTTTAAAATATCTCGTTACATTTGTGGCACAAAAGCTGTTGAAGGCTTTTGAAGAATTAAAAAAATGAAAATGCACTGCTTATTGTGTAAAAAAACACAGTTAAGCAAGAACAATCGTGGGAAAAGTACTATATTTGCCACAAATGAGAAACACTAAAATTATATTATAAATTATGGAAATTAAAAAGACACCTAAGGCAGACTTGGAGAACAAAAAGTCAACTTGGCTGCTCGTCGGTTACGTGATTGTGCTCGCGTTTATGTTCATTGCTTTCGAATGGACAAAACGTGATATCAAGATTGATACGAGCCAGGCTATTACCGACCTTGTATTTGAAGAGGAAATCATTCCTATTACGGAACAACCCGAGCAGGTAGCTCCTCCCCCTCCCGAAGCTCCTTCGATTGCAGAAACTTTGACAATCGTGGATGATGACGCTGATGTGGAAGAAACTACTATCGCTACATCTGAGGAAACTAATCAGGCTGTGGAAATCAAGTACGTTCCTGTAGCTGTTGAAGAGGAAGAACCGGAAGAACAAACTATCTTTGAGGTGGTAGAACAAATGCCGGAATTCCCTAATGGTGGTATGGCAGGCTTGATGCAGTATTTGAGCAAGAATATCAAATATCCTACTATCGCTCAGGAAAACGGAACCCAAGGTCGTGTAACTGTACAGTTTGTTGTGAACAGAGACGGTAGTATCGTAGATGCCAAAGTACTTAGAGGTGTTGACCCGTATTTGGATAAAGAAGCTATCCGCGTGATTAGCTCAATGCCGAAATGGAAACCGGGTATGCAACGTGGTAAGGCAGTGCGCGTTAAGTACACAGTGCCTGTAATGTTCCGATTGCAGTAATAAAATTATCTATAGCGTAAAGAGGCTGCCTAAAAGCAGCCTCTTTTCATTCTCCACCACTTCTAAATTGAAAACACTTATGTTTACAGCCTCCGAGCTTCTCGAAAAAATAAATTCTCATATTGCGGATTTGCAGTTTGTTCGCACTCCGAAAGGTTTGTATGATCCTATCACCTATGTTTTGTCAATGGGTGGAAAAAGAATTCGTCCCGTATTGATGTTGATGGCTTATAATCTTTATAAGGACAATGTCGAATCTATATTTTCACCGGCAACAGGTATCGAAGTATATCACAATTATACCTTGCTGCATGATGATTTGATGGACCGTGCCGATAAACGTCGTGGAAAGGAAACCGTGCATAAGGTGTGGAATGATAATGCGGCTATTCTTTCGGGTGATGCAATGCTGGTATTAGCCTATCAGTTTATGGCACAGTGTCCGGTGGAGCATCTGAAAGATGTAATGGATTTGTTCAGTTTGACAGCACTTGAAATTTGTGAAGGTCAGCAAATGGATATGGAGTTTGAACAACGAAATGATGTGAAAGAGGAGGAATATCTGGAGATGATTCGTCTGAAGACATCTGTTTTGTTGGCCGCAAGTCTGAAAATCGGTGCTCTATTAGGGGGGGCTTCTGCTGATGATGCAGAACGTTTGTATGATTTTGGAATGAACATGGGAGTAGCCTTTCAGCTGAAGGATGATTTGCTGGATGTGTATGGCGATGTGGCTGTCTTTGGAAAAAACATAGGTGGAGATATTCTGTGCAACAAGAAAACCTATATGCTGATTAAGGCTTTGGGCCATGCGGATAAGGAGCAATTGAACCAATTGGAGCACTGGATAACTGTTGCGGACTTTAATCCGGTTGAGAAGATTGCGGCCGTAACCGATTTGTACAATCAAATAGGGGTTAAGGAGCTTTGTGAGAATAAAATGGTAGAATACAGTGACAAGGCGGTGAATAGCCTGGTATCTGTGAATGTGGCAGATGAGAAGAAAAGAGAGCTTGAAAGGCTTATAAAAGAACTGATGTACCGGGAAGTGTAACTTAATAATCCGATTGTCAAATGCCTTATAGGAGATTACCAAATACAGACCAAGCAAGAATACGGGCGTTGAAAGCCGTAGTTGTGAAGGGCGATATATATAATGTATATGATTTGGCGGTGTCTTTAAAGACTCTTACGGATGCCAGAAATTTCCTGATGAAATTTGAGGCAGCCCAGGCATATTATATGGAATGTTTTGAACGCCAGTCAAAAGCGGGACGTAAGCATCAGTCGAATGTAAAGATTGCCCGTCTTTATATATCGCATTTTATTCAGGTGCTGAATTTGGCTGTAATCCGTTCGGAAGTGCGTACCGCTCATAAAGAGTACTACGGACTGGATATGAAGAATCATAATGTCCCGGATTTGTCCACAGAGGCAGCTCTTGCGGAATGGGGACGTAAGATTGTAGATGGTGAGAATCGGCGTATTTCTCAAGGTGGAATTCCCATTTATAACCCTACCATTGCCAAAGTCAGAGTGCATTATGATATTTTCATGGAAAGTTATGAGAAACAAAAGAATCTGCAGGCTTTAACAGCTCGCAGTCTGGAAACTCTTGCTTCCATGCGGGCCGAAGCTGATGCTTTAATACTGGATATTTGGAATCAGGTGGAGCAAAAATATGCAGGAGTCATGCCGAATGAGAAGCGTTTGGATTTATGTCGTGATTACGGTTTGATTTATTATTACCGCACTGGCGAAAAAGAAAAAGAAGAGATAGCAAGATGAGATTAGTAGATTCACACTCTCACCTTTTTCTGGATGAGTTTCAATCTGATTTGCCGCAAGTAATGGAGCGTGCTCAGGCGGTAGGGATCACTCATATCTTTATGCCTAATATTGACAGTACAACCATAGAGCCTATGTTGCGTGTTTGTTCGGAATATAAAGGCTATTGTTTTCCGATGATGGGATTACATCCGACCTCTGTGGATACCGATTATAAGGCAGAACTTGCTGTTGTGTCCGAACATTTGGCAATGCCGAATGATTATGTGGCCATTGGTGAAATCGGGATGGATCTGTATTGGGATAAAACTTTCTTGAAAGAACAGCAGATTGTTTTTGAACAACAGGTACAATGGGCGTTGCAGTATGAACTGCCCATAGTTATCCATTGTCGCGAGGCATTCGAATATATATATAATGTGTTGGAACCTTATAAGACTTCTCCCTTGACCGGAATTTTTCATAGTTTTACAGGAACGTCGGAAGAGGCTCTTCGGATGCTGGAGTTTTCTAATTTCTCCATTGGTATTAATGGTGTGGTGACATTTAAAAAGTCGGATTTACCGGAAGTTTTGCAAAACATACCTTTGGAGAGAATCGTTCTTGAAACCGATTCTCCCTATCTTACTCCTGTGCCGAATAGAGGGAAAAGAAATGAGAGTGCAAATGTAAAGGATACTCTGTTAAAAGTAGCCGAAATATATAGAAAGTCGCCTGAGGAAGTGGGCTGCATTACTTCTGAAAATGCTTTAAAAGTGTTTGGATTGCTCAAATAACGTTCCGAAGATTTTAAAGTTTATTAATTTTGAGATTTTATTGCGGATAAAACTTTGAGAATGCTGTGGAAGAACAAAAAAAAGAATACATTTGTAGCTGAAAACGCTTGTGGTTCGCATTTTTTTTGTAATTTGCACCCGATTTCGAGGAAGGTGTCTATTGGAGAGATGCTCGAGTGGTTGAAGAGGCACGCCTGGAAAGCGTGTATACTCCTAAAGGGTATCCGGGGTTCGAATCCCCGTCTCTCCGCAAGGATTTAGAATAAGAGAAAAACAATAAATAAATATAATAAGTAATTTAATTAATTAATCTTAAAAATTAGACACACAATGAAAAAGTTATTTGCAATTGTTGCTGTGATGGGAGTCTTAACATTTGGCTCAACTCAACTTGCTCAGGCTCAAGATGCTCCTGCAGCTGAACAAACAGAACAAGCTGCTCCTGCAGCACAAGCAGCTCCTGCTGACGAAGCTGCAGCTCCTGCTGTTGAAGCTGAAGAAGGCGGTATTCACAAAGAAATCAAAACAAAATTTATTGAAGGTACTGCATCTTTCATGAGTTTGGTTGCTATCGCATTGGTTATCGGTCTTGCTTTCTGTATCGAACGTATCATTTACTTGAGCTTGGCTGAAATCAACACTAAGAAGTTCATGGCTGCTATTGAAGCCGCTTTGGAAAAAGGTGACGTTGAAGCTGCTAAAGACATTGCACGCAACACAAGAGGTCCTATTGCTTCTATCTATTATCAAGGTTTGATGAGAATCGACCAAGGTATCGATGTTGTTGAAAAGTCAGTTGTTTCTTACGGTGGTGTGCAAGCCGGTTACTTGGAAAAAGGCTGCTCTTGGATTACACTGTTTATCGCAATGGCTCCGTCATTAGGATTCTTGGGTACTGTAATCGGTATGGTGCAGGCATTTGATAAAATCCAACAAGTAGGTGATATTTCTCCGACGGTTGTAGCAGGTGGTATGAAAGTTGCCTTGATTACAACTATCTTCGGTTTGATCGTTGCTTTGATTCTGCAGGTATTCTATAACTATATCTTGTCTAAGATTGAAGCTTTGACCAGCGAAATGGAAGATTCTTCTATCTCTCTGTTGGATATGGTTATCAAATATGACTTGAAATACAAAAAATAAGTAAAATGGCTAAGTTATCATATAAAGTATCATACTACGTACTGTACGTAATGTTCGCTGCCATTTTGGTAGTGTTGGGCTTATTCTACTTCGGTGGAGATGCTCAAGGCGATGCAGTACTTATGAGCGTTGACTCTGAGATGTGGCAACCTGCCCAAACCGATGCCTTGATCTATTTGATGTATGGTTTGTTTGGTATAGCTGTCGTTGCTACAGTGGCTGCTTTCCTGTTCCAGTTTGGAACTGCCTTGAAAGATAATCCCGGAAGTGCATTGAAGTCTTTAATCGGTGTTATTGTATTAGTTGCTGTTGTTGTTATAGCATGGGCTATGGGTAGTGATGAACCTCTCAATATCCCGGGTTATGACGGTACGGACAATGTACCTTTCTGGTTGAAGATAACTGATATGTTCCTTTATTCTATCTATATTTTGTTTGCTGCGACTGTGCTTGCAATCATCTTTAGTAGTATTAAGAAGAAATTATCATAATCAATTGAGATAACTCAATTTAAAGAGTAATTACAATGGCAAAAGGAAAAAGAAAAGTTCCTGATATTAACTCAAGTTCTACGGCGGATATTGCTTTCCTGTTGTTAATCTTCTTCTTGATTACAACGTCTATGGATACTGACCGTGGTTTGGCAAGACGTTTGCCGCCACCACCGGAACAGAACCAAAAGAATGACGATATTAAGTTGAAAGAGCGCAACGTGCTGCAGGTCTTCCTGAACATGAACGACCAGTTGATGTGCGGAAACGATTATATCACAACAGATCAGTTACGTGCTAAAGCAAAAGAATTTATTGCCAATCCGTATAATGATGAAACCAAACCGGAGAAATATGCGAAAGATATTCCTTTCTTTGGTAACATGATGATTACAGAAAAGCATGTAGTTTCTTTGCGTTGTGACCGTGGCTCTTCTTATAAAGCATATCTTGCTGTACAAAATGAGTTGGTAGCGGCTTATAATGAGTTGCGTGATGAATTGGCTCAGGAAAAATGGCAAAAGAAATATGCTGAATTGAACGATGAGCAACAAAAAGCAATTCGTGATATTTATCCTCAGAAAATCTCTGAGGCCGAACCTAAAAAATACGGAGATAAGAAGTAATGGGAAAATTTAATAAGACTGGTAAAAAAGAAATGCCGGCGTTGAACACTTCTTCTCTGCCTGACCTTATCTTCACTTTGTTGTTCTTCTTTATGATTGTAACAACTATGCGTGAGGTAACATTGAAGGTTGAGTTTAAGGTTCCGCAAGCTACAGAGTTGGAAAAACTTGAAAAGAAGTCTTTGGTTACGTTTATCTATGTAGGAAAACCTACAGCTGAATTCCGTAAGAAATTAGGTAATGAAAGCCGTATCCAGTTGAATGACAGCTATGCTGAAGTTGCTGCAATCCAAGACTATATTATTGGTGAACGTGCCAGTATGAAAGAAGAGGATCAGCCGCAAATGACAGTATCTTTGAAAGTTGACCAAGATACAAAAATGGGTATTGTAACAGATATCAAAGAGGCTCTTCGTAAAGCTTATGCATTGAAAATTAACTATTCTGCACAACCACGTCAGTAAGAAGTTAATTCAGACTATATAAATAAAGGTCGCTTGTTTTACAGGCGACCTTTATTTTTTATTTCACATTGTATACTTCTCGGTAAATATGTTCCTTTACGTATTCATAATCTTTTCCGCACTCTAAATCTCCATAGGCCATTAAAAGCATAGGGAGGTAATCATCTCCCGGTTTGTAGGGAGGTTGCATATAAGGTTTCTCCCATAAAGTGAATCCATGCCGTTTATAGAAATTGATGCGGCGTATTGCCATTTCTTCTTCAGGAGATTCTACTTCCAAGATGATAGGTTTGCTTATTTGTTGGCACAGATGGTTTAGTACATTCTTGCCATGTCCTCCATTACGTTGGGACGGATCGATAGCAAAGTGTTCTATATAATAGAAATGTCCGAAATCCCAGTATGTAATAAAACCGATTGGAATATCATGATGGAAAATAATGTTACAGTAAAAATACGGCTTGCTATCTGTATAATTACGTAGTTCGTCCAATGAACGATATTCTTCCGAGGGGAAAGAAGTAGTCATTAGCTGTTCCATGTAGCCATACAAGGCTGTATCCGCAGTTGTGATACGCTGAAATTTGATCATAGGTCAGTTTTTTGAAGTTTGGTTTTTATTATTATTCAGTATAAAATTCGATAATTCTGCGAATGGCACGTTGGCACACAGGGCAGAAGGTGGGGTATTCGTTAGTACGCATACGACAATTGTCTGCAGGTCGATAAATCCCTTTTGCCGAATAGCCTCCTCCTTCGTACACACCGATAGGATATTTCTCGTTTTCATTGGTTGGAGTAGGGATAGGAGTGCCGTTAGTGAGCATATCTTTCCATTTTGATGCGAAATCCACCTGTGTGCTGATGTTCTGTTCCCACGGTTCTACATCCAAAGGATAAGTATCGGTCATGACATCGTTGTCATAGAAATATTCATCGGCAAGTCCGCCAAAACTGTGGCCGAACTCATGTACTACTACCGGACGAAACATAGGATGATGGGCTGTGGTGAGGGTATATGAGTTATAGATACCTCCACCTCCGTATTCTTTTGTATTGGCTAATATAATAATGTGTTCATAAGGTATTCCCGCTAAAGCGTCATGAATCATCTTTACACGTGATGTGGTCAGATAGCGGTCGGAATAGAAAGTGCTGAAGTGAGAACTGAAGGCGGTATGTTTCCATTCGTTCAATCTTGGCACACTGACTCCGCTGTCTATGGAGGGACTGGCTACAGCCACAATATTAAATCTTTTTTTCATGGACTTGAAAGGTTCGTGTGCGAAAAGGCTTTCACAGGCAATGCCGGCATCTTCGTAGAATGTCTGCATCTCTTGAGGTGTGTATCCTTCTGCGAGAATGGCTACATCAATGCACTTCTCCGAGTTCCCGTTTTGTAACAGGAACTTGTACGGGGTGATGTGGGAGATACCTTTTTGAGCAATCAATACATCGTCCGGGCGTACAATGTGCTTCATGGAGGCACGGACATTGCGGTGCGGATCGAGTAGAATTACTTCCACTTCAACCGGTTGAAGCGGGTAGGGAAGGAGAAACGTATTTTCAAATCCTTTGGTTACGCTTTGGGCTTCCTCCGTCTCCAACCATTCTTGGAAGAGTGAAGAGAAAGAGGTGGTATAAATAGTCTTTCCATCAGCTATGTCGCGCATAACAATCTGTCCGTTACCTTGCAGCGGAAGTTCCGCCAAATGATGTTTTCTTCCCGCCCAAGTAGGGAGAGAGGATAATCCGTCCAGACAGATACTTTGTTTGGACGCATTGCCGTTAAAGATGTAATCGACACGAAGAGTCTTATCAGTAAAATACTCGGTGAAAACCTGTGCATAAATAGGTGAGACGGTTATAAAACAGAGTAAGAATAAAATATGCTTTTTCATATCCATTATAATTTAATCATTTTACAAAGTTACTACAAAAAAGAGAAATGCGGAAAGATATAGTGATAGAATTGAGTTACAAGGGTTTCAGTCGTGCTTCCGATTATTCGTGAAGCCATCGCAATCACCGCTGAAGCCAAATCAGGACGCCGCTACGTTACTTGTCCGTAACCATGCACGGAATGGCGACAAACGGACACGGATAACGAAACAAGGCGTTAAGGATTAGTGAGTTACTGACAACTCACGCAACAAATCCGGTTACGGAAAAAGATTGCGCCGTTCCTCCCCGTTTTGCGTACCGGCGACGGACTCTTCACCAACTAATTTTGAACCTAAAAAAATAAGGACGATGAAGAGTACATTTTCAGTAATCTACTACCTCAAACGTCAGGTAGTGAAAAAGGACGGGACAGTACCCGTCATGGGACGCATTACGGTGGACGGCAGCCAAACGCAGTTCAGCTGCAAACTGACCGTCGATCCCAAGCTGTGGGACACCAAAGGGGGACGTGTCACGGGCAGAAGCTCGGCGGCACTCGAAACGAACCGCATGCTCGACAAGATGCGTGTGCGCATCAACAAACACTATCAGGAAATCATGGAGCGTGACAACTTCGTCACGGCGGAGAAGGTCAAGAACGCCTTTCTCGGACTGGAACATCGCTATCACACGCTGATGCAGGTGTTCCGGCAGCACAACGAAGACTACGAGAAACAGGTGGATGCTGGCATGAAAGCCAAAGGCACGCTCCTGAAGTACAGGACCGTTTACAAGCACCTGCAAGAGTTCCTCACCATCCGCTACCGCGTGAAGGACATCGCGCTGAAAGAGCTTACGCCCGCCTTCATCTCCGACTTCGAGATGTTCCTGCGCACGGACAAGCACTGCTGCACCAACACCGTGTGGCTGTATGTCTGCCCCTTGCGGACGATGGTGTTCATCGCCATCAACAACGAGTGGCTCACACGCGACCCATTCCGGGAGTATGAAATCAAGAAGGAGGAAACGACACGCAGTTTCCTGACGAAAGAGGAAATCCGGCTGCTGATGGAGGGCAGGCTGAAAAACGCCAAGCAGGAGCTTTACCGCGACCTCTACCTGTTCTGCGCCTTCACGGGCCTGTCGTTCGCCGACATGCGCAACCTGACGGAAGAGAACATCCATACCTACTTCGACGAACACGAGTGGATAAACATCAACCGCCAGAAGACGGGCGTGGTGTCCAATATCCGCCTGCTCGACATCGCAAAGCGCATCATCGACAAATACCGGGGTCTGTGCGGGAACGGCAGGATTTTCCCCGTTCCCCACTACAACACGTGCCTTGCCGGAATCCGTTCCGTCGCCAAGCGTTGCGGCATCACCAAGCACATCACGTGGCATCAGAGCCGACACACGGCAGCCACGACGGTGTTCCTCTCCAACGGCGTACCCATCGAAACGGTCAGTTCCATGCTGGGACACAAGAGCATAAAAACGACGCAGATATACGCGAAAATCACCAAAGAAAAGCTCAACCAAGACATGGAGAACCTTGCCGCAAGGTTGAACGGCATCGAGGAATTTGCAGGTTGCACCATCTAAAAAGAAAAGCCATGAAACGTGACATAATCATCATAGAGGACAAGGCGGTCAGCGTAACCGGTAACGAGATATGGATGACCTCCACAGAAATCGCCGGACTGTTCCACACGGGCGTCCCGGCAGTGAACGCCGCCATCAGAGCCGTCCGCAAGCCGGACGTGCTGAACGACTACGAGGTGTGTCGCTACATGCGGCTTGAAAACGGGCTTTCAGCCGACGTGTATTCGCTGGAAATCATCATCCCCATCGCCTTCCGGCTGAACACCTACCATGCACACGTGTTCCGCACGTGGCTGGTGGGCAAGGCACTCTCGAAGGAAAAGCGGCAGGCATACGTGATGTTCATACAGAACGGAAAAGCCGGGTATTGCTAAACACGCATAAAAAGAAAAAAGAAAAAGGAAACGGACAGCCCGTATGGAGTTGCCCGTTTCCTTTTTTCATGCAGCCGCCTTATTCCATCGGCTTGCGGTAGTTCGCCTCCAATAGTTCACGCAACCCCGATTCGGGGTAAAGCACCTTCCCTCCCAAAAGTATAAAGGGCAGCACCCTGTTGTTGCGGTACTCCTGCAAGGTGCGGCGGCTGACACGGAGCAGTTCCGCCACCTCCCTGTCCGTCAGGTAACGCTCCCCGTCCAACGGCGGGCGGTAACTTTCCAGAAAGGCGGAGAGCCATTTCGAGCCTTTGCGCATGTTCTGCACGACGGTGGCAAGCGGCTCGTCCTCCATCGTAAACACTTCATTGTTCTCGTTCATCATAACTTCGGATTCAGTGGGTTGTGAATAATAAAAATCAAATCATTTTCCGCCGGGATAGAGCGTGCCGACAAGCGGAATGAGCCTTTTGACCTCCTCCGGCTTGTAATAGAACCTGCGGTTTATCTGCGAGTAGCCGATAAGCCGCCTGTCACGCAAAGTCTGCAACGTGCGCGGGCTGATCCTCAACTGCCCGCAGACCTCCTCGCCCGTGAGCCACCTTTCCATCCGCCCGCCGTCGCTCCTGCGCCTCAGGGCGGCTACCTTCTCCGCGAGGGCGTTGAAGGACGCCACCATCATCTCGAAGGTCTTTTTCTCGATAGATACTATTTCCATAAGCAAAACATTTCAGAGTTTGCCGCAAAGGTAACGAAGCCGCCTTGAACACGTACCGTTTCCCGCTAAAAGGCAGCTTGTTGCGCCGTCTGTCCGGGTTACGGAGCCATTATCCGTAAAAATCTTACGTGAGCCACGTAGTGAGCTGTTAAAGCCCATTTGGTTTATTGCCGAATTTTGTCGCAGAAACATAGCGCAAGCCGAGCGCAGAACGTCAAGCCCGCTTGAACGGTATGCCGAGGCGCAGCCTATGTTCATGCAAATAAACCAAAAGAAAGAACTGAATATGAAAGTGATAACGATGGAAAGTTCCGCCTTCACCGCATTGACGGAACAGATAGCCGAGATAGCGGCACACGTGCGTGCCGTTTCCGGCGGTAGGAAGGAAGAAGCTCCCGACAGGTTGCTCACCACCCGCGAGGCGGCGCACCTGCTGAACGTGAGTTGCCGCACCCTCCAGCGCATGCGCAGCGAACAGCGCATCGCCTATGTCGTGCTGCGCGGCAAGTGCCGCTACCGGCAGTCGGAAATCGACCGCCTGCTCGAAGACAGCACCGTTACGGGCGAAGCCGCGACACCGGAACAGTTGAAACGCAACCACACGCTGCGCACGGGCGGCAGACCCAAAGGAAGGAGGACGTAAGACATGGAACTGCTTACCCGCAACAATTTCGAGAACTGGATGCAGAAGGTGATGGAACGGCTCGACCGTCAGGACGAGATGCTGCTCTCCATGCAGCCGTCCGGCAAAGCCCCGAACCCGATGGACGGGATCAGGCTTTTCGACAACCAAGACCTGTGCATACTGCTCCAGATCAGCAAGCGCACCCTGCAACGCTACCGCAGCATCGGCGCGCTGCCCTACAAGACGCTCGGCAAAAAGACCTATTACAGCGAGGCGGACGTGCTGACGTTCCTCTCCGAACATGTAAAGGATTTCCGCAAGGAAGACATAGCCTTCTACAAGGCTCGTATCCATAATTTCTTTCAAAAATAACCATTAAAACATTTTTCAGATGGCAAAGAAAAAAGACGAAAAGGACGTGCTGGTTGTCCGTGACGAGAAGACGGGCGAAATCAGCGTGGTAGCCGGGCTGAACGCCGACGGCTCCCCCAAGCGTATCCCCGCGAAAGCGGAGAACGCGCAGAGTTTCCTGCAATTCGACCGGCACGGCGACGTGCTGGACAACTTCTTCAGGAACTTCTTCCGGCAGTGCAGGGAACCCAGCCGCTTCGGTTTCTACCGTGTCGCGGCGGACCAAGCCGACAAACTGCTGGAGGTTATCAAGGACTTGCTGAAAGATCCCGACGGCAACAAGGAGATGCTTGCGCCCCACAAGGTGGACACCTCCGGCTACGAAAAGAAAGTACAGGAGGAGCAGTCCGCCGAAAAACAGGAACAACCGGAACAGAAACAAGATGACGAACCTAAAAAACAGGAAGAAATGGAACAGAAAAACGAACAGAATCAGGAAAGTCCTCAGCAGACGCAGGGCAACCGGGGCTACCAGCCCATCGACGAGAGCAAGATCAACTGGCAGAAGTTGGAGGAGAAATGGGGCGTGAAGCGCGACGACCTTGAAAAGTCGGGCGACCTTAACAGGATGCTCAACTACGGCAAGTCCGACTTGGTGAGGGTGTCGCCCAATTTCGGCGGAGAGGCTTTCGAACTGGACGCCCGCCTCTCCTTCAAGAAGGACGGCGAGGGCAACGTCAGCCTTGTGCCGCACTTCATCCGCAAGGAGCAGAAGCTCGACGACTACAAGGAACACAAGTTCTCCGACGATGACCGGAAGAACCTGCGCGAAACGGGCAACCTCGGCAGGGTCGTGGACCTCGTGGACAGGGAAACGGGCGAGATCATCCCCTCGTTCGTCAGCATCGACCGCAAGACGAACGAAATCACGGATGTCTCGGCCAGCAAGGTGCGCATACCGGAACGCATCGGCAAGACGGAAATCACCAAGCAGGAGCAGGACATGCTGCGTGCCGGTCTGCCCGTGCGTGACAAACTCATCGAACGCAAGGACGGCAGGAAGTTCGTCACCACCCTGCAAGTGAACGTGGAGCAGCGCGGCGTGGAGTTCGTGCCGGGAACCGGCAGGTCGCCCCGTGCCGTCCAGACACAGGAAAATAAGGAGAAACAGGCGCAAGGTACGGAAAACACAGCCAACACGAACAAGGAGCAACGCCGCAACACGTGGACGAACGCCGACGGCAGCATCCGCCCCATCAGCAAATGGAGCGGCGTGGACTTCACCGAGCAGCAGAAAGCCGACTACGTGGCGGGCAAAGCCGTGAAACTGGAGAACGTGACCGACAAGCAGGGCTTCCACGCCACGATGTACATCAAGTTCAACCCGGAGAAGGGACGCCCGTACCGCTACGACACCAACCCCGACAACGCGCAGAAGGTCGCGCCTTCCAACGAGAGCCGCACGCAGGTGGCGGTGAACAGCGAGGGCAAGACCAACGAGGCTACCAAGAACCTGAAGGAGCCGTTGCGGAAGGGACAGACCGCCCCGAAGGACACCGCGCAGCAACAGCAGCAGGAGAAGCCGCAAAAAAGAAACAATAAGGGCATGAAGATGTAATCCGGTGTCCGCCACTAAATCCGAAGTAACATTTGTAAAATTCAAAACGACAGAAGAATATGAAGACAATCATTGCAGAAAAGCCGTCTGTGGCACGTGAGATCGCCCGTATCGTGGGCGCGACAAAGAGAGAGGAAGGATATTTCGAGGGAGGCGGCTACGCCGTGACTTGGGCGTTCGGACATCTCGTACAGCTTGCCATGCCCGACGGCTACGGCATACGCGGCTTCGTCCGTGACAACCTGCCCGTCATCCCCGACACCTTCACGCTCGTCCCCCGTCAGGTAAAGACGGAGAAGGGCTACAAGCCCGACAGCGGCGTGGTGACGCAGATCAAGACCGTCACCCGGCTATTCAAGGAAAGTGAACAGATCATCGTGGCGACCGATGCCGGACGCGAGGGTGAGCTTATTTTCCGCTACCTCTACCATTACACCGGATGCGCCACCCCGTTCGTCCGCCTCTGGATAAGCTCGCTTACCGACAAGGCTATCCGCGAGGGACTGCGCAACCTTGAAGCGGGCGGCAAATACGACGACCTCTATCTTGCCGCCAAAGCGCGGAGCGAATCGGACTGGCTCGTGGGCATCAACGGCACGCAGGCACTCTCCATCGCCGCCGGACACGGCACTTACTCCGTCGGGCGGGTGCAGACACCTACATTGGCGATGGTGTGCGCACGCTACTGGGAGAACCGCCGCTTCACGCCCGAAGCCTTCTGGCAGCTCCATATCGCAACGGACGGCTGCGACGAAGGAACTGTGAAGTTTTCCTCTTCCGAAAAATGGAAAGAGAAAGAGCCCGCGACGGAACTGTATAATAAGGTGAAGTCGGCAGGCACAGCCACCGTCACGAAAGCCGAACGCAAGGAGAAGACGGAGGAAACACCGCTCCTGTACGACCTGACCACGCTCCAGAAGGAAGCCAACACCAAGCACGGCTTCACGGCGGAACAGACGCTTGAAATCGCGCAGAAGCTCTACGAGAAGAAGCTCATCACCTATCCGAGAACCGGAAGCCGCTACATCCCCGAAGACGTGTTCGCCGAAATCCCCAAGCTGCTCGCCTTCATCGGGGCTTTGCCCGAATGGAAAGGCAAGGTGCAGCCGAAAGCCGTCCCGACACGCAGAAGCGTGGACGGTAGCAAGGTGACGGACCACCACGCCCTGCTCGTCACGGGAGAGAAACCGCTGTTCCTCTCCAAAGAAGACAACACCGTCTATCAGATGGTTGCCGGGCGCATGATCGAGGCGTTCTCCGAGAAATGCGTCAAGGACACCGCTACCGTCACGGCGGAGTGTGCCGGAGTGGAGTTCACGGTGAAAGGCAGCGTCATCAGGCAAGCCGGATGGCGTGCCGTATATGGTGAGGAGGACAAGGAAGAAACCGCCATCCCCGGCTGGCGGGAAGGCGACACGCTGACGTTGAAAGGCTGTTCCATCACGGAGGGAAAGACCAAACCCAAGCCGTTGCATACCGAAGCAACCTTGCTCTCGGCTATGGAAACGGCGGGCAAGGACATAGAGGACGACGCACTCCGTCAGGCTTTGAAGGACTGCGGCATCGGCACGCCCGCCACCCGTGCCGCCATCATCGAAACGCTCTTCAAGCGCGGCTACATGGAACGCTGCAAGAAATCGCTTGTGCCGACAGAAAAAGGGCTTGCCCTTTACTCTGTCGTGAAGACGATGCGCATCGCCGACGTCGCCATGACGGGCGAATGGGAGAAGAATCTGGCACGCATCGAGCGCGGGGAGCTGCCCGCCGACACCTTCTGCAAGGAGATAGAGGCGTACACAAAGGAGATTACCTCCGAACTGCTCTCGTGCGACAAGCTGTTCGCCCGCAGGGATTCCGGCTGCAAGTGTCCCAAGTGCGGAACGGGCAGTATGCAGTTCTACGGCAAGGTCGTCCGCTGCGACAACGCGGACTGCGGGCTACCCGTGTTCCGCCTGAAGGCGAACCGCACCCTTTCCGATGACGAGATCAAAGAGCTGCTCACCGATGGGCATACGAAGCCGCTCAAAGGCTTCAAGAGCAAGCAGGGCAAGAGCTTCGACGCCATAGTCGCCTTTGACGGGGACTATAACACGACTTTCGTGTTCCCCGAAAGGAAAACGAGCAGGAAATTTTCAGGACGGAAGAAATAGTATTAACTTTGCCACTTGTTCAGAGTAATGAATTGTTCTTCGATACCGGATTACACTCATACTTTGGATTTAGTGGTGGCACTCGGAGGGATACCGAGTGCCTTTTCATTCTCCTTTTCAGACGATTATCCCCATCATTATCAACCCACTAAATTCCAAAGTAATGAACAACAAGAAGAAAAACGAAGGTCAGACCGACTTTTCCTATTACGGTCTGTACCTGCTGGACTATCTCCGCACGAACAGGTTTGAACAGGCTTCCGACGATGCCTTCATCCGGGAACGTGCCGACCGTGCCGCCGAAACGTATGAGCGTGCGCGGCTCGAAGGCTATCCGTCCGAGGGGGCGCAGGAGTTGGCGATGGACACGCTCCTGCGTGGTCTTCGCTATTCCAAGTACGCCATCCTCCGCGAAGTCGTGGAAAACGAGTTTGCCGACGAAGTGCCGGAAAAGAAACGCGAAGCCTTCATCCGAAAGCTGCTGCCGCCTGTCGGCAACGTATTCTCCGCCTATGATCTTTCGGACGACAACTTCGCCCTGTCGCCCGAATACGACCTGCTCTACACGGAGCTGACGGGAGCCGTCGTCCTTTATATCGGGGAATATGGCGTTTAACCGCAAACAACGGCTGCGGGACAACATCGAGGCGATACGGACGGCATTCATCCTTGACAGGGAACGGAGGACGGCAACCGCCGAGGAACAAGCCATACTTCGGAAGTATTGCGGTTTCGGCGGGTTGAAGTGCATACTGAACCCGGCAAAGGAACTGACGGATGCCGTGCATTGGGCGAAATCGGACCTCGAACTGTTTGCCCCTACGGTGGAACTGCACAGGCTGGTGCGTGAAAACAGCAAGGACGATACGGAGTACAAGCGGTACGCGGATGCCATGAAGCAGTCCGTGCTGACCGCATTCTACACACCGCCGGAGATAACCGGCACGATTGCGGAGGCTCTGCATGAACACGGCATACGTCCCGACCGTGTGTTGGAGCCGTCGGCGGGCGTGGGCGCATTCGTGGATGCCGTGCTGGAAAACAAGCCGGACGCGGACATCATGGCTTTCGAGAAAGACCTGATGACGGGCAAGATATTGGGACACCTGCATCCCGACCAAAAGGTAAGGGTGCAGGGATTCGAGAAGATAGAGAAGCCCTTCACGGATTATTTCGACCTTGCCATCTCGAACATCCCGTTCGGCGACGTGGCTGTGTTCGACCCGGAGTTTACAGGAAGCCAAGACCCGGCAAGGCGTTCCGCACCGAAGGCAATACACAACTACTTCTTCCTGAAAAGCCTTGACGCTGTGCGTGAGGGCGGCATCGTGGCGTTCATCACCTCGCAGGGGGTGCTGGACGCACCGTCCAACGCACCCATACGCGAGTATATGATGCGTAATGCCAATCTGGTGGGTGTCGCACGCCTGCCGAACAATCTCTTCACGGACAACGCGGGTACGGAGGTGGGCAGCGACCTGATTATCCTGCAAAAGAACAGCGGAAAGAACGGGGAACTGTACTACAACGAGAAACTTTTCATGCAGACCGAACAGACGCCCATCGGCACTTCGGTGAACGGGTATGTATGGAGCATCAGCTCTCTTTCCAATACGGATTTAATCAGAGGCACAGACCCTTACGGGAAACCTGCCTATCAACTCCTGCACCGGGGCGGCATCGGGCAAATGGCGGAGGACTTGCGGGAACATCTGAAAATCGAGTTGCATCAGTTTGACAAAGAACTGTATGAAATGTACAGCCTGCATCCGGCACAGGGGAAAAGCACGGTTACGGAAACCATTTCCATACCAGTTGTCACTCCTGAGATACAGCCACGTAATGAAATGGCAGCCAAGCCCGAAGCGGTAACACCGCAGCCGGAGGAAGAAAAGCCGGAGATAGAGCCGCACCGTCCCGATTATTCGGAGGGCGTGCAGCTCTCCCTGCTCGACCTCTGGGGCATGACCGAGGAGGTACGCAAGCAGGAAGCACCCTCCAAGAAGAAAAAGACGGCGAAAAAGGAAAGCCCGGCAAGACGTATGCCTCCCAAACCGCAGGCGCAGGTTACGCCGAAGGTTACGACCGCACCGCCACAGCCGTCTGCCGCACCACCGACGGAGAACAGGGACAGCCAAGAAACAAAGCCGGTGAGTGTCGCAGCCAAAGCCGATCCGGATGATATTTACGCCACTTTGGATTGGGATACCAACCCGCCCATCAACGGCTTCTATGAAATGATGATGGACCTCACGCCGGAGCGACGCAAGGAGCTTCGCAGGCTGGCGGCACAGCATCAGGAGAAACGGCAGCATGTCCCGGACGTGAAAGCCGCACCGGAGCAGGAAACACGGCAACCCGAAACGCAGCCGGAAGTTGCCGCCACTCCTGCCGCTCACGCAACGGAAACGGCTGCAACCTCCCTTTTCCCCGAAATGGAAGCGGAAAAACCGGAGGAGGAACCTCTCGACCTTTCTCCCCGTCCGTTCAACGGCATGCTGGAGCCGCACTATCGTGACGGCTCTATGGTACTGGATGCTTCACGCAATCTCGGTTATTTGAAAGACCTCACGCCTTACGGCGCGACATTCCAACCGCTTGACCTGACTGGCTACCAGAAGGAGAAAGCGATGTTGTATGTGTCACTCCGTGATTCATACGAGCGGCTTTACCGCTACGAGGCGGAGTATCACGATGAAGGGTCTGCACAACGCATAGCGTTGAACACCTGCTACGATGAGTTTGTCATGCGCTACGGCAACCTCAATGCCAAGCAGAACGTGAAACTGTTGATGATGGATGCCGCCGGGCGCGACATCCTTTCGTTGGAACGTGCGGAAGACGGCAGGTTCGTCAAGGCGGACATCTTCGAGCGTCCCGTTTCCTTCTCGGTGGAGAGCCATGCCAACGTAAGCTCTCCCGAAGAGGCACTCTCCGCATCGCTCAACAAGTTCGGCACGGTCAATCTCGACTATATGCGGGAGATAACCGACAGCACGGAAGAGGGATTGCTTGACGCCCTCAAAGGACGCATCTTCTACAACCCGCTCGTAACCGGTTACGAGATAAAGGACAGGTTCATCGCCGGGAACGTGATAGAGAAGGCGGAGCGCATCAAGGCATGGATGGGTGACAACCCAGAAAACGGGCGTATGCCGGAAGTGAAGCAGGCGTTGTTGGCTCTGAAAGAAGCCGAGCCGCCGCGCATCGCCTTCGAGGACCTCGACTTCAATTTCGGGGAACGCTGGATTCCGACGGGCGTGTACGCCGCCTACATGAGCCATCTTTTCGACACGGACGTGAAAATCGCCTACTCCGCAAGCATGGACGAGTATTCGGTGGCGTGCGGCTACCGCACCATGAAAATCACGGACGAGTTTTTAGTGAAGGGCTATTACCGGAACTATGACGGTATGCACCTGTTGAAACACGCCCTGCACAACACCTGCCCCGACATGATGAAGTCCATCGGCAAGGATGAGCATGGCAATGACATCAAGGTGCGCGACAGCGAGGGCATACAGCTCGCCAACGCCAAGATTGACGAAATCCGTAACGGGTTCTCGGAATGGCTGGAAGAGCAGTCGCCGCAGTTCAAGGAACGGCTGACGACAATGTACAACCGCAAGTTCAACTGTTTCGTGCGACCGAAGTATGACGGTTCGCACCAGACGTTTCCCGACCTCAATCTGAAAGGATTGGCAAGCCGGGGTATTCAAAGCGTTTATCCGTCGCAGAAGGATTGCGTCTGGATGATAAAACAGAACGGAGGCGGGATCTGTGACCACGAAGTTGGAACAGGTAAAACACTGATAATGTGTATTGCAGCGCATGAAATGAAGCGTCTGAACTTGGCGCACAAGCCGATGATTATCGGCTTGAAGGCGAACGTGGCGGAGATAGTAGCCACTTATCAGGCGGCATATCCTAATGCGAGGATTCTCTACGCTTCGGAAAAGGATTTCTCGACTGCCAACCGCGTGCGTTTTTTCAACAACATCAAGAACAACGACTACGATTGCGTCATCATGTCGCACGACCAGTTCGGCAAGATACCACAGTCGCCGGAGTTGCAACAGCGCATCCTGCAAGCGGAGCTTGACACGGTGGAGGAAAACCTTGAAGTGCTGCGGCAGCAGGGCAAGAACGTGTCGCGGGCGATGCTGAAAGGATTGGAGAAACGCAAGCACAACCTTGTGGCGAAGTTGGAGAAAGTGGAACACGCCATCAAATCCCGCACGGATGACGTAGTGGACTTCAAGCAGATGGGCATCGACCACATCTTCATTGACGAGAGCCACCAATTCAAGAACTTGACTTTCAACACCCGGCATGACCGTGTGGCGGGGTTGGGAAACTCGGAAGGAAGCCAGAAAGCCCTGAATATGCTTTTTGCCATACGAACTATACAGGAGCGCACGGACAAGGACTTGGGGGCTACGTTCCTGTCCGGCACAACCATTTCCAACAGTCTGACGGAATTGTACCTGCTCTTCAAGTATCTGCGTCCGAAGGAATTGGAAAGGCAGGATATCCGATGCTTCGACGCATGGGCGGCAATTTTCGCCAAAAAGACAACCGACTTCGAGTTCAACGTGACGAACAATGTGGTTCAGAAGGAGCGTTTCCGATATTTCATCAAAGTGCCGGAGCTTGCCGCCTTCTACAACGAGATTACCGATTACCGCACGGCGGAGGACGTGGGTGTGGATCGTCCGCGTAAGAACGAGATACTGCATCACATACCTCCCACGCCCGACCAAGAGTATTTCATCAAACAGCTGATGCAGTTCGCCAAGACGGGTGACGCCACGCTGCTGGGCAGACCGCCCCTGTCGGAAACGGAGGAGAAGGCGAAGATGCTTATCGCCACCGATTACGCGCGGAAGATGGCTCTCGACATGCGCATGATAGACCCGCATTATGAGGACCACCCCGACAACAAGGCTTCCCACTGCGCCAAGACGATTGCGGAGTATTACCACAAATACGACGCGCAGAAAGGCACGCAGTTCGTGTTCTCGGATCTGGGAACATACCAGCCGGGCGACGGATGGAACGTGTACAGCGAGATAAAGCGGAAGCTGACGGAGGACTACGGCATCCCGGCAAGCGAGGTGCGCTTCATTCAGGAGTGCAAGACCGACAAGGCACGCAAGGGGGTGATAGACGCCATGAACGCCGGAACGGTGCGCGTGCTGTTCGGTTCCACTTCCATGCTCGGAACGGGTGTGAACGCGCAGAAACGGTGTGTCGCAATCCATCATTTGGATACGCCGTGGCGTCCATCCGACCTGCAACAGCGTGACGGACGCGGAGTTAGGGCGGGCAACGAGATTGCCAAGCGTTTTGCCGGGAACAATGTGGATGTCATCATCTACGCGGTGGAAAAGTCGTTGGACAGCTACAAGTTCAACCTGCTGCACTGCAAGCAGACGTTCATCTCGCAGCTCAAAAGCGGGGCGATGGGCGCACGTACCATCGATGAGGGGGCTATGGACGAGAAATCGGGCATGAACTTCTCGGAGTACATGGCGTTGCTCTCCGGCAATACCGACCTTTTGGACAAGGCGAAACTGGAGAAGCGTATCGCATCGCTTGAAGGGGAACGCAAGTCGTTCAACAAGGGCAAGCGCGATTCGGAGTTCAAGCTGGAAGCCAAGACGGGGGAACTGCGCAACAACACGGCTGTCATCGAAGCCATGACGGAGGACTGGAACCGTTTTCTTTCCGTTGTGCAGACTGATAAGGAAGGTAGTCGCCTTAATATTGTCAAGGTGGACGGCGTGGATTCAACCGACGAAAAAGTTATTGGAAAGCGTTTGCAGGAGATAGCCAAGAACGCCACGACGGGCGGTTTGTACAAGCCTGTCGGGGAGATTTACGGTTTCCCGATAATGGTGGTCAGCGAGAGGATACTCAAAGAGGGGCTGGAATTTACCGACAATCGCTTCGTGGTGGAAGGGAATTACAAATACACCTATAACAACGGGCATCTGGCGATGGCTGACCCGGTAGCCGCCGCACGTAATTTCCTGAATGCATTGGAGAGGATTCCGTCCATCATCGACCAGTATAAGGCGAAGAACGAGGTGCTGGAAAAGGAGGTTCCGCAGTTGCAGGAGATAGCGGGCAAGGTGTGGAAGAAAGAGGACGAACTGAAACAGTTGAAGTCCGAACTTGCCGCGCTTGACCGCAAGATACAGTTGGAGCTTGCGCCGCCCGCGCAGGAAGTCACCGAAAAAGAAAAGAACGGGCAGGAGATCAAGCCAGATGCGGAAGGTGTACGGAGCATATCGCCACAACAAACCGATGATGTCCCGCAGATTCGCAGCCCGATGGATAAACGAAGTCCGTCTGGCAATTTCATTGCCAATCATATCATTATCGGGCGTCCGGGTTTTCAGTTTAAGGATGAAAACCGATCGAAAGGGATAAAAATTTAAAATTATGAATTTTATATAAAATATTAATAGGGGCTATCCAAAAGGTCTAAAAGTAAATCTTATCCCCTCTGCAAGTATCTGTAGAAGAGTGATTGCAAGAATTTCTTTCTTTTTGGGCAGCCTCTATTAAATTTATTTATTCTTTCTTGATTTATGTTTATAAACATTATACCAAAAACATTCCAACTAACCTTGTTTATGTTTTGTCAGCCACCATTTGCACAACCATATTTGACTCCCAAAGAGAGTGAATTCGATAAGATAACTTGCTGCATACCCACAATAAGGGGCTAAATAGAATACGAATGGGAAATAGATAACAGTACCGACAACAGATTGCGTTATGTAGTTGGTTAAACTCATTTTACCATAAAGCTGTAATGTGGAAACCGCTTTTTTGACACGTTCCTTATGACACAATAATATGAACGAGAATATTTCTACAGAATCATCAGTAAAACAGAAAAAAATACTAATTTTGTTTTTGATGATCATTTCAAAAGGAATTAGAAAAAATGTCTAATTCTAACTTATAGAGGAAAAAGCAACAATTAAATATTAAAGAATAAAAGATACGAAAAATATGACGCCAAAAGAGATACTACAAGAATGGATTGACTGCTTCAACGCCGCCGATGCAGTCGCTTTGGCAAACTTATACGCTCAGGATGCCATAAACCATCAAGTCGCAAACACCCCGGTTATAGGAAAAACAGCTATCCATAAAATGTTTGTAAATGAATTTGCAACCTCAAAAATGGTTTGTATTGTTGAGCATATATTCGAGGATGGAGAATGGGCTATCATGGAATGGAAAGATCCGCTCGGGTTGCGAGGATGCGGATTCTTCCATGTGCAAAACGATAAAATCGTTTTCCAAAGAGGTTATTGGGATAAGCTCAGCTTTCTCAAACAGCACGGTTTAACCGTAGAGAATAGTGATAAAAATCCAAACACATAACACCGTCCGATATGGGAATCATCATTCATTCTTTAGAGTCCGTTTCTTTCAAAGATTTGTATGCGGCATTCTCATCCGCATTCAAAGATTATGATTTCTCTTTGAATGCGGATGAATTGCGACGCATGCTCGACCGACGAGGATACAATCCACAACTATCTTTCGGAGCATTTTTCGAAGGACGGCTGATTTCTTTTGTGTTTAACGGAACAGGCATGTACAACAACATCTTGACGGCCTATGACACAGGGACGGGAACCGTACCTTCATTCCGGGGATTACACCTAACCCAAAAAATATTCACTTTCAGCCTCGAATTGATATATCAACAAGGAGTTCGGCAATATGTACTGGAAGTTTTGCAACACAATCACAAAGCAATAAAAATATATCGCAAATTAGGCTTTGAAACACAGAGAAATTTCAACTACTACTCTGCCAAACTGAGCGATATTGTTCCTGTATTGCAAGTAAACCATACCGCATGTCGCATACTCCCATCGGATTTAAAAAACTGCCTTAACCAAACGGCCTGGTTCGATTTTCATCCTTCATGGCAAAATGACAGGGCTTCACTGGAACGCGGAATCGACAATTTGGACATATTGGGAGCTTATGAAAGAGAAGAACTTGTCGGATTTGTTATCTTTGAACCGGCATCAGGCGATATTTCATCCCTCGCAGTTGCAAAAGATTACCGGCGTAAAGGAATAGGTAAGTCCTTGCTTAAAAGTGCTGTCAGTCATTTTCAAAGCGATGTACTCAAATTTACTAATGTTGATTGCGATTGTGAATCAGTCACTGGTTTCTTGTCATCATTAGGACTTACCCCAAAAGGACAACAGTTTGAAATGGTCAGAAAAATTTAACCTACATTTATATGAATAGCCCTCATCATCAAATAACGGTTCTCAGCTATACGCAGGCAGGGATTTTAACCACTGAACTTCCTACGAAGAACTGAACTTTAAATTTACCACTTAACTGTCCTACGAAGCACGAAAGCCCTGCTTGCGTATAGGTGATGTTATGCGGTCGGTTTTCATTTTCTCTTCTTTCTCGTTAATTTGTCAAGCAAAGTTACTAAATTTGCAGTCAAGCAATTTCAATTTTTGAATTATGTATTTCAGCAGACCTTGGACTTCTATCTAAGTGATAGGCAGTCCTGAAAATTCCAATCTCTTTTAGGTCAAGACAATTAGTCTATGGGTTTCGTGTACCGACTTTTTTGTAAAGGCGTTACGTTGTCATAGTTGCTCTGTCGGGTAATACTGTCTATTCACTTCTCCACGATTTGAATTCAAGTATTCACCTGTAAGAAGTTACTAAACCTGTTGGCGGAATTAATTTAGTGCATACTTAATTCTGCCAAT
>NZ_QRME01000003.1:449957-450190 GCF_003472565.1 Bacteroides sp. AM10-21B | reverse complement strand
AGACGTTCGTTTAATGTGCGCAAAGATACGTGTTGTTTTTGAAATGAACAAAATGTTCAATAAAAATATTCTTATGAATCATAAAATCTATAAGCAATACATTGTTTATCAATCTATTGGCTAAATCCTTGTTCATCTTTATTTTTTGCTATTTTTTAGGTATTCCTTTCCCTATGTCTTTCTGAAATTTTGACGTTTTTTAAACGAACGTCTAAAAAACAGTTTTTGTGTTA
>NZ_QRME01000003.1:429921-449947 GCF_003472565.1 Bacteroides sp. AM10-21B | reverse complement strand
TTAAACGAACGTCTAAAAAACACTTTTCCATATTCCATAAGCCCTCTCATCATTAGCACTAATTCGTACTTCTGATTAGCATTACAGCCTATTTATCAACACACTAAACTGATTATGAAAAAGAGATTTACCGCCAAAGGGAAATAACCTATTGCGTGCGGCACAGGGGAAAGAAAAAAAGGAAAACAGGAAGTTAACATCAAGAGCGGTAGGATGTTAACAAAACAGGTGTAAAGAAGTTAACTAAGTAGACATCTGAAAGTTAACTTCTTGCATCTATGAAGTTAACTACTGCAAAGTCATGCCCAGCAACTCCTCCAATGTACCATTAAAGACATTCAGATCGACTTCTTCATTGATACCGGGAACATTGCCGACATCGGTATGTTGCCAAAAATGCCATTTACCCTCGTACTTTACGGAATCAACGTAATAATGGGCTATCCAGTAAGGATAAGAGTTGAAAATAGAATCGTTGAGATAACGTTTCTTGAATTTATAGGAAGTGTAAAGAATCGGCTTTACGCCATAATGCGCCTCTATCCTGTCAAGCCACGTCTTAACAGCTGTTTTCAGTTCCTGCGGTGACTTTTTCCCCGTAGTTTCCACATCAAGAACAGGTGGAAGATCACCTTTTGAGAGCTGCACGGTACGAATGAAGAAATCAGCTTGTTTGTGCGCATCCGTCTTAGGCAGGAAGTAATGATAAGCGCCTCGGATAAAGCCATGTTTCCGTGCCTGACCGAAGTTCTCGGTAAAAGTTTCATCACCGTGGTCACCGCCCTCGGTAGCTTTCATAAAAATAAAGTGTATGGGAAATTTCGCCTCCTTATTATGAAGAAGCATATCCCAGTCTATAATGCCTTGATAGTGGGAAATATCAATACCATGCACCTCGTAACTGCAAGGCATACATACTCCATAACCTTTCAGTCCGTAACAAGGTTTCCAGCGATAAGCATAGGGACGGATAAAGAACCAATAAAATCCGACGGAAAACACCGCAATAATACCAAACGCCAACAAATTGCGCAACCATATAGGCATGGTGCGGGACGACACCTGTTTCTTTTTCCGGGAGGAAGAAGTACCGCGAGAAGCAGGCTTACGACGGGAGACAGATTTGCGGCGAGCCACAGTATCGGTTTTAGCTGGCATATGCGTGTGGTATAAAATTCAGGCACGGATTACACAGATTTCACGGATTATATTTTATTCTTTTTCCGTGAAATCCGTGAAATCCGTGCCTAAAAAATCAATATCAGGTTCTTAAGGAACTTCAATTATTTACCTTGTTCCAGTTGCAAAGTTTTGGTAGGCTGGTCACAAACTTCCGTAGGACCGAAGTACTGGATAGGACCCGGATAAACGTAGTCTGTTTCTACAGCCCAACGGTCGCGCTGAGCGGCGAATGACTTGAAAGGAGCGCCATCCAGCTTCACCAGAGCTTTCTGGATTACCGGCTTCATTTCACCATGGCGGCGTTCCATGTTCATCATCATTGTGATGGGCACACCGCCTGCAATCCATTCTTCGGCAGGAGCGGTAGTGTTGCGTACGGAAGACATATAACCGGTCTTGCCGTTAGCAATCAGCGCAGATGCCGTATAACCCAAAGAGTAGCAATAATCGGCATCGAAGTTAGACGGAGCGGCGCAACGTCCTTCATAGCCGAAGAAGTGATGCTGTGCAGCGAACTTGCCTACGAATTTGCCTTCTTCTTTCCACTGAGCCAATTTAACAGCAACCATTTCGGACAACAGTTTCTCTGTCTCGATGAGAGATACCTGTACGTTTCCGTGCGGGTCACGATCCAATGTCAGCTGGCGTGCAACACCTTCGGGAAGGCTTGCATAGATAGCGGCATTTTCCGGAGAAAGTTTGCGGACGATATAGTCACGTTGGTGTGATTTCTTAATCTGAGAAAATTCTTCCGCATTGGCAGCCAAGAAGTCATTCAGTTCGGCAATAAGACGTTTCATAGCCGGGATGAACTCAACCAAACCTTCGGGGATAAGAACAGTACCGAAGTTACGGCCTTGGGCGGCACGGTTGGCTACCACTTGGGCGATGTAAGTTACAATATCATCCAAAGACATATCTTTAGCTTCAACTTCTTCTGAAACAATACAGATATTAGGTTGTACCTGCAATGCGCATTCCAAAGCGATATGAGAAGCGGAGCGTCCCATCAGCTTGATGAAGTGCCAGTATTTACGTGCAGAGTTACAGTCACGCTGGATGTTACCGATTACTTCAGAGTAAGTCTTACAAGCTGTATCGAATCCGAAAGAAGTCTCGATCATTTCATTCTTCAAGTCGCCGTCGATAGTTTTCGGGCAACCGATAACCTGTACGCCATAGTTCTTGGCTGCATAATACTCTGCCAATACGCAGGCATTTGTATTAGAGTCATCACCGCCGATGATAACCAGTGCCTTGATGTCCAGCTCTTTCAGAATTTCCAGACCTTTCTCAAATTGGTCTTCTTTTTCCAACTTAGTACGACCGGAACCGATAATGTCGAAACCGCCGGTATTGCGGTACTCGTCAATGATGTCGGCAGTCAGTTCCATGTAGTTATGATCTACCAAGCCACCGGGGCCGAGGATGAAACCATACAGTTTGCTGTCTTTGTTCAACTTCTTAATGCCGTCGAAGATACCGGAAATTACATTGTGACCGCCGGGAGCCTGACCACCCGAAAGGATAACACCCACGTTCATAGCGGGGAAGTTAGTTACCTCATCAGTAGCTTCGAATTTAATCAAAGGCATTCCATAGGTGTTGGGGAACAATTTCTTGATATCTTCCTGATCGGCTACCGACTGAGTAGCTGCACCAGCCACTGCTTTCACAGTACCTCTCAGCGCTTTCGGAAGTTTGGGCTGATAGGCAGCCCTTGCAATTTGCAATGCACTTTTAGTCATTTCTCTTAATTATTTAAAGGTGTTAATAAAGTTCCGTTTAAAAGCGTCGCAAATTTCGCTCTTTTTTCTGAAATATGAAAGCCTGTGAACGAAATAATATAACTAATTAGCAATCTGCCAACCTCCTCCCAGAGCTTTATAAACATTTACTACCGCTATCAATTCGTCGCGAATAGCATTGCTGACACCGATTTGGGCATCGAAATACCCGCGTTGGGCATCGAGAACATCCATATAATTAATGACACCGTTAATATATTGCAACTGCGCCAAATCAACGTACGTCTTGGCAGAACGTTCCAACTTGAGACGCAACTGGTACACTTCCTTTATTTTATTGAAATCCACTATCGCATTCTTGGCTTCCTTGAAAGCATTCAGCACCGTTTTCTCATAGCTATGCACTTCGGCTTCAAACGAAGCTTTCTGCGCTTTCAAGGCGGACCGGTTCTTTCCCCAGTTGAAAAGCGGAGTCAGCACCGCACCGTTCAACAATGAATAAGGAGATTGAAGAAAATTGGACAGTACATCACTCTCCAACCCGAACTGCCCGGTAAGCGACAGACGGGGAAACATATTGGTATAAGCTACCTTTACACGGGCATGTTCCGCTATGAGCTGCTGTTCTGCAGCACGAATATCGGGGCGACGTTCCAATAAACCGGACGGTAACCCTACAGGCAAAGATTCCGGCACATCCAATTCCTGCAAGAAGCGGCTACGTTCGATACGGGTAGGAAACTCCCCGGCAAGAAAGGCTATATCATTCTCCTTTATAGAAATTTTGCGTTCCAAGTCCGGAACAAGCGTAGCGGTACGTGCCAGCTCCACTTGTGCCTGCTGGTAGGAAGTCTCCGAGGTAAGTCCGCCTTCAAAACGGATTCTTGCAAGACGTACGCCTTCTTCACGGGCCTTTTGGGTCTGACGGACAATTTCCAATTCGGTATCAAGCGCCACCAATTCGTAATACGCCTGCGCCACTTCGGAAACAATCGTCATACGCAGGGCACGCCGGGCTTCCACACTTTGCAGATAATCGGCAACGGCAGCTACTTTCTTCCAACGCAGATTTCCCCAAAGGTCAAGCTCCCATGACAAGAGGGCTTTTGCCTCATAGCCGTTTCCTGCATCACGGTTATGGCCGCCATAATTTTCAACCTCGCGTTCCGCTTTTATTGTTCCATTCAACTGAGGCAACAAATTGGCTACACTGATGCGTTTCTGCGCTGCCATTTCCTTTACACGGGCCGCAGCAATGAGCATATCTTTATTGTATTCCAATGCACGGGCTATCAGGCTGCGTAAAGTATGATCGGTATAAACCGCCTGCCATTGCTCATCGGCAATGCTGACACTGTCCTGCTGTTGCGCCAGACTATCGGGCAATGCCATTTCGGGACGGACATAACTCTTGCCTACCTTACAAGATGCAAAAAGAACCGAGGTGAGCAACAGAAGTATATATATTTTTTTTCTTTTCATAAGTTTGTAATCAGAGTTTGTTTACAATATTATCATCAGTCTTTCTTGATTTTGTGCTGTACTTTCGCCTTTGCCTTATAAATCAGGACAAAGAAGAACGGTACAAGTACAATGCCGAATACAATGGCAAAGATCATTCCGAAGAAAACTCCCGTACCGATTGCCTGACGGCTTGCAGAACCCGGCCCGCTTGCAAGCACCATAGGAAGCATACCCAGTACGAAGGCAAGGGAGGTCATCAAAATAGGACGGAAACGAAGTTGGGCGGCATGAATAGCCGACTGTACCAAGTCTCCCCCGTTATCTACCTGCACTTTGGCAAACTCTACGATAAGGATGGCATTCTTCGCCGCAAGTCCCACAAGCATTACCAAACCTATCTGGAAGTAGATATCATTCTCCAAACCACAAACGGCAACACCTAAATAAGCTCCCAAAGCCGCTACAGGCAAGGAAAGCAATACTGCGATGGGCACTGTCCAGCTTTCATATTGCGCAGCCAAAAAGAGGAACACGAAAAGGAACACCAATGTCAGCACCAATCCGGTTTGACCGCCTGCCTTCTTTTCCTGATAGGAAAGTCCGCTCCACTCAATACCTATATTGTCCGGCAAATGGTCGCGCGCTATCTGTTCCATAATCTCCATAGCCTGACCGGAGCTGTAACCTTGTGCAGCCGAACCGCGAATAACGGCAGTGGTAAACATATTGAAACGTTTGATACTACCCGGTCCAGTGGTATAGGATGCATTACCCAATGAGGTCAACGGAACCATTGCACCGTTGGCAGCTTTTACAAAGAACAGATTAATGTTCTCTTTGTGCTCACGATACGGAGCTTCCGCTTGGATATACACTTTATATATACGGTTGAACATATTGAAGTCGTTCACATATACGGAACCTGTATAGGCTTTCATCGTAGAGAACACATCCGCCAACGGCACACCCAGCATCTTCACCTTGTCACGGTCTACATCAAAATAGAGTTGCGGGATTTCGGATTGCAAAGAAGACGAAAGCCCCGTCAGTTCCTTATGCTTCCGGGCATAGTACATCAAAGTATCCGCTGCCTGTACCAAGTTGTCAAAGGTAGCCTCGCCCCGCGCTTCAAGTTGCATTTCAAAACCGCCGGATGTTCCCAATCCCGGAATCACAGGCGGAGTGGAGAGATAGACTTTACATTCGGGATATTCTGTCAAGTCCTTTTCCACTTTCTCCATTATTTCGTTAATGGTAGTGTTCTTGCGGTCTTCCCAAGGCTTCAAGATAACAGTGAGTTCACTGCGTGCCTGATTGCTTCCTACACGCGGACTGCTACCCGTTACATTCTGCACATAAGCCACATACGGGTTCTGTTCCAAATACTTCACCGCACGATCGGTCACCACGCGAGTGCGTTCCAGTGTAGCGCCCTCCGGCAGTTCCAGTTCTACTTTAAAATAGCCTTGGTCTTCGGCCGGCAAGAAGCTGGTAGGTATCAGACGGTGAATAATGAAAATAGCAATCAGTACCATACCGAATGTACTCATCAAGCGTCTGGGATGCTTGATGACGCGACTGATAACACCGACATACTTATGGTTGCTGATATTCAGCCATTCATTAATCTTGCGGAACACAATATTCTTTTTCTTTCCGCTACCGGGCTTCAGGATAAGCGAGCACATCACAGGGCTAAGCGTCAACGCCACAACCGTAGAGAGTAATACGGATACCGCAATAGTAATGGTAAACTGGCGATATAACTGTCCGGTGATGCCGCTTAGGAAACTTACCGGAACAAATACGGCACAGAGTACCAATGAGGTAGCAATCAAAGCGCCTGTCAAACCGCTCATAGCTTTCTTGGTTGCCTCATAAGGTGAAAGTTTTTCCGTCTCCATTAAATGTTCTACATTCTCCACCACCACAATGGCATCATCCACCACAATACCGATAGCGAGAATCAATCCCAACAAAGTCAAGATGTTCAACGAGAAGCCGAAAATCAGCATGAAGCCGAAAGTACCTATCAAGGATATGGGCACTGCGACAACGGGAATTAAAGTTGCGCGCCAACTTTGCAGCGAAAGGAACACCACCAATACCACCAGAACCAATGCCTCGAACAATGTTTTATATACCTCGTGAATAGACTCCGAAATATAGGTAGTCATATCAAACGGTATCTCGTAGCTCATTCCTTCAGGAAAGTTCGCACTGATTTCTTCCATTGCCTTCTTCACATTGTCCGCCACTTCCATAGCATTGGCTCCCGGAAGCATATAGATACCGAGAACGGCTGCATTTTCGCCATTGATGCCGCTTTCCGTACTGTACGAAGAGGCTTCGAGCGATACACGCGCCACATCGCGGAGACGGATAATAGACCCATTGGCATTGGCACGGACTACAATATCCTCAAATTGCTTTACGGAACTCAGACGACCTTGCGTTGTAATAGGAATAGTAATGTCCAAACCTTGTACCGGTTGTTGTCCCAATACACCGGCAGCCGACTCGCGGTTCTGATCCTTCAATGCGTTCTGCAAATCCTGCACAGTCAAACCGAAGTTCGCCAGCTTGTCCGGCATAGCCCAAATCTGCATGGCATAGTAACGGCTACCGATATTGGACACACGTCCCACACCGGGAATACGACGCAAGAGGTCGAGCACGTTGATGGTAGCAAAGTTACTCAAATAGATTTCATCGAACTTCGGGTCACTGGAAGTCAAACAGATAGTCATTAACTGGCTAGGGGCTTGCTTCTCCACCGAAATACCGTTTTGGATAACTTCGGCAGGCAGGCGGTTTTCCGCCAGCTTCACACGGTTCTGAATTTCTACGGCAGCCAAATCCGGGTCGGCAGACACATCAAAAGTCACCGTTGCCGAGAAACCGCCGGAGTTTGAACTGTTGGACTCCATATACAACATACCCGGAGTACCGTTTATTTCCTGTTCGATAGGAGTTGCCACCGCTTGCGATACGGTCAGCGCACTTGCTCCCGGATAGGAGGCGCTGATTTTCACAACAGGAGGCGTTATCTGCGGATATTGATCCACCGGAAGCATCGTCAGACCGATGATACCGACAATCACAATCACAATCGATATCACCGCCGAGAATACCGGGCGGTCTATAAAGAAAGTCACTTTCATACTGTCATTACTTTGAGAGATTGTTATCCTGTGATTTATTCTCGGAAACGGCCTGCGCACGTACTTTCATACCCGGAGTGAGCTTGTGGAAACCTTCTGTCACTACCTGCTCGCCTGCCACCAGTCCGCGTTCAACAACCATGTTGTTGCCAAACTCCGGTCCTAATTCGATGAAACGTTTCTCAACCGTAGAGTCGCGGCGCATTACATAAATATAAGCTCCGCCCTTTTCAATGGTAACCGCCTTTTGAGGAACCGCTACCGCACCCTCGCGTACATCCAGCAACAGTTTCACTTTCGTAAACTGCCCCGGCAATAATACCCTGTTCGGATTGGGCATCTCGGCACGGACGGAGAATGTACCAGTCTGCGGATCAACCTGCGGTTCGGCAAAATCTACATAACCTTTATAAGGATAGACAGTGTTATCTGCCAAAGTAATCGTAATATTGGGCTGCCAAGAACGGGTAGAGTCCTGACGGCCTATTTCGATATTACGTTCCTTGCTTTTAAGGTAATCCAATGCAGTCATACTGAAATCCACCAGCACCGTATCGCTCTTCACTACAGTGGCAAGCAAGGATTTGGCTCCCGGTCCCACCAGTGTTCCCAAGTCTACATTCCTTTCACTGATATGTCCCGACAGGGGAGAACGTACAATGGTATAACCCAATTCCAGTTCCGCCTGATCCAAATCGGCTTGGCTCATGGAAACAGAAGCCTCGGCAGTTTCATAAGCTGCCTGTGCATTATCCAAATCCAACTGGCTGGCGGCATTCTGCGCATACAAAGGCCGAATACGTTCCAAGTCACGCTTGGCTTTCAACGCTTGCGCCTCGTCTTTCTTCAACTGTGCACGAGCCTTATCAGCCTTTGCACGATACTGGTCCTGATTGATGACAAACAAGACTTGATTCTTGGTTACATATTTACCTTCGGCGAAAAGCATACTTTCCAAATAACCCTCCACGCGTGCACGTACTTCCACAAACTGCTGCGCACGAATACGGCCTACATATTCACCGAAAATTTCCACATCACCCACTTCGGCAGGCTCCACAATTACAGTGGGAGCCTCCGGCTGAACTTTTTTCGGCCAAGTCAATATCAGATAACCGGCAAGCAGCACCGCCATACAGGCTATCATCATTATTACCCTTTTTTTTCTCAGCTTTAATTCTCTTTTCGTAAAAAATAGTCTCATGCTTGTTTGTTTATTAAAATTAACCCTGTTTCTTTTATTCAAAGCAAACGCAATGCCAAAAGCCGGCAAGGGGCTATCTTTGTTATATAATAGTTTAATTATCAGCTGTAAACGCATATATAAGGTACTCATACCCTATTTATATTCCACACTTGGATTGTAGAAAATCTCCACAAATGTAGAATTATTCCACGAACCGTCTCTCATTAAAAACACATAAAATCCCATTTTTCCTCTCCACTCATTGAGAAAAACACTATCTTTACCGAAAATAATTCAATTTATTCACATAAAAAGTAAAGATTATGGCAAGTAGAAGAGTATTGAAAAAGAACGTCAACTATATTACCGGTGAGTTATTCGCCGAATGTCTGATGAACAGCCTGTACGTGCCCGGAACAGACAAAAAGAAAGCCGATGAGCTAATGGGCAAGATTCTGAAAATACAAGATGAATTCATCAGCCGCATCAGCCACACCGAACCGGGAAATGTAAAAGGTTACTACAAGAAATTCCGTTCTGATTTTAACGCAAAAGTGGACGAAGTTATCGAAGCTATCGGCAAACTTAAATAATAAGAATGAAGAAAAGACTATATAGTTTTATCTATTATCGCCTGTTAGGCTGGAAAACAAATGTAACAGTGCCCAACTATGACAAATGTGTCATCTGTGCAGCACCGCATACATCCAACTGGGATTTATTTATCGGTAAACTGTTTTATGGCGCCATCGGACGGAAAACCAGCTTTATGATGAAGAAAGAGTGGTTTTTCTTCCCGTTGGGTTTGATATTCAAAGCTGTGGGCGGTATACCGGTAGACCGGAACCGCAAAACTTCCTTAGTGGACCAAATGGCACACAAATTTGCCGAAAGCAAACAGTTCCATTTAGCCATCACTCCGGAAGGAACACGTAAGCCCAATCCTAACTGGAAAAAGGGATTTTACTTCATCGCCCGGCAAGCACAAGTCCCTATCATGCTAATCGGTATAGATTATCCTTCCAAGACCATAACCTCCACCAAAGCAATAATGCCGACGGGAGATTTTGAAAAGGATATGCATGAGATAAAACTCTATTTCAAGGACTTTCATGGAAAGGTACCTGAAAATTTCTCAATCGGAACGATTTAAAAGAACGGTTGGCAACAACCGCTTGTCAAAATGAACCAACTACGTGTCAGTATCCTGCAAACGGATATTGCTTGGGAAAATAAACAAGACAATCTCCGTCGTCTTCGCGAAAAGCTGGAAACACTTCGCGGAGCGGCGGAGATTGTTGTTTTGCCGGAAACTTTTTCTACCGGCTTCAGCATGAACACCGATAAACTGGCGGAACCGGTAACAGGCGATACCATTACTACCTTGCGCCAATGGGCTTCGGAGTACCGGATAGCCATCGCCGGAAGCTACATTTCCCGCGAACGCCACGCCTACTACAACCGCGCCTTTTTCATCACTCCCGAAGGAGAGACCTACTTCTACGACAAACGGCATCTGTTCCGTATGGGCAGCGAAACGGAACATTTCACGGCAGGCAGTCGTCGTACCATAATCCCGTATCGGGGTTGGAACATACTGTTGCTCGTGTGCTACGACCTTCGTTTCCCGGTGTGGAGCCGGAATGTAAACAATGAATACGATTTGGTAATTTACGTTGCCAACTGGCCCGTACCCCGACGAAAAGTCTGGGATGTACTTTTGCAGGCACGCGCTCTGGAAAACATCTGTTATGTCTGCGGAGTTAACCGCGTCGGTACGGACGGCAATCAATTCCCCTACAACGGCGGCAGCGCCATCTACTCCTACAAAGGTGAACTGATGGCTCAAGTTCCCGACAATGAAGAAGGAACTGCCACCGCCACCCTTGAACTTCCCGCACTGCAAGGATTCAGGAGTAAATTTCCCGCATGGAAAGATGCGGATTCTTTCATTATCGTTTCAGATAATAATTCACGGTAGTCACTACGCGTATACTTTTAATATAAGGTGTATTGGCATCTCTGTCCGATATGGAAAATTGTCCCTGCGAGGCATTCCGTATCTTTCCCAGACTGCTATCCGAGTCTTTTGCAAACTTCTCGGCAGCTGCACGGGCATTCTTCGTGGCTTCTTCTATCATTTGCGGTTTCACGTCGTTCAAGCCTGTAAACTCATACACTACGTTATAGCGATAATCACCTCCGCTAATGGCAATGCCCTGTTTCAGCAGTTCGGCTTGCTCCGACATCAGCTTCCGCACTTTATCCACATCCTTTGAAGTAACCGTAATGACCGATGTGGCATTATACCGATAAACTATATCGCGGTTTCCATAGCGTTCGGCCTGCATATCTATCACCTCCGGAGGGGCGATACTGATTTCTTCTTTCGCGATGCCGTTGCTTTCCAGGAACTTCACAATAGCCTTATTCTTCTGTTCCATATTGGCATAGAGCAAAGACGGGTCATTCCCGATGTCCTTGTACATCAAAGGCCATATCACCTTATCAGCGGGAACTTCCATTTCTGCCAGCCCCTTTACACTGACAATACGTTCTTTGTCTATAAAGTCGTTTATACCCCATTTTATTACCACTCCCAGCAAAACCATACCGAGGGCAATAATAGCTGCTTCTACTTTCCATGTTTTCATAATCAATAGTTTTATAAGTTTATTATAGGTAAAACAAAATAACGAAATTAAAGTTCCCGCCTACCATCATCCTGATTAAAAGATATTAAATAGGTATTTCTTTAAATATTACGCATCAAATTTTAGAGTATTTAATGAAAATATCTAAACGTATAAGCGCATCTTACCCAAAAAGTAGTTATTTTTGTCCTTTGAAACGATGTCTAACGACTGACACAATTTATTTATTAACACTAACCCCTAAATCCTATGTTGACTCAACTTATCAACGCACGTATCTTGACCCCGCAAGGATGGCTCAAGGACGGTTCCGTACTTATCAGAGACGGAAAAATTTTAGAAGTAACCAATTGCGATCTTGCCGTTATCGGTGCACAGCTGATTGATGTAAAAGGAATGTATGTACTGCCCGGCGGTGTAGAAATCCATGCGCATGGCGGCGGCGGACGCGATTTCATGGAATGTACCGAAGATGCTTTCCGAGGTGCTGTCAAGACCCACATGAAATACGGAACTACCAGTATATTCCCTACCCTGTCCTCCTCCACCGTACCGATGATTGAGCAGGCGGCGGAAACTTGCACGAAGATGATGGCTGAAAAAGATAGTCCGATACTGGGTCTTCATCTCGAGGGGCACTATCTGAATATGGCAATGGCAGGCGGACAGATGCCCGAGAACATCAAGAATCCCGATCCTAACGAATATATCCCTATCGTAGAAAACTGGCACTGCATCAAACGCTGGGATGCCGCTCCCGAATTGCCCGGAGCCATGCAGTTCGGTAAATACATCACCGGAAAAGGCATCTTGGCTTCGGTAGCCCATACCCAAGCCGAATTTGAAGATATACGCACCGCCTATGAAGCCGGATATACACATGCCACACACTTCTACAACGCAATGCCCGGATTCCACAAACGCCGTGAATATAAATACGAAGGAACTGTGGAGAGCATTTACCTCATGGACGATATGACAGTGGAAGTAGTGGCCGACGGAATTCACGTACCGCCCACAATCCTGCGTCTGGTCTACAAGATAAAAGGCGTGGAACGGATGTGCGCCATCACCGACGCCCTGGCATGTGCCGCAAGTGACAGCAAAGAGGCCTTCGACCCTCGTGTCATCATTGAAGACGGCGTATGCAAGCTGGCAGACCACTCCGCCCTTGCCGGCAGTGTGGCAACCATGGACCGCCTGATACGCACAATGGTACAGAAAGCTGACATACCTTTGGCAGACGCCGTGCGTATGGTGTCCGAAACACCGGCACGCATCATGGGTGTATATGACCGCAAGGGATCGCTCCAGAAGGAAAAAGACGCTGATATTATCGTTATGGACGAAGAATTAAAGATAAGAGCAGTATGGGCAATGGGTAAATTAGTACCTGAAACCAATACTTTATCATAAAATTTATCTCAACATAATGCGAATGAACTTTGTTTTTCGTATTTTTGTTAAGTTTTGAATAAGCGAACAGCTTTAATCATTTTATTAATAACCAAATTATTGTATGAAAACCAATCTTAGTTCTCAAATTACTCTAAACAGAGTATCCCCCAGGTACTACAGACCTGAGAACGCTTTCGAACGGTCGGTACTGACACGTCTCGAAAAAATTCCGACAGACATTTATGAGTCTCCCGAAGAAGGAGCCAACCAAATTGCGTTGGACATTGCACAAGTGATTCGTGACAAGCAGAAAGCCGGACGCTTCTGCGTGCTTGCCTTGGCAGGCGGTAACTCTCCGCGCAATGTATATTCGGCCCTTGTACGTATGCATAAAGAAGAAGGACTGAGTTTCCGCAATGTAGTGGTATTCAACCTGTATGAGTACTATCCTCTGGCATCGGACGCGGTCAACAGCAACCTCAACGCCTTGAAGGAAATGCTCCTCGACCACGTGGATATTGATATGCAGAACGTGTTCAGCCCCAACGGTACTATTGCCAAAGATACCATTTTCGAATACTGCCGCTTGTACGAGCAACGTATCGAAAGCTTTGGCGGAATTGACATAGCCGTATTGGGTATCGGACGTGTCGGCAACATCGGGTTCAACGAACCGGGTTCACGCATGAACTCCACCACCCGTCTGATTCTGTTGGACAGCGACTCGCGCAACGAAGCATCCAAGACGTTCGGTACTATTGAAAATACCCCGATAAGCTCCATCACTATGGGTGTGGCTACGATTCTCTCCGCCAAGAAAGTATATCTGCTGGCATGGGGTGAAGAAAAAGCCAAAATGGTGAAAGAATGTGTGGAAGGCAATGTTAAGGATACCATTCCCGCATCTTATCTGCAAACGCACAACAATGCCCATATTGCTATCGACCTTTCGGCTGCCGCCAACCTGACACGTATCCAACGTCCCTGGCTGGTGACTTCCTGCGAATGGAACGACAAGCTGATTCGCAGCGCCATTGTCTGGTTGTGCCAACTGACCGGAAAACCGATTCTGAAGCTGACCAATAAAGACTACAACGAAAACGGTCTGAGCGAATTGCTTGCCCTTTACGGTTCTGCATACAACGTAAATATCAAGATTTTCAATGACCTGCAGCACACCATCACCGGTTGGCCGGGCGGCAAGCCGAACGCAGACGATACCTATCGTCCCGAACGTGCGAAACCGTACCCCAAGCGTATCATCGTATTCTCTCCGCATCCGGATGATGATGTTATATCCATGGGGGGCACTATCCGTCGTCTGGTAGAACAGAAACACGACGTGCATGTGGCATATGAGACTTCCGGCAACATTGCCGTAGGCGATGAAGAAGTAATCCGCTTCCTGCACTTCATCAACGGTTTCAACCAACTCTTCAACAACAGTGAAGACCAGGTTATCAACGAGAAATACACGGAAATCCGCAACTACTTGAAAGATAAGAAAGACGGTGATATGGACACTCGCGACATCCTGACCATCAAAGGTCTGATACGTCGCGGCGAAGCACGTACCGCCTGTACATACAACAACATTCCGTTGGATCACTGCCACTTCCTCGACCTGCCGTTCTACGAAACAGGTAAGATTCAGAAGAACCCTATCAGCGAAGCCGATGTGGAAATCGTACGTAACCTGTTGCGCGAAGTGAAACCTCACCAAATCTTTGTAGCCGGCGACCTTGCCGACCCGCACGGCACACACCGTGTTTGTACGGATGCCGTATTTGCAGCCATCGACCTTGAAAAGGAAGAGGACGCCAAATGGCTGAAAGACTGCCGCATCTGGATGTATCGCGGCGCATGGGCAGAATGGGAAATTGAAAACATTGAAATGGCAGTGCCTATCAGCCCGGAAGAATTGCGTGCCAAACGTAACTCTATCCTGAAACACCAAAGCCAGATGGAGAGTGCACCGTTCCTCGGCAACGACGAACGCCTGTTCTGGCAGCGCAGCGAGGACCGCAACCGTGGTACAGCCGCACTGTACGACAGTCTGGGACTTGCATCTTACGAGGCAATGGAAGCTTTCGTAGAATACATTCCGCTGTAAATGTTTACTAAATAGCAACAAGAGAGGGTTGTGTCAAAATGTAAAAGCTAATGATAGGACTTTTACATTTCGACATAACCCCTCTCTTTTTTGTGTACTTTCGTACGGCAAGGGCGGGCACACCCGATGAATACGCAAATAATAACAAGAATCTTGATAAATAATCTGCGGAAATATGCATTATCTGTGGTGAAAAACTTATCTTTGCTTCTACAGAAAATATAGATTATCAAACATTAATCATTAAAACATTAACGCCATGTATACCATACAAGCCAATCCCAGCGGAACCCGCAGCTTAGAAATATCAGAAGTGAACCTTGCCACCATCGAGAAATACGGACTATTCCGTCATCTCATCGACAGCACCGGCATCGTAGACGAAACCGTTCTTGACAAGCTCAAGCTGAATATACGTTCCCTCATCGCCTCACAGGAAGAGGACAGCAAAGACCTCCTCGACCTCTGCATCGACGTTATCTATCATAACAATATGAAGGCCTTCGGGTTGCAACAGCTCATCAAGCTTTACCTGCAATGGCTTTCCCAACAAGAAACCATAGAAGAGGAAGAAGATAAATGAAAACCATCGACACACGCGGACAGAAACTTTACAGCCCTCTCATCCCCGCTATAAAGGCCATGTGCGAAGCCGGAAAAGGCGAGAAACTGGAAATCATTATGGACGACGCAACCGCCTTTAATGACCTCAAGGAGTATCTTGCCGAGCAACAAATCGGTTTTCGCGAAATTTATGACGGAGAGGAAATGCTGGTGCAGTTCTGCAAGTGATTAAAACTTTCCGTATCTTTGCACCCATGAAAGAATACAAACTGACTGACTGGTTGCCTACAACCAAGAAAGAAGTGGAACTTCACGGGTGGGATGAGTTGGACGTTATTTTGTTCAGCGGTGATGCATATGTGGATCATCCGTCATTCGGAGCAGCCGTAATAGGGCGCATACTCGAAGCGGAAGGGTTGCGTGTGGCGATTATTCCCCAACCCAACTGGCGCGATGACTTGCGTGACTTCAAGAAACTGGGACGTCCCCGCCTTTTCTTTGGTGTCAGTGCAGGCTGTATGGACAGTATGGTCAACAAATATACTGCCAACAAGCGTCTCCGCAGTGATGACGCCTATACTCCCGATGCACGTCCGGATATGCGTCCCGAATATCCCTCGATTGTCTATACGCAAATCCTGAAAAAGCTATACCCCGATGTACCCGTCATATTGGGTGGCATCGAGGCAAGTATGCGCCGGCTGACTCATTACGACTACTGGCAAGACCGCGTACGCCCAAGTATTCTTACGGATAGCGGCGCCGATGCACTGATATACGGCATGGGTGAGAAGCCCATTGTGGAACTTGTGAAAAGGTTGAAGCAACAACAGCCTGTCTTCGACATCCCCCAACTGGCTTACCTCACTAAAAAAGAAGTTCTGCCACAGGAAGGAGACATAACCCTCTTTCCGCACGAAGAATGCCTGAAAGACAAGAAGAAGCAAGCTGCCAACTTCCGCCATATTGAGGAAGAGAGCAATAAATATGCAGCTTCGCGTATCCTGCAAACCGTAGGCAAGCACACAGTTGTTGTCAATCCGCCTTATCCTCCCTTGACAGAAGCGGAACTCGACCGTTCTTTCGACCTGCCCTACACCCGCCTTCCACACCCCAAATACAAAGGGAAACGCATACCGGCATACGACATGATTAAGTTCTCCGTCAATATCCACCGCGGATGTTTCGGCGGCTGTGCTTTCTGTACCATTTCGGCGCATCAGGGCAAATTCATCGTCAGCCGCAGCAAGGAAAGTATCTTAAAGGAAGTAAAGGCCGTAATGGAATTACCGGATTTCAAAGGCTATCTTAGCGATTTGGGAGGCCCTTCCGCCAATATGTACAAGATGCGGGGACGTGATGAAGCCGTATGCAAGAAGTGCAAGCGCCCGTCGTGCATCCATCCCAAAGTATGCCCTAACCTGAACACAGACCACAGCCCGCTACTCGATATCTATCATGCGGTAGACAGCCTGCCGGGCATCAAAAAGTCATTTATAGGCAGCGGTGTGCGCTACGACTTGTTGCTGCATCAGAGCAAAGACCCCAAAATCAATAAAAGCACGCAGCAATACACCTGCGAACTCATAGCCCGTCACGTAAGCGGCCGTCTTAAAGTTGCACCGGAACACACCTCGGAACGTGTGCTCAACATCATGCGCAAACCATCCTTCAGCCAGTTCGGAGAGTTCAAGAAAATATTCGACCGAATCAATCGTGAAGAAGGCTTGCGGCAGCAGCTCATCCCCTACTTCATCTCCAGTCATCCCGGTTGTAAGGAAGAGGATATGGCGGAACTTGCCGTCATCACCAAGCGGTTGGATTTCCATCTGGAGCAGGTACAGGACTTTACTCCCACCCCTATGACGGTAGCCACCGAAGCATGGTACACAGGCTTCCATCCTTATACACTGGAGCCGGTGTTCAGTGCCAAGACACAGCGCGAGAAACTGGCGCAACGCCAGTTCTTCTTCTGGTATAAACCCGAAGAACGGAGAAATATCATCAATGAACTGAAACGGATAGGACGTCAAGATTTGATTGACAAGCTGTACGGGAAATAGTTTTCAATCATTCCACAACCCAACGCTCAATGTTTCGCGTCTGTGTGCTGAAGTTCACCCCTATCTTAAAGAGTTTACGGTTGTCAGCCGCAAAAGGTAAGGCATATTGCTTCTCATTGATTTGCAGCAAGGCTTCCTCCGCTGTACCATCCAGCTTGAATTCCATAATATAGATATATTTATCCGTCTGCAACACAAGATCTATGCGACCTTCGCTGGTGTGATATTCCACTTTAGTATAGAAACCCATCAGCTTAAAAACGATGAAGAGTACATTTTGATAATGCAGTTCCAAGTCACGAACCAGTTCGTAGGGCGTATCTGCAAAGAAACTCTGCAGGCGGCAAAAGAAAGCGTCATAGTCTCCGTTTTCTATTTCGCGAACAAATTTCTGTATTTCAAACGGGGCGTCTATTCTGTTTGTATTCGCATAGAAAGGCAGTAGAAAACGGACAAAGCCTTCCTCTACTTCACGGTTCGGAAAGCCCAGCGTATAAATGCCGAAGCGTTCATCATACCCTTTTATCGTGAGATAACCGCTTTGGTAAATTACAGGGATAGGATTGGTAGATTCAGAGTCAATGCTGTTCAGCACTTGGGCATCGGTTTCTTCGTAGGCCATGCGCTCCAAATCGTAATGATGCTTCTTCAGCAGCTTCACGAGATAGGTAGGTGTATCCGTCTCAAACCAATAGCTGCCGAACTCCTTACGCTTGAAAGCATTGAGCAAACTGAAAGGGTTGTACAAACCGACGGAGTTGTGCGTAAAGTGATAGCCATCGTAATACTCACGTAACTTGTTGCAGAACTGCTCGTACGTAGTACCTTGCACAGCGGCAAATTCGCGCATTTCCGCTTCCAGTGTTTCATGCAGTTCCTTGTCGGTAATGCCGCAAAGAGCGACGTATTCGTTCCACATCGAAAGATCTTCCAAATTGTTCAAGTCACTGAACACGCTGACCTTGCCGAACTTGGTGACTCCTGTCAGCATGGCAAACTTGATGCAGCCGTCCATTGTTTTCAGTACGCCATAGAAAGGTTTCAGAGTATTACGGTATTCCCTCTGCAGCTCTTCGTTGCCGATAGCCTGAAGCATGGGTTTGTCATATTCGTCCACAAGAATCACGACCGGGCGTCCCGCCTGTTCGCAGGCACGCCGAACCACTCCGGCAAAGCGCAGGGAAAAAGATGTTTCGGAGGAACGAGTACCATATTTTTCTTCCCAATCAGAAAGATGTTTATTCAGGATTTTATCCAGACTATTGACGGTATCATACTTCTCTATATTCAAGTCCAGATGCAGAATGGGATATTCCAACCATTCTTTTTCCAGCTTTTCTATCGCCAATCCCTCGAACAACTCTTTCTTCCCCCGGAAATAAGCCTCGATAGTAGAAATCAGTAAACTTTTTCCGAAACGGCGCGGACGACTGAGAAAATAATAACGTCCGGTCTTTGCCATTTGATAAATCAACGCTGTTTTATCAACATAGAAATAACCATCCCTGCGAAGGCTCTCGAAGTTCTGTATGCCGATAGGATAGATTTTGTTATTCATATACGTACGCTTTTAGATAACGACAGAACAAATATACATCTTTTTTCCCGGACGCCAACAAATAAAGGAGAAGAAGTGCGCCAAAATGTTGACAGGCTTTACATTTTGGCACACTCTCCAACTCAAAGAAATAAAACGTCCTCTTTACCGGGCAGCGTAGTATGTATCAATCATTGTTGCCTGACGGGCAGCGGAAACACCTTGGGCATCCAATGTCACATTCATCGCCTCACCGTTGGGCAACGCCATTTGCGCTGTACCGTCACCGTTTATCTTCAGCAACTCTGTACTATTACCCTCATAAACTACATTCCAAGAATTCAGGTCTTGGTCGTAAAGCAATTCCATAGATGTCTCTTCACCCTCCTTCTGAACGGAATAGCCATTCTCCAGAGTCTTTACAAGATAGTTGCCGTTTTCACCCTTTACTTTCTTTACATCACCTACACTTGCTATCGGATTGTTACCGCTCCAAAACTCAATGGAGTTGATAACCAACGCATCAGCCAAATAGCAGATGCCATATACCGGAATAACGTTACAAGCAAGGAAAACCAACTCGTTCACAAACTTAGAGCTGATATTACGATTCCAGTCCAGTAACTTTCCGTGCAGGGCGAAAGAACCTATACAAGATGAAAACAAAAATGCACCGCAAACCAACATGGTTGCAACCAACTTCAAATTACTTTTTCTCATAACTACTGTTTGTTTTATTTATATTAGGCAATGGAAATATTCCGTTACCAGTCTTTTTCATTATTCTTTTTTCTTTATTAAGTAAATGTACACTAAGTAAATAAGTAAATGTGCATAATTAGTTTATACTATCTGTCATTCAGAGCGTAGCGAAGAATCTCTTCTTTGTGTATACATAAAGAGAGTAGATTCTTCGCTACGCTCTGAATGACAGATACTCTTGATATAAATTA